>CAYSFP010000139.1:0-1341 GCA_964430075.1 uncultured Planctomycetaceae bacterium | reverse complement strand
GGCCAGCGTGCCCGACGTGACCGATCTGTCCGCTGAGCCGGACTCGGCGTTCAACCTGTACGGCCCCGACAGCCGCACGCCCGGCACGTTCGCCGCCAATTGCCTGCTGGCCCGCCGCCTGGCCGAGCGCGGCGTCCGGTTCATCCAGCTCTACCACCAGGGCTGGGACCACCACGGCGATTTGCCCTCCGCCATCCGGCATCAATGCCGCGCGACCGACCAGGCGTCGGCCGCGCTCGTCCTCGACCTGAAACAGCGCGGCATGCTCGACGACACGCTGGTGATCTGGGGCGGCGAATTCGGCCGAACGTCCTACTCCCAAGGCGCCCTCACGGCCGACAACTACGGCCGCGACCATCACCCGCGGTGCTTCACCATCTGGCTCGCCGGCGGCGGGATCAAGCCGGGCGTGACGCATGGCGAAACCGACGATTTCAGCTACAACATCGCCAAGGATCCGGTCCACATCCACGACCTGCACGCCACGATGCTGCACTGCCTGGGCGTCGACCACCTGCGGCTCACCCACAAGTTCCAGGGACGACACTACCGTCTGACCGACGTGCATGGAAACGTCGTTCGGGAGATTCTTGCATGACGGTCGGAAAGAAGGAGAAGTCCCCGCCGAAGCCCGCTCCCGCGATGACCGTGCCCCGGTTCGTCGCCGCCAAGTCGGAAGGGCGGCGGCTCACGATGCTCACCGCGTACGACCACCTGTGGGGAGGCCTGTTCGACGCCGCGGGGATCGACAGCATCCTCGTGGGGGATTCGCTGAGCATGGTCGTGCAGGGGCATCCGACGACGCTCCCCGTCACGCTCGACGAGATCATCTACCACGCGAAGCTCGTCACGCGCGCGGTGCGGCGGGCGTTGGTCGTCGTCGACATGCCGTTTCTCTCGTTCCAGGTCTCGCCGCGCGACGCGGTGGCGAACGGCGGGCGGATCCTCAAGGAGACCGGGGCGTCGGCCGTGAAGCTGGGGGGGGGCGTCCACCAGTCCGAAACGATCCGCGCGCTGGCGACGGCCGACATTCCGGTGATGGCGCACGTCGGCATGCGGCCGCAGTCGATCCGCAAGCTCGGCGGGCACGGGAAGGTGCAGCGCGACGCCGACCAGCTCCTGGCCGACGCGCTCGCCGCGCAGGAAGCGGGAGCGTTCGCCGTCGTGCTCGAGCTGATTCCGCGCGACGTGGCGAAGGCGATCGGCCAAGACGTGTCGAACGTGGAGGGAACGCTACGAATCCTGCTGAAACGTGGGGACATCGTACGAGATCAGAAGAACCGGAAGTGGTATCCGGCGAACGCCCCGTGGGCGCCGCCGTGGATCTACACGTTGATGAGC
>CAYSFP010000138.1:0-16300 GCA_964430075.1 uncultured Planctomycetaceae bacterium | reverse complement strand
TCCTAGCGGCGTAGGTCAATCTCCCGCCGCTGTCCGAAAGTCGTGGGCTATCGCACTTGCTGTAGTTTTCGGCCTCTTGTCATTTTACAGACTTAAGGAAAACCCAACGTTGAAGGGGCAATGCCTTCGAGTTTGTGGCGCAATATGTGGCGCGATTGGACTTATCTTCCTCCTCAGTCAACTTGGGAATATCTAATTCCTGCGGTCGATGTCGCTGACAAAACTATTCGCGACGGGCTAAATTGCCTCATCGCCAGCGTTCACCCCACTTTCCGAATCACCCCCGTCACGATCCCCAGCACCTGCACGTCGCGGGCGTAGATCGGCTTCATCGACGAGTTGGCCGGCTGCAGGCGGATGCGATTGGCTTCGGGGAACCAGTATTTGAGCGTCGCCTCGCCTTCGTCGGTGAGCGCGACCACGATGTCGCCCTTGTGGGCCGTGCGGGTCTTCTTGCAGATGACGATGTCGCCGTCGGCAATGGCCGCCTCGATCATCGAGTCGCCCTTCACGCGAAGTGCGAAGCAGTTCTTCTTGGCGGGAAACATTTCCTCGAGATTCAGGCGGTCGGCCTGTTCGATGGCCAGCGCCAAGCTGCCGGCCGCGATCTGGCCCACCAGCGGAATGCCTTCGTCCCGCCGGGCAATGTCGGTCAACTGAATCGCCCGCGACATGTTCGGCTCGCGAGTGATGATGCCCTTCTTTTCCAGGGCCTTCAGATGGCACATCACGCCGTTGGGCGAGTTGATTTCAAAATAATCGCCAATCTCGCGGACGGTTGGGCCGTAGCCGCGATTGTCGATCTTGTCGCGAATAAAATCGAGCACCTCCCGCTGGCGCGTGGTGAGTGAATCCATGGACATTGAAGTGGCCCCCTAAGAGAGAATTGTGGATTGCCGACTCCCACCGCGTGGGGGCGGCGACGCTTCGCTGCAGTTGTGATTTCGGCCGCCCATCGCCCTAGTGCTTCGACCGCGTTGAACTGACAGGTGCTCACCCGCGTTTCCCTCTGAAATTGGTTGGAGAAACGCGGGCGAGCACCTGTCAAAACATGATGGACGAAGCACTCGGAAGCGAGCCGCCGACAGGCGTTTGCCTTGTGGATTTCAGCCTGCCTGGCGGCTGTTGAACGTGCAGGCGCCGACCGGCATCGTCATCTTAATATACGTGCGTACATGGTGCAAGGGCGCATGTACAGGTTGAGGGAAACTCGGCGCCAATTATCGGGGTTTTATGGGTTGAACGACTCGGTGGGTTCCGAGTTGCCGCGTTTGACGAGCGATGCGACAATTAGCTGGCTGCGAGCGCTCGCGGCGCGGAGCCTAAACTCAATCCCACGCTTAACTTCCGAGCTCACCCGCATGCACGCCGTACGTGTCCCTGGCCTGGGTTTGCTAATTGCTGCAGCAAGCCTGATCGCCCCGCCGCTTCTGGGGCAGGAGTCGGTTGAGCGGCAGCCCGTGTCACTCGAGCCGTCGCCCGAAACGGCGACGACGCTCGCGGCCCGGGCTCCGACCGACGCGCAGGATCTGCGGCTCATCCAGGACCAATTGCAGCGGGTGCTGGCCCGGGTTGTCCCGGCCACGACGTCCGTGGAAGTGGGGCGTGCCTCGGGCAGCGGGGTCATCGTGAACGCCGAGGGGCTCGTTTTGACCGCGGCCCATGTCATCGGCCGACCAGGCCGCCGGGCATGGGTAGAATTGCCGGACGGACGCCGATTTCGGGCCCGCACGCTCGGCGCCGACCACCACGCCGACGCCGGGATGCTGCGGATCGATAGCCCGCCGGCTGATCTACCTTTTGCGCCGATTGCAAAAGGGCCGCCGCTGAAGCCTGGCGAATGGGTGATCACCACTGGGCAGCCGGGCGGGTTGGTCGTCGGCCGGGCGCCTCCGGTGCGGTTGGGCCGCGTGCTGTTCCGCGACGACGAGCTGCTGTGCACCGACTGCAAGCTGGTGGGCGGCGATTCGGGCGGCCCGCTGTTCAACATGCAGGGCGAGGTCGTCGGCATCCACAGCAGCATCGGGCCCATGATCACGCACAATTTTCACGTGCCGATCGCCGAGTTTCGCGACGATTGGGACCGCCTGCTGGCCAGCGAGCTGTGGGGCGGCGACTACGATGAAATGGACCGCAACCGGGCCGTGCTGGGCGTGTCCGGCCGGACGGTCGGGGGCCGTTGCGTGCTGACCCAAGTGGCCGAGGACATGCCGGCCGAGAAGGCGGGGGTGCGCGTCGACGACGTGATTTTGGCCGTTGACGGTCGGGACCTTGCATCGTTCGAGGAACTTGCGAGTATCATCTCGTCCAAACGTCCCGGCGACCGCGTCGACCTCTCGATCGAACGCCGCGGCACGGAGATGCAAATCCAGGCGCGGTTATCCCGGCCTGACGGTTCGATGCCGCGAGCGCGGCGGCCCGATGAGGACGACGGGCGACGCGGGCCGGACGAAGATTGATCGCCTTGGGTGCGCCTCGATTGGAATCTGCATAAGAATAGCTATCGTTCCCCACACGCTGAGCTGCCACGGAAAAGTCTGTATGTCCGCCACGCACGATTGGAAATCTCGCTTGCGACGCATCGGCTCGCTCGCGGTCTTCTGCTCCGCGCTGGTCACCTTTTCGGTGAGCGCCGCAGCGCGGCACTCTGTTGCCCAGGAACCTCCGCGCCGCGGAGACGATGGGGCGCAAGGCGACGACGACGCGTCCGACGAAGATGACCGCGACTTGCCGTTCAGCACCGACCGGCTGTTCGTCCCTCGCTGGCGTCTAACAGATGGCCCGCACGTGCGGGCCGCGTTCCGCGAAGTCGTAGGCAAGGCGACGCCCGCCACCGTGAAGATTCGCTGTGAAGGCAAGCATCGCGGGATGGGCGGCATCGTCGACTCGAGCGGCTGGATCCTCACCAAAGCCACGCCCCTGTGCAACGACGTGACGATCGAGCTGGCCGACGGCCGCACGCTCGACGGCGCCACGTTGGCGACCAGTCGGGAGTACGACCTGGCCCTGGTGAAGGTCGACGCCGAGGGCCTGCCGACCGTCGAGCTGGCCGACGCCGCGGTGCCCACGGTGGGCGCGTGGCTAGCGTCGGTGGGACTCGAGCGCGATCCGCTGGCCGTGGGCGTGGTGAGCGTCGGCCCGCGGGAGATTCCCCCGCAGGCGGGAGTGCTGGGCGTTCAGCTCGAGGACGAAGCGCCGATTGTCGTGCAGGTCTTCGAGGACAGCGGCGCCGAGTCGGCGGGCATCGTGCCGGGCGACCGCATCGTGAGCGTCGATGGCGAAAAGACCTCGACGCGCGAGGCATTGGTCAACCGCATTCGCAGCTTTAACCCCGGCGATCAGGTGACGCTCGTCGTCGAGCGCGGCGACGAGACGCTGTCGCTGGTGGCCACGCTGTCCGGCAACTTCCCCGGGCTGCCGATGGGCCGCAACGATTTCCAGAACAATCTGGGCGGCCGGCTGAGCGTGCGGCGGTTTGGCTTCCCGCTGGCGCTACAGCACGACACGGTGCTACGACCCGTGGACTGCGGCGGGCCGGTGGTCGATCTCGACGGCCGCGTGGTCGGATTCAATATTGCGCGGGCTGGTCGCACCGAATCGTTCTTAATTCCCACCAGCGCGGTGCGGCAGGTGCTCAGCGAGCTCATGTCAGCCGGTATGGCGGCGCTTGGCAATCCCAAGGACACGCAGGAGGTGACAATCGAGCAGGGCGCCGCCGCGACCGCCCCGGTCGATCCGGTGGCGAGCGCCGTGCCGCGGACGATCACTCCCTCGCTGGCCGCCGCGGCCTACGAACAGGATGGCTACAAACTCGTATGGTCGGACGACTTCAACGAGGACGGGCGCCCCGATCCCTCGAAATGGACCTACGAACGCGGCTTCGTTCGCAACGAAGAGTTGCAGTGGTATCGCCCCGACAACGCGCGCTGCACCGGCGGTTATCTGGTGATTGAAGCTCGCAAAGAGCGCGTCGCCAATCCGCGTTACGAAGCGGGCAGTCGGCGCTGGCAGACGAATCGCGAGTATGCCGAGTACACCTCCGCCAGCGTGATGACGCGCGGGCTAGGCGAGTGGCAGTACGGCCGATTCGAGATGCGCGGCCGGATCGACGTGCGGCCCGGAATGTGGCCCGCGTTCTGGACGCTCGGCGACGGCGAGTGGCCCGCGTGCGGGGAAATCGACGTCATGGAGTTCTACCGCGGCACGCTGCTGGCCAACGCCGCGTGGGCCGACCGCGGCCGGTGGCAGGCCAAATGGGATGATTCGCGCACTCCGATCGCCGAATTGGGCGGCGACGTGTGGGCCCGAGAGTTTCACGTGTGGCGGATGGATTGGGACGAAGACCGCATCGCCCTCTACGTCGACGATCGGCTCCTTAACGAAGTCGATCTGGCCCAGACCATCAATGCCAACGAGAAGGCGGACAACCCGTTTCGCGCGCCGCATTACATGATTCTCAACCTCGCCATCGGCGGCATGAACGGCGGCGATCCCGGCGGCACGCAGTTTCCCGCGAAGTTTGAAGTGGACTACGTGCGCGTCTACCAGAAGCAGCCCGCATCATAACCGCTGCTTTCTGCTAGGCTTCGACCGCGTTGAACTGCCAGAACATGATGGACGAAGCGCTAGGGCGTCGGCAGCCACTTATCCGCGTAGGACATGAAGGTCTTCCAATCGGCCAGCCCTAGCGCATGTTCGCCGGGACGCAGCCAATAGCCCAGGCGGCTGTCGATCGGCGGGTCGCCGGCCTGGGGCATTGCATCAGCCTCCAGGCCCTCGACGCCGAGCAGGCCATACACGGGCGTCGCGGCCCGCAGCATCTCGAACTGTCCGGGCGGATTGGCCCACTTGTCGTCGGCCGCGGCGTCGAACAGCACCGGCCGCGGGGCGCACAGCGCCACGAGGCAATGCTGGTCGAACGGCAGCTTCGAGGGGTCGGCGGCGAACTCCGTGAAGTTGTGACAGAACCAATGAGGAAAATTCTTGGTGATGATGGCGACCGTTTCGGCGTTCGGATCGTCGTGCCGGCTGGGGCCGCTGCCGCCGCAGCCGGCCTGGTTGGCGATCACCAGGGCGATCCGCTCGTCGAGCGCGCCCGCTAACAGGGCTGTTTTGCCGAGCCGCGAATGGCCGACGACGGCGATCCGCTCGGCGTCGATTGACCGGTCGGTGACGAGGTAATCGACCGCGCGGTGGATGCCCCAGGCCCACCACATGATCGTGGCCGTTTCGCCGCCGTCGGCGACTTCGGCGCCAGCGCCTTCTCCTTCGGCTGCGGCGCGTTGCACGGCCCGCATGCCCTCGCGCACGTCCGGCCGATCCGGCTGCACGTCGCCGCAGTAGAACGTGGCGATGGCGTAGCCGCGGGCGACCGCCTCGGCCAGCGGCCAGAGGTCGCCGCCTTCGTTCTGCCGGCCGCGGCCGGCGTCCGTCGCCCGATTGTCGACGACGCCCGGATAGCGATCGGGCAGCCACGCCGTTGGCAAGCGGATTCGCGCGTCGGCGGTGCGCAGGTGGTTGCCGCCGAAGTTCATGCCGACGAAGCACGCCACGGGCCGCGAGGCGTTGGGGGTCGCGACAAGCAGGTAGATCTTCGGCCAATCCGCGGGCCCGAAGGAGAGCTCGATCTCGCGGAGCGTTCCCTTGCCGCCGAAGGCGGCCGCGTCCTCGAACAGGGTGCGGCCGCGAATTTCGCCCGGCGCCGCCGGCTGTCGGCCGTACATGTAGTGCTCGAAGAGCGTTTGCAGTTGAGGCCGCCGCTGCGACCGCCACGCATCGGCCGTCGCGACCTTCGTTCCGTCGAGCAGGACGAGCGGATCGGGGAGTCCGCCGCGGGACGGCAACTCCGAAGGGGGGGAGAATTGGGCGTTGGCGCTAGCGCAGGCGAAAAGTGCGGCCGCGACCATTGCGAATCGAAACATGAAACGCTCACCACGGGGCATCAAATGACAGAACTCGCGGCAAGAGAAGCTGCTCCGAATAATCCTCGGGCCCCCTCCCCTCGGCGGGGAGGGCTGGGGAGAGGGGAAGAAGCGGGAACACGCGTCGCACTGCGGCATCGGCGGCCAACCTTGGTCGCGGCGAGTGCTGCGCGTGTACCTGCGTCATCACCTCTCCCTGTTGCTTCGCAAGGACTACCGCGGGTGCGCTCGGGCGACTTTGGGTCGCCCGTGCTCCCCTTGCTCCCTCTCCATCGAGGAGAGGGGACCGGAGGATACTCTATTTCGAAGTCTCTTTGCCAACCAATGAGACGTGCCAAGCCTACATCAGGCCGCCACAAGTCACCGGCACGGCGCGCTGGCCATGGCTTACCGCGCTGCGCACTCAAGGACGGCCCGCGCCTTCAGTTGAAGCAGCGCGATCATGTCGCCTTCGTCAATGAGCTGCTCGTACTCGGCATCTTCGCCGGGCGTGAGCTCATCGCTGTTGGCCTTGTTTCCCAGTTCTTGAATGCGGGCGCGAATCGCGTCGTCAGGCCGCCATGCGACGATCTGCCGAGCGGCTTCGGGCGTGAACCAGCCGTTCTTCGGATCGAGAAACTGGTCGAGGCAGCTCATAGTCCAAGTATACGCCATGGCTCACATCGGCGCCGCGCGTGGTCCGCGCGGCGCCGAAGGATACGGTCGGACGCTCTATGCCCTCATCGGATCGATGCGGCCCGGCGTGGGAATTGGGTACAACCCGTTCTCGTCCGGCAGCACCGGCGGCTGGGCGTCGAACGAGTATTGTTGCGGCGACATATCGAACGGCGATTTGATCGCGTCCTCCCACTTCACTGCCTTACCGGAGTAGGTGGCCATGCGACCAAGAATGGCCGTCATGGTCGACTCGGCCCCGAAGTCGCCCTCGTTGTACTTTTCGTCGGCCCGAATCGCCGCGAACAAGTCGTCGTGTTCCTGTTGATAGGGATCCACGCGGCGCGCTCGGCTCCGCCACTGCTCCCCTCCCATGGGCTCAATGCGACTTCCGCTCACGTCGCTGTAACCCTTGGCGCCATGAGCGTGCTCGCTGACGTTCGTATCCACGCGGTCCATGTGCCGGCACTGGCTGAACATCTTTCGGCCGTCGGCGTAGGTGAACTCCACACAGTGGTGATCGTAGATCTGACCTTCCTCGGGCGTACGAAGCTGCCGGCCGCCCATCCCCTGCGCTTCCACAGGATGGGCGCCCAAGAGCCAATTGCTCACATCCATGTTGTGAATGTGCTGCTCGACAATGTGGTCGCCGCACAGCCACGTGAAGTGGTACCAGTTGCGCATCTGGTACGCCATCTCGCTCTGGTCCTTTTCACGAACCTTGACCCACGGCGTCGTTCCGTTCCAGTACACGCGAGTGAACAAAATGTCGCCGATGGCGCCGTTCTGGAGCCGATCAATCGTTTCGACGTAGCGCGGGTCGTGATGCCTCTGCAGGCCGATGCCCACTTTGAGATTCTTCTTTTTCGCCTCCTCGTTGGCAGCCAAGAAGCGGCGGATGCCGGCGGCGTCCACGGCGACCGGCTTTTCGGCAAATACGTGCTTGCCGGCCTTGACCGCCGCCTCGTAGTGGATGGGGCGGAACCCCGGCGTCGTCGCCAGGATGATGAGATCGACGCCGCTGTCGATGACTTTCTGGTAGGCGTCGAATCCGGCGAACTGCCGTTCCTTGGGAACGTCGATCGTGCAGTCCTTGAACCGCCGATTCTCGCGCCCCTTCTCTTCTTCGACATGCGAAGTGATGTAGTTATATGAGTCTTCGACTCGGTCAGCGAAGGCGTCGGCCATCGACCAAAGCGTGACCTGGCCTTCCGTGCCGAGAGCCTGGATGGCCGCGCCGCGGCCACGGCCGCCGCAGCCGATAAGTCCGACCTTGATTTCATCACTGGCGCCGCCAAAGGCCGCCCGGGCAATGTGGGCGTTCGCGCCCAGGATGATGCCGCCGGCGACGACGGCCGAGGCGCCTTGCAGAAAATCGCGGCGGGACGGTTCGCCGCCCTGGGGAGCGCTGGGAGCTGGAAACATGAGGGAAGCCTCCGATTCGGGCGAATGAGAAAGTGGCAGAGAGAAAGAGTACGCCTCGCGTCCTAGGGGCTGCCCGTTGACGGAGGCCTATTTGAGGGGTTA
This sequence comes from uncultured Planctomycetaceae bacterium, assembly GCA_964430075.1. Lineage (GTDB taxonomy): Bacteria > Planctomycetota > Planctomycetia > Pirellulales > Lacipirellulaceae > Lacipirellula. Next base: position 8,198 of record CAYSFP010000138.1, on the reverse strand, counting down.
CTGGTTAAGCTCGAGCGCAGCTTCGATCGCGGCTGGCAGTTCGGGCGTGGGTTTGCCCAGCGCGCCTCGACCCTCGTTGAGCCGCGTCTTCACGTCGCGGCGCACGCGGTCGATGTCCGCCTCCCAGGCACGCCGTTGTTCATCTTCCGACATCGGGCCCAACGGCCGCACGATGCGCATCCCCACAGCCAACGTTTGCTCCTCAGTATACCACCACGGACTGTGAGGGTAATTGGGGTCCATCAGCTTCCATTCGTCTTCTTCACTGCCCAGTCGGGCGCCGCTGCGGAGGGCCGCGGCGCCGTCCAGGTGGCCGCCGCCGCGAATCACGCGGGGATACAGCCGCGTCGGCCAATTGACCGCGTCGGCCGCCTTAATCGACCCAGCGCCGAGCTTCGCGTACCGGTCCGCCTCGTATTCGTCGAGCGTCCATTCCGCGACGCTACCGTGCATATCGTGCAGCCCCCAGAGATTGGGTTCCTTGCTTCCCACGGACTGAAGTTCGTAGGCCGAGTTGTCATCGTACCAGGCGTACTCATCCAGCTCGGCGGGATCGTCGCCGAACGAGTACGGCGTCGTCGTTCCTGCCCGGGCCGCGTACTCCCATTCAACCTCAGAGGGCAGGCGATAGTTTCGGCCCGTAATGGCGCTGAGCCACTTGGTGTACTGGCGGGCGGCGTACTGGGTCATCGTCACGGCGGGCTGATCCGGCTCTTCGCCCGCGCTGTAGGTTTGCGAGGGTTCGTAGAGCGGCGTGGGCGCGGTAACGCCGTCGAGGTTGTCGGCGTCCGCCGCTTTGCCGTCGCGGGCATGCGCGAGGACGAGCTGCCAGTTCTCGCCGCTGGAGTCGATGCCCTCCTGCTGTGAGTTGATCGACATTTGTTGGAGTTTCTTAAACGCGTCGTACATGTCCATGTACGCTTTGTATTCCGCCCAGGTGACTTCAGTTTTGCCGACCCAGTACGGCTCCATCACGACGCGCACCTGCGGGCCCTCGTCGTCGTTGCGGTCGGCCTCGTCCTCCGGGGTGCCGAGCAGGAATTCGCCGCCGGGCACGGGGATCATCTCGAAGGTCACGTCCGTTCCCGGGATGGTCTCGACATACGGGACCATGTAGCCGCCGTCGATTTTCACAAACGGCCCATCGGCGGGCTCCTCGGCGACGATACCGGGATTTTCAGCGACAGTCGCCTCGGCGGCCTCCGCAAGCCGGCAGGCGAAAAACGCAAAGCTGAACGCGAGCGCGGCGGCACCGCGAACCCACGGCGTCGAACGACAGTCAAACAAGCTCATGTGGGAAACGCCTGGTCGGACGGTAAAATCGGTCAACCGCAGTATACGGCGATCGGCAGGGCCTCACAACAAACGACCGCAGGCGGTCGTGACGCCAAGTGCCCATAGTGTAGACCTCTCGCTCCGCGAGAGGAATTTTCGTCTCGCTCCAGCGAGACGACTACACTAATTGGCATCGCGACAAAACGAGCTCCCCCTTACGTGCAACCCTTCCTTGAGCAAATATGAAGGCGCCGGAATCGCGGCGCCCCTGAACGCGTTTCCCCCTGTCGCCTTCGAGGCCCTTCGCGTGACCAATCTCGTGCGTCAGGAAATCATGTCCGCGGCCGACCTGGTTGTGGTGAAGGTCGGCAGCCGCGTGCTGACGCGCGAGGACGGCACGCTGGACGACCAGCGCGTGGCGGGGATCGCCGATCAGCTCGCGGGACTGCGACTCGAGGGGCGCAAACCCGTGCTGGTCAGCAGCGGCGCCGTCGCGGCGGGGATGGGGCGACTCGGTTGGAAGCGACGTCCGACCGATCTGGCTGAGTTGCAGGCCGCCGCCGCGGTGGGACAGAGCCGGCTGATCGAATCCTATAACAAGGCGCTGGCCCCGCACGGCTTGAACGCTGCCCAGATCCTGCTGACGGCGGAGGACCTGCAGCATCGCACGCGATATCTCAACACGCGGAACACGCTGCTGTCGCTCTTTCGCTGCGGCGCCGTGCCGATCATCAACGAGAACGACACCGTCGCGGTGGACGAGCTGGCGATCAGCTTCGGCGACAACGATCGGCTGGCGGCGCTGGTCACCAATTTGTTGCGAGCGCCGCTGTTGGTGCTACTCAGCGACGTCGAGGGTTTGTACGACCGCAATCCCAGCGAGGAGGGCGCCCAGCTTGTTCCCGTGGTGACCAACCTCGAGGAAGCCCAGCGCACGCTGGTGCGCGACGACGTGGGGCAAGCCCGCATGCAGCTCAGCCGCGGCGGCATGGCGAGCAAGCTCCGTGCGGCGCGGATCGCGACCAGCGCGGGAGAGAGCGTGGTGATCGCCAGCGGCCGGCGGCCGAACGTGCTGCTCGATATTCTCGCCGGCGCCGACGTGGGCACGCTCATCCTGGCCGAGGGCCGCACGATGGCCTCCCGCAAGCGGTGGATCGGCTGGACCGCCACGCCGCGAGGCCGGCTGACGCTCGACGCGGGCGCCACCGCGGCAGTGGAGAACCAGGGGCGCAGCCTGCTGGCGGTCGGCGTGGCGGCGCTCGAAGGCTCGTTCGCCAAGGGCGACGTTGTGTCGCTGTGCGATGCCAGCAGCCGCGAGTTCGCCCGCGGGCTAATCAACTATTCCGCCGCTCAACTGGCGATCATCGCCGGACAGCCCACCGACCGCATTGCCGAACTTCTTGGCCAATGCCCTTATGACGAGGTAGTCCACCGGGACAATCTCGTGGTGCTGGGCTAGGCGGTGCTGGTCTACGATCGGCAAGGCCGCTGGGTGCGCGTTCGCCGCGCCGCATGGCAGCGCGATGCGGCTTCCTCCGTGCCGCCCCAAACGACGCCAATCTCTCCGAGTTCGTATTCGCCGAACATCCGCAGCATCAGAAATCACACCCGCCCCAGAACAGTGCGATGATGATAATCGGGATCGGCAAACCCAGCAGCCATGCGAACAAGCCATATTTGATTTTGCCCGCCCGGTCTTGAATTCTCTTGGCCATATCTGACAGTTCCTTGCTTGAGGTGCGATCGAAAAACCGACGCGGCAACGATATAGCAAATCCAGTGCCAGGGAGGTTATGATCGGCGTTCACCAAGGCCCCCCGAGGCGGGACTCACCCACGCAGGAGCCGTGTCGATGCGCTGGAATCAACTCAAAGGCCGAAAATCCCTCGAACACCTCATCGAGGAGATGGCCGGAGAAAATCGCCTCCGCCGCGTGCTGGGGCCGGTCTCGCTCACGGCACTCGGCGTCGGGTGCATCATCGGCGCCGGCATCTTCGTGATGACCGGCCGCGCCGCGGCCGAAGACGCCGGGCCGGCCGTGATGGTCTCCTACGGCGTCGCCGCGCTGGGCTGCGTGTTCGCGGCGCTCTGTTACGCGGAGTTCGCCGCCATGGCGCCCGTGGCCGGCAGCGCCTACACCTACGCCTACGCCACGCTCGGCGAACTGCTGGCCTGGATCATCGGCTGGGATCTCATCCTGGAATACGCCATGGCGTGCGCCGTCGTCGCCGCCGGGTGGGGCAACTACCTCAACGAGTTCCTACAGGTCGCCTTCGGATTCACGATTCCCGAGCGCTACTGCACCGCGCCCGGCCTGGCCAACGACGCACTGTTCAACATGCCGGCCGTCGGCATCATGATCGTCATCACGATCATCCTCATCGTCGGCATTCGCGAAAGCGCGATTGCCAACGCCGTGCTCACCGTTATCAAGCTGGCCGTTGTGCTGTTCGTCATCGCCGCCGGTTTTTTTCTAATCAACCAGACGCAGAACAATTGGACCGACATCCCCTACACCGAGCGCAAGACCGCCGCCGACTTCATCGACGCCGAGGCCGTCGTCAAGAATGCGATCGTCGGCGACCGGACCGAGACGACGTTGACCGACGAACAAGCCGCCCAGGTCGAAGCTGACGCTGCCTACCTCCGCGCCTACTTGGCGCTGAAGAAGGCCGAGCATGTTACCGGCGAAGCGGTCGCCAAAGGCGATATGACCGCCGAGGACGCCGCCGCCAGGGTGGCCCAGCGCCAGGCCGAACTCGACCAGATTGCCGGTGATCCGCCGACGCCCGAGCAGCTTGACAAATACCTTGCCGTCGTCGGCGAGAAAGAACTCCAAAAGTGGGGCATCGTGCGGTTCATCGTCAGCCCCGAAACGCTGCAGCCGATCGACAACGCGGTCCGGTCGAACTTCGCCCCTTACGGCTTTTCGGGCGTCATGCTCGGCGCGGCGATCGTGTTCTTCGCGTTCATCGGCTTCGATTCGATCAGCACGCACGCCGAGGAAGCCATCAATCCGCAGCGCGACGTGCCGCTGGCCATCCTGGCGTCGCTGGGCATCTGCACCGTGCTCTATGTCCTCGTGGCCGCCGTCATTACGGGGATGGAACCGTACCCCGACATCGACGTGAAGGCCGCCATCGCCGCGGCCTTTCGCCGGCAGGCCGAAGCCAGAGACAGCGGCTTGCTCCGGCTGTCGAGCCTGTTCATCTCGGCCGGCGCCTTGGCGGGGCTCACCAGCGTGCTGTTGGTCACCTTCCTCAGCCAGGCCCGCGTCTTCCTGGCCATGGCCCGCGACAAGCTGCTGCCGCCCGCGATCTTCGGCGCGATCCACCCGCGGTTCAAAACGCCCCACATTTCGACCGCGCTGACCGGCCTCTTCATCTGCGTCGTCGCCGCGCTCACGCCCATCCATGCCCTGGGCGAGATGGTCAACATCGGCACGCTGTTCGCGTTCACGGTCGTGTGCATCACGGTGCTGGTTCTCCGCCTGCAGAAGCCCGACATGCCGCGGCCGTTCCGCTGCCCTGTGTTGTTCCTGGTGGCGCCGGCCGGCGTGCTGGTCAATGTGTCGATGATGCTGTTCCTGCCGCTGGCCACCTGGCTGCGGCTGTTCGCCTGGATGGGGCTGGGGCTGGTCTTCTACTTCGCCTACGGCTACCGCCACAGCATCCTGGGCAAGGAGCTGGTGCGGGAACTGGCGAAGGAGGGCATTGGCCCGACCGACGCGCCGCTGCGGACGTAGGCGTCGCGCGGAGGACGTCTCCGCTCCCCTCCCTCGCAGGGAGGGGCTAGGGGAGGGATTCCCACGACACAAGACTTCAACGCTTCGCCGTGCAATCAGCCGCGAAATTTCCGTTCACGGCGTCAACCAGTCCTCCAGCCTCAAGCCAGGGATATTCAGAAAATCCGCGGTGTTGTTCGTCACCAGCGTCAGGTTGTGGACCAGAGCGACGGCGGCAATCATCAGGTCGGCGGTTGGTACAGAGATGCCTTGCTGAAGCAGACGGCCTCGCACCTTGCCGAACTCTTCCGCGCAGGCGTGGTCGAAATCCAGCACTTGCACGTCGTTGAGCAAGTCGGCGATCTTCTGGAGCAGCGGAGCCGGGTTGCTGACGTGGTGCGCACCGGCATAGAGTTCGCCCAGGACGATGGTAGGCACAAACAGCCCGCCGCCGTACTGGATGAATCGATGAGCCAGCCCGCCCGATTGGCGAAAATGAGCCGCGCAGATATTGGTGTCTAGAAGATGGCTCATTCACCGCCCATGGGAGACGGACGTTCCAACTTCCGCTGCTGATGGATTTGCTCCATGATCGCGCCCATCTCCGGGTAGCTCGCCCATCCGCCTGCGGAGCGACGAATGCCGTCCCCCCAAGTTTGCGCAAGAGGGATGACCTTCATCTGGACCTCGACCTCCTGGCCGTCGGCCACGCCGGGGTCTTCGTCGAGCTCGATGGTCTTACCGTGGACCGTGCCATGGAGTGTTCTGGGCATCGGGATCTCCTCCTGGTTCCTCTTCAAGTTCTGACATTCTACTCTGCCGCCGTTTCATTTCACCTTCGGCTCCGCCATTTTTCGCAACCATGCGGGACGGTTGGCGTCTCTCGCCACGTGCTTCTCTGGAAGCAGAGGCAAAACAAGTGCTTACGACGGCGAAACGGAGGCGCGCGCGACGCCGAGCCCTACGCACGCAGCGGCTTGAGCTTGCCGGTGCGGCGGACGGGCTCCTGCCCGGTCAGCCACTGGTGGTGCGCCATCGCGGCGTCGACCAGCTTCGCTGCCAGGATCGCGGACGGGGAATCCGCCGCGGCGACGAGCCCCGCGTTCCGGGCAGCCGCCGCGACAGTCCGAGCGGCGCCCTCGGCCGGCGTCCGGCCGAAATTCTCCTTCCACACGGCCAGGTCCTGCTCATCGACGACGCATGTGCCGCCGGCTCGCAAACGGCAACCACGCCCCAACAGCGAGCATCGACAACGTGTACGGCTCCGGCAGTGGATCTGCCGACGTCGTGGAACCGATTTGCCGTCGCCAGACCTCGAGATCAAGTGCGTCAACCTTCAGATCGTGATTAGCGTCGCCGATCACGCGACCGGTCGCGGCCGTCGTCCCCAGCGCGCGTTGCCAAATCAGGAAGTCGCCGCCGTCCACGTCGCCGTCGCCGTCGCCGTCGAAATCCGCGGAGTGGCGAAGAAACGAGATCGAATCAATGCCAAAATCATTGCCTCGGCCCGTCGCTTGCTCGTTCACGAGCGCCAAATCGGCTTTAGTTGACTCTCCCGACTCCCATACGACGGCAACTCGTTGCCATTGATCGCCCTGTTCGTAGCTGCCGACAGCCTCGTGTGGGCCGCCAATCACGTCTCCGTTGATGCGAGTTCGGATGATTGCATTGCCGCCTCTCGCGTCATTACTGTGGTCGGCGGAGTTCGTGAGATAGAAAGCGAATGTATAGGTTGAATTTGGCTTGATCGGGACTTCTTCAAGGTTGCGCCATACGACGCCGGCATAGTTGTGGGGCATCGGATCTTGCGCGTTATTGCGAGTTCCGCTGTAGAGAAACAAGCCATCGCCGCTTTCATCTTTCTCGATCAATCCGAAATTTTGGGGAAAATTATCATCAGCAGTGGTCGGTATTACATAGCCGTTCAGAAAATCTACGTTGCCTTTGTTGCTTCCGCCCATCACTCCATCCGCAAGATAGGTCGCGTCGCCGCGATAGAAGACTCTTCCTGCGGCGTCGGGCAAGTCGAAGTTCTCAACGAAGTCGGCCCGCGCACGACGCATCGTCGTCAACGAGAAAAGTGCAACCGCCACGAGAGCGAACTTGATGCGCATCGTTCGAATCCACCGGAGCCAACATCAACGCGGGGAACGTCCTGAGAAGCGGCGCCGCCATTCGGCATGAACTCGCCGACGCGGCCGGCCCCAGAATGCCCAACCGCCATCAACGGCGAAAGTCATCTCTTCGGACGGCGGCGAGAGGAGTCGTCTTTTCGGATGACGCCGTCCGGCCGACGCACCTCGTGCGACACCGCCATCACGTGCATCGCCAACTGCATCCGGCCGCGCGCCCCGGTCCGCGCCGCGATGCGGTCCAGGTAGGTCTTTAGCGTCGGCTGGGAGATGCCCAGCGCCGCGGCGATCTGCTTCTGGCCGGCGCCGCGCAGCAGTAGTTCGAGGACCTGGACCTGCTGGGCCGAAAGCTGCATCGCCCGGCAGACGGCCTGCCAGTGATCGGCCTCGAGCGGGAGCGGGGGCAGAGCGTCGAGCGAGCGCTCCGCGTCCTTTGACGAGCGTGCCATTGCGTCCCCCCGAAAACGAACAGGGCGTCGAACCACGCTTCTGTGCAAAGATGTGATGGTTTTCCGCGAAGCAGCGTCTTGACGCTCGCGCGTCAAATCAAATTGTCGAATCGTTGCCGCCCCGCGGGGCGACGTTGTGAATTCTATCTGGCCCGCCAGACGCGCGGAAGCATCGCGCGTCGAGACGATGCAATCGACGACGATTCCTCGGGCGTTCGGCGGTCGCCCCTCTCGGGCTCCGATGTCTTGCTCGGCCCGTGCACCCCGCGTTGAGCAGGATTATGCAAAGGCATGCTCGCCCCAGAGGGGCGAACGCGTGTCGCCAGGGGCGCGAGCCCTCGTTGTTACACCCAAGTCGATGGTCCCGGAGGGACGACCGATACGGGCCCAGCGTAAACAGGATGATGCAAGTGCTATCGGGCCCCGTAGGGGCCAAGTCGTGTAGCCAGGAGCGCAAGCTCCTGGTGAGCTGGGACGAATCACTCGAAAGCCCCCGCGGGGCGACATCGTTTGTGGTTGTGAGCCGATGTCGCCCCGCGGGGGCTTCAGACCCTTGCGCGCCTCGTTCCAGGGCCTTGCGGCCCTGGCGACATGACGCGGCCCCTCCGGGGCCAAGAC
>CAYSFP010000137.1:0-16361 GCA_964430075.1 uncultured Planctomycetaceae bacterium | reverse complement strand
AGCCTCGGCAATTCTCACCGGCAGAGCCGGTGGATTAACTAGGATTTAGTCGCGGCCCTGGGGCCGCGCGGCGCGGCCAAGAACGCAGCCATCCTTGACTGCCGGAACCGGGCAGGTAGACTACCCCATCTGGCCCGAAGGCCTCAATTCGGGCCCCCGGACGGCAGACGTTTTGTGATGGCAGACGCAACGACGGCGTTTGATCCCGGGCTCGTGGCGGAATTGGCAGACGCGCAAGGTTGAGGGCCTTGTGCCCGCAAGGGCGTGCTGGTTCGACTCCAGTCGGGCCCATTTTCGACGGATCTCTGAGACATCTTAACGTCGCTCCATGCCGGACGCCCCCGGTTGCGCTCCCCACGAGCGCACCGGGGTCGTCTTTTGCGCCGTTTCGATGCGTGCACGCGCCCCGCCTATTGAGATTGAAACTCGTCGTCAACACGCTCGGCGCCGCACCCTCCTTGCGATCGGCCTCACCTGGGCAGGCCCTGGACGCCGATCTACAATCGGCCGACGCACTGGAACTTCACGCCGCGGAGATTTGCCATGCTCGCATCCGTAATGCAGGACGCCATCAACGAACAAATCAACAACGAGCTGTTTTCCTCGTACAGCTACCTTTCGATGGCCGCCTGGTGCGAGCATCAACAATTCATGGGATGCGCCCACTGGCTCCGCGTCCAGAGCGAAGAGGAATACGGCCACGCCATGCGGTTGTTCGACTTCATCTTGGCGCGCAACGGCGAGGTCAAGCTCAAGCCGATCGCCCAGCCCGAGATCACGTTTCCGTCGATCGTCAGCATCTTCGAGAAATCGCTCGAGCAGGAGGAGCGCGTGACCGGCCAGATCGACTCGCTCTACGAGCTGGCGTTCCAGGAGAAGGCGTTCTCTGCGCTGGTGGAACTCGAGTGGTTCATCACCGAGCAGGTCGAAGAGGAAAAGACGGCCCGCGAAATCGTCGCGAAGTTTCACCTCGTGAAAGACGACCCGGCGTCGCTGCTGGACCTCGACCGCGAGCTCGCCAGCCGGTCGCCGCAACCGGCGCCGGCGGCATGAGCGCCGCTAGAGGAGGGCCGGCGCCGCGGGATTTGGCGCCATGCTCGCCTGGACCGTGGGCTTGAACGCCCCGAACCCGCCATAAGCGCGGATTTCGAGGTACAAAAACACCATCGCCAGCAGCAGGGCCAACAGCGCCAGCAGCAGCAGCACCGTGTAAATATTCCATGCCGACTTCTTCGTCAGCACGGTCGGGCTAGACGCCTCGAAGCTTGGTTGCGACACGGTCGCCCTCCTGAATCTGGCCTTGCTGGAAATGGCGCAAAACTCGCCCGACCGAGCGATCGGGGTCAACCTCGATGATCTCCGCTCGGCCCAGGTAGCGCTCGCCGCGGAAGACTTCTACGGTGTGCCCTTTGCGTACGCCATCGTCATACCCGATGGTGATCTCGACGAGCTGCCCGCCGTCCGCGCGGCGGATGCCAGACACCTCGCCGTAGGCCTGCACCACGACGTCGGCATCGAGGTCCACGCCCAACTCGCGCGCCGCACTGGTGTACTGCGCGATTTGGGCAATCAACTGCTGGGCCCGTTCCTGCAACGATTGAAGCTGCCCCGCCGTGACGTGCAAATCGGTCGTCGCCCGGAGCGTTTGAATCCACGCCGCGTCGCGGGCGGCCTGGCTTTGCTGCGTCGTCTCGCGGAGAGAGACCACCTCGGTGGTTAGACTTTCGTTGTTTCGCTCGGTGGCGGCCACCAGCGATTCGGCCGCCCGCCGCTCCTGGCGCAGCTCGTCGTTTTCCAATTGCGTCCGTTGGTTCAGATCGCGGACGGTCACCAGCTCGCTTTCCAGCTTGCGGACCTGCTGCTCCCACGCTTCGCTGTCAGCGCTCAGTTTGGCAACCTGATTCTGGTAGCGTGCCTCAAGATTGGCATTCTCTTGTTGTTTGGCCTGAAGCTGTGTTTTGGCGTTGGCGTACGCCTCCTGCCAATTGCGATGGGTGGCGTACACGACCATCGCCACGAACATCAGAAACAGGCTGGCAATGAAGATGCACAGCGTGAAGATCTTACCCAGAAGAGTCATCGATTCACGTCCTCGCGTCGCTGGCCTGCTGAGAGCGTTCCGGCGGCGCACCGCCAGCGCACGAAAGGGGCGCGGGCGGACCGCAACTCGCAGTCAGAACAGGAGATATTCCTGCTCTGCGCAGTATAGTCAGGCTGGGAAAAGAGTGTCAAATTCGCGGCGTTTTTGCCGCATTTGGCGTCCGGCTCGGCCGGACTTGAGGATTATACGCACGCGCAGGGTGGCCGGGGGATTGACCCAAGTCGGCCGGAAACGGCCCGCCGGCTCAGTGGCAGCCGCAACCCGCTCCGCACGCCCCGCCGCCCGCCGGACGGCCGCTGGCCTCTCCGCCCGGCGTGTGGGCGACCGGCGCGCTCAGCAGCTTGGTCAGCGACTGCCCGCCGCAGCCCTCGCACTCCGGGGTTTCGGACCCTCGGATCAAGATTTCCTGCTCACGACCGCACTCGCGGCACACGAATTCGAAGAGGGGCATGGGAAAGACCGTAGGCTGTAGGCTGTAGATTATTAGGAGGAAAACCTTAGCCGCGACGCGACGCGTCGCCGGTGCGCTTCCAGCGTTCTTCGGGGCGGCGCAAGATCTCGCTCGCGACGATAATCTGCCGCACGCCGGCTGGCGTCTGCAGCGCCTTGAAAATCGCTTCGGCGACAGCCGATCGTGCCACGGTTCGCTTTTCCGTCTCGCGATGCTGGAGCGCGCCCAACTGATGGACGAACTTCCCTTGCAGGTGCTCCTGGAGACGCTCGTCCGCCAAAGCCACTTCGGCGCCCAGTTTGCTTGCATGCGCGGCAAGCTCCTGCGCGCCCGTCAGATGTTGAGCCACATGCTGCGCAACCCCGGAGCCCAAGGGCGCTGTGCGGCCTGACTCTTGCGTCACGGGCGTGGTCAACCCGCCGGGAGCGTCCGTCAGGCGCCGCGTCCGCTCCGGCGGTTGCGTGTTCGTGCGTTTGGGCGGTCGGACTTCTTGCCGCTGCGGCGTCGGTCGGCCGGGTCCCGCGGGGGCGCGGGCCGCCGGCGCCTGCTTCGCGGGTTCGCGTCCCTGGGCCCGCCGCATGAACTCCTCGACCTCGCGGCGCAGCGTCTCTTCCAGCGACGGTGGCTTTTCACCGCGAGCCGCCTGGCCGGCGACATTCCCGACCGCCGGCGGCTGCGGACGAGCCGGAGGTTTGGGCTTCGCCTTCGGCTTGTTCCCCAGTAGCTGGCTCGCGGCCCACATCACCATCACGATGAGCGGGACGATGGCTTCAAGGACATCCTGAAGCGCAGCCAGCGGTAATTGAGAGGGTTCCATGGCGACTCAATTCTACGCCGCAATCGGCCCCAGGGCCCATAGCTTGCCGTTCCGTTCGTCGTCCAAAGGAAGCCCCGAACTCTTACCCGCGAATGGCGCCGGTGCCGGCGATCGACTCCCGCATGTCCGTGTCCGCCTGCACGTTCTTGAGCCGGTAATAATCGAGAATCCCCAATTTGCCCGTGCGAAACGCTTCGGCCATCGCCCGGGGCACCTCGGCCTCGGCCTCCACGACGTGAGCCCGGTTCTCCTCAATGGCGGCGATGTTCTCCTGCTCCTGCGACACGGCCATCGCCCGCCGGCTTTCCGCCTGGGCGCGGGCCACGCGGGTGTCCGCCTCGGCCTGATCCGCCTGCAGGCGGGCGCCGATGTTGTCCCCCACGTCGATATCGGCAATGTCGATCGACACGATCTCGAACGCCGTTTGCGAATCCAGCTTGCGGGCCAGCACCGCCTTGGAAATGCGATCGGGGTTCTCCAGCACCTGGGCGTGCGTTTCGGCGGAACCAATCGCGCTGACGATGCCTTCGCCGACGCGCGCGACGATGGTTTCCTCGGTGGCGCCGCCGATGAGCTGATCGAGGTTGGCCCGCACGGTGACGCGGGCCTTCACCTTGAGCTGGATGCCGTTCTTCGCGATCGCGTCCAGCGAGGGGCGCTTCGCGTCCCGCGGCGGGCAGTCGATCACCCGCGGATACACGCTGGTCTGCACGGCCTCGAGAATGTTGCGGCCTGCCAGATCGATCGCCGTCGCTCGCTTGAACGACAGATCGATGATCTTGGCTTTTTTGGCGGCGATCATCGCGCGAATCACCAGCGGCACATTGCCCCCGGCCAGGTAGTGGGCTTCGATCGCCTTGGCGCTGATTTCCTCGTCCTCGTCGAGTCCCGCCTGCACGGCCATGATCTTGCTGCGGGTGATCACCGTGGGATTCACCTTCCGCAACCACATCCGCAGGAGGTCGAAGATGCCGATTCCCGCGCCGGTCATCACCGACTGAATCCACAGCCGGGCGAACCGCGTGAACACGGCCAGAAAGATCAGCAAAGCGATGATCACCACCACCATGACGGCGAGCGTGATGGCTCGTCGGTCTGGAAACGCGGCGAACAGCGGTACGACGTTGGCGATCAAGTTCGGCATGGCGTGGCCTTGGGGCGCCGAGGAGTGCGGAGTTACGATGCCGCATTCTCTCGCGTGCTAGCGACGGGTGCAAGATTGGCGTCGGCGTTGGAGTTCGCCGGAAGTCCACTTTCTTGATTCGCATTTAGCCGCGGGGCTCGCCCCGCGCGTGGCGCGGCGCGGGCCACGGCCCGCGGCTAAATGGCCCCGCCAAAATGCCGTGCTGCCAGCGCTAGCAGGCGGTGCACGCCGCGCGAATCGTATGCCGCTGGCGTCGATGTGGAAACGCGTCAACCCCGCATGCCTTCGCCAATCCGGCTGAACTTCCCTCGCGGGAGACCCCGATACAACACCTACGGGCGCAACGCCCGAATGGGGGGATTCTGCCATGATCTGCACCTTGCGTCGGCCGGAGCGGCGCGCGCTTGCTGCGGCTCTACTCATCGTGCTGGGCGCCGGGGCGTTGGCTCGGGCCGCTGAATCGTCGTTCGAACCGCAATCGACGCTCGCGCCGCGCGTGGCGCCGCAGGGACTGTCCATCGACGCGACGATTGCGTCGATGGTGCGTCGCGGACTTCTGGCCGATATCAAGCCGACGATCGCTCCCAGCGCTTCGGCACTTCCCGCTGCGCCCCAGGCGAAGCCCCTGGCGCGCGCACCTGAACCGCAATCGGGCTGGCGTCCCAGCCGCAGTTCCAGCGCGACGGCCGCGGCTCCCGCGGCGCCGGCCCCCCTCGGCTGGCGTCAGGGCGGAGGGGCGCCGCTCGCGGGCGCTCGGTCCATCCCGATCCCCGACCTGCCGCCCACCGATCCGATCGCCGGGACGCCCTCCGCGCCGATCGTCGATGCCGAGGGTCCCGAAGCGGAGGCTCCGCTCGCCAACGACGGCGACGCCGCCGCGCCGCTGTACGTTGCCGCGCGTCCCGCGCCGGCGCTGTCCGAACCTCCGACGAGCGACGACCCCCTGCCTGACGACCACTTGGCGCCGATCGACGAGTTGCCCGAAACGCCGGCGCCGCCCGAGGACGCCCCGGGCGATTCCCGCGAGCCGGAAATCGGCGACGAAGATCTGGAGGGCGCCCTGATTCCCCCGGCGACCTCGCCCGGCCAACGCGTCGCCCCGGCGCCGGACTCGCTCACGTCCCGCTCGCTTGTCCCCGTGGGCGAACCCGACCGCATCGAGCAGCCTGACGAAACGGCCGTGCCGCCATCGAACACCGAGAGCTATCAGGAACAGGACGACGCCCTCGCCACGCGACCGTTGCGTCCCTTGAGCCGCAATCAAATCGCACTTCGCGACAAAGTGCGGCGCGTGCTGAAGCACTACTACAACAGTCCGCTCAACACGGGCGACCGCAGCCCCTGGGAAGTCATGCACTGCATGCTTGCCTACGAGGTGCACAGCCGCGTTTTGGTGGGCGGACCACAGGGCAAGCCGATCACCGCCGTCGGCTGGCTATGCTTCAATCAGCCCTGCAAAGGCCGCACGTTGATGTACCTCAACCAGGACGGCGACATGCGGGTCAAGGTCGGCCCCGCGCTGCAGGGCCACCACGGTCAGTTGCTCGCCCTGTTGGCTCAAGCGCGGGTGCGCTCCGACTACCCCATGAAGGTCGAAGGCAAGGACTTCACCGTGGCCGATCTCATCGAAACCGAGAAGCTCACCTGCTACCCGCGCACCGAGCTGACGTTCAAGCTGATCGGCCTGCAGCGGTATCTCGACATCAACGCCACGTGGATGAACGACCAGGGCATGCCGTGGGATTTCCCCACGCTGCTCCGCGAGGAGATGCGGCAGCCGGTTCGCACGGCGGCGTGCGGCGGCACGCACCGCCTCGCCGGGCTCATTCTCACGGTCAAGAAGCGCGAGCGCAGCGGCCTGCCCGTCGACGGCGACTACGCGGCGGCTAAAAAGTTCGTCGAAAACTACGCCAACTACGCCTATCGCCTGCAAAACGGCGATGGCAGCTTCAGCACCGAGTGGTTTAAAGGCCCAGGCGCCGAAGCCGACATCGATCGGCGGCTCAAAACCACGGGCCACCAGTTGGAGTTCCTGATCTACGCGGCGGATGACAACGACCTGACGAACTACCGCATGGTCCGCGCGGTCAACTACCTGTCGAATATCATGTGGGCCAACCGCAGCCGCGACTGGGAGGCGGGGCCGCTGGGTCACGCCGTACATGCCCTGGTGCTTTACGATCGTCTGGTGTTTGCGCCGCACGACGGGCAAGAGTCGACGCCCGACGCCGCGCCCGTGGCGCAGCAGCCACGACAGCAGCCACGGCAGCAGACGACGCATCGCGCACGCCGCTGAACGCCGCACGTGATTCGCTGTCGGCATTGAACCGCATACACGGGTCGTCTACATTCGACGGTCGGTTTTGCGCTCATGCCTCGCCCCCGGCGCCAAGCGACAGCGGATGTCACCCCCTCCGAAGATTTCTGAGCAATTGGAGGCCTTTCTCGAGGTAGCGCGCCGCATCGCGGAAATCGAAGGAGCCGACGCGCTGTTGCTCCTTCTCGAGTCCGCACTCGACTGGGAGAAAGTCGCCGAGGCCACCTCCGGTTTGCACCTGGTCCTGGCGGCCGACCGAACGGTCTACCTGCAAGGCGCCGCGGACGCGGGCTTCGACGTCATTCACCTGTCGGCGATCGACGCCCCCGTTTACGAGCAGCTCACCCGCGCCCTGCTGGAAAGCGTCGCCGACGATATCCTCGGCCCGGCCGCGTGCGTCGTCGCCCTGTACAGCGGCTTCGAGGCCGGCGTCATCGATTCGCTGAGCGTCGTACGGCTGGACGAGCACCTGGGGCGCTTGACCGCCCACGACCTCCGGCAGCTCGAAACGTCGGTTCCGCTGGACACGCTCAAAACGACGGTCGACCTGGCCGTCGCCATCGGCCGCGAAGGCCGCGAGGGCAAGCCGGTGGGCACGTTGCTGGTCGTGGGCGACCACCGCAACGTGCTGAAACACTGCCGGCCGCTGGGCTTCGACCCGGTGAAGGGCTACGGCACGCACGAGCGGCAGCTCGGCGACTCGAAGGTGCGCGAGGCGATCAAGGAGATCGCGCAGCTCGACGGGGCCTTCGTCGTCGCCGCCGACGGCACGGTCGTGGCCGCGTGCCAGCACATCTCGGCGCCCACCGGCGACATCACGCTGAGCAAGGGCCTCGGGGCCCGCCACTGGGCCGCCGCCTCGATCAGCCGCGTCACTAGCGCGATCGCGATCACCGTGAGCGAATCCAACGGCACGGTCCGCGTGTTCCAGAACGGCGAGACGATGCTCCGCATCGAGCCGTTCCGCCGCGCGATGAAATGGCGCGACTTCGAGTTCGAGTCCCCGGCGAGCGGTCAGGATTGAACTCCCCAACCGCCCCGTCAAATCGCTTGCGCGCACGCTTGCCCTCTTCGCTTCCCTCCTGGGCGCCGCCCTGCCACGGCGATCGCGGTCACCAGCAGCGCGTGCATCGTCGCCGCCGGTTCCGGCACGGCGGACGCCGCAGCGACGCCGGCACTTTGGCCGAACTGGGCTCGCCAGATCGCCAGGTCGGCGCCATCGACGTCGCCATCGCCGTCCGCATCGCCCTGGGCCGGCGTCGTCCCCAGGCCCAGGCCGCGCTGCCACGCCAGGAAGTCGTGGCCGTCGACTCGCCCGTTGCCGTCGAAGTCGGCGTTGTCCGTCGGCGGCGGCGCATCGCCCATCACGCCCGGCGTGCCCAGATCGCCGCCCGGGTGAATCGCGATCGTGCCGTCGAGCGCCGCGGCGTTGAACGAGCCGATGGCGTCGCCGACGGTGCTCGCCTTCCAATTCTCGCCGATGGTGCGATCTGTCGACAGATCGAACAAATAGATCGACGCATCCCCATTGTCGGAAGGCCACGCACCCGTCACGCCTTCGAACGTGCCGGCTTCGTCGTTGTAGGCGCCGACGGCGAGGGCGCTGTTGGTCGTGCGCGAACCGCCGCTGGCGGCCGCGTCGGCCTTATACGCTTCGAAGCTCGGCCAGATGGCCAGGACGTCGCCGGTTTGGTTCAGCGCCGTCGATTCGGCGAGCGGAATGAAGTTCGTGCCGCGCACGCCGCCCGGGTCCCATGCGGCTTGCATGTCGCCGATCGTAATCCCGTTGCCCGGGTCGGCATTGAACAGCACCGCGACCGTACCGTTGGGAATCACGCCTGTCGTGAGATTCGGGGCCTCGAAATCCGCATTGGCATTGTCGTCGAACACATACGGAGTTACGGAGAAGTCAATTGTCGCTCCCGTGTTGTTGTAAACCTCGACCCACTCCCAGTCAGGTTCCGTGGACCTCGGGTTGTACATGATTTCGGTGAACAACAATCCTGTCGGAGGCGTGCCGCCGGGGATCAACCCCGGGTTGCCGACGTCCAGCGGGCTGTTCGTCGTCGATGCGACGGTGGCCGGAACGCTGGTCGTACCGGCCACCGTCGCCGCCCAATTCGCGCCGTCCTGATAACTTCCAGCGCCGTTCCACGCGATCGAGACGCCGTCGCCCGCCGCGGGGAACCCATTGGAGGTGCGAAAGTCGACGCTGAACGCCGCATTCGTGAACTGGCTGACGCGCAGCGCGCCGGCGCCGTCGTCCGCAAGGTCCCATTCGTAGGCGGCAAGGTCGGGCCAGAAGCCGATCGCCGTGCCGCCGCTGTTGACTAACCCCCCGCCAAAGTTGCCGCTGACGCCAATCAGCGGAACGGCGGGCGCGAGCCCCCACGCCGTGCGAAAGAGGTGGTCGTTGAAGTCCGCCGCGTCCACGGACACGTCCGCGTCGTACAACACGGCGATCCCGCCGGCGGGGATGACCGTGCCCGCCGTGCGCGCGCCGTCGATGCCGATCGCCGAGGTCCGCGGGTCGCCCAAGCGATCGATGATGTATCCGTTGAGATCAATCGGCGTCGCGCCGGCGTTGCGAACCTCGATCCACTCCCAGGCGTCGTCGCCCGTGCTGAGCGGATTGCTCATGATCTCGGTGATTTGCAGCGGCGACTGGGCCGCGGAGATGTGCGTTAGAATGAGAAGCAGGCAGGCGGCGGCGGTCACTCGCGCCGCATGGGCAAGAGCTCGTGAATGCACTCGATTCGTCATAGGATGTCTCCCTCAACAGCGCAGCTCGCTTGGGCGATCGTCTCGTCGTGGTCGGACTTCAGCGGCAAAATGCGACCTCGATGGTAGCAAGCGGACATCCGGAAATGGGGAACGTCGCGGGAACAATCTGGCGGAAAATCTCTTGTTTCGGCCATCCCGCCGGCGTCTCCAACGAGGCTCCGAGACTTGGCAAACGCTACGTCCCCGACGCCCCGTCGCCGGCCTGCCGCACGCACGCGCGTTTCATCGAGCACGGACCCCCGATTCAAGTCCTTATTAGCACTTGCTTTAGCGACGCGTGCGGGGCTCGCGGCGGCAACGCCGGCCATGTCGAGCAGCACGGCTCGGCCAGTCGCCCCGGTCGCCGACGGGTGAGTCCGTGCCGATCGGGGGTCCGCCGGTGCGGACGCCGATGATTTTTTTGCCTCCGACCACTTCACTTCGTGCATGCAAAAAACGACGATGCGGGCATGACGCACTTCATGGACAGGCTCGCCGCAGCCGTGCACGAGCGCGGCAATCCCGTCTGCATCGGGCTCGACCCGCGCTGGGAGCAATTGCCGGCGCCGCTCATGAAAGCCACCGGCTCCGCCGGTGGACGCCTCGCAACGCCGCCTCGGTCTTTCGTTGCGATGGGGGAGTCCACCGGCGGAGCCGGTGGCTTCCAGAATGGGGTCCGAGCCGATGCCTACCTCGCGTTCTGCCAAGGCGTGATCGACGTCGTCGCGCCGCTCGTGCCGGTCGTGAAGCCGCAGTCGGCGTTCTTTGAAGAGCTCGGCCCGCCCGGCATAGCGGCCTTGGCGGACGTGATTCGTTACGCACAAGACCGCGGTTTGCTGGTCATCCTCGACGCGAAGCGCAACGACATCGGCTCGACCGCCGAAGCGTACGCGCGCGGGATGCTCGGCCGCGACAGCGCCTGGGGCGCCGACGCGCTGACGGTGAGCCCATACCTCGGCGAGGACAGTCTCACGCCGTTCGTGGAGGTCGCCCGCCAGCGCGGAGCGGGCCTCTTCATCTTGGTAAAAACGTCGAATCCCGGGGGCGGATTGCTTCAGGATCGCGTCGCCGAGGGGCAAACGATCTACCGCCACGTCGCCGCGCTCGTCGAGCGCCTTTCCGCCGAAACCGTTGGCGAGGCCGGCTACGGTCTCGCCGGCGCCGTTTGCGGCGCGACGTATCCCGCGCAACTCGCCGAACTGCGGACAACGATGCCGCACACGTGGTTTTTGATCCCGGGATTCGGCGCCCAGGGCGGCGCGGCGGCAGACGTGAAACCCGGGTTCGACGCGTCAGGCCTCGGCGCCGTGGTGAACAACTCCCGCGGCATCATCTTCGCCCACGCCCGCAAAGACTACGCGGGACGCTTCGCGCCGCACCAGTGGCAGGACGCCGTGGAGGCCGCAACGCGAGAGATGATTGGGCAGCTTACGCCGGAAATGGGACGCGGATGAACGCGGATTTGGCGGATGCGCGCGGATCAAGACAAAAAATACGATGAGGGGATTGGAACGCTAATAACCGCTAATCTTCACTAATCCGGATTAGTGGTCATTTGATCTTATTAGCGTTCCTTCCCTCCGTGTTCCTTCCTTCCGATCCGCGAAAATCCGCCAAATCCGCGTTCATCCGTGGCCTATTTCTTCTTCCCCTCTTCCTCCCCCGTCTCCAGCACCGCGAGGAACGCCTTCTGCGGGATGTCGACCTGGCCGATCGACTTCATCCGCTTCTTGCCTTCCTTCTGTTTCTCCCACAGCTTGCGCTTGCGGCTGATGTCGCCGCCGTAGCACTTGGCGGTCACGTTCTTGCGCATCGCCGAGATCGTCTCCCGGGCGATGATGCGGCTGCCGATCGCCGCCTGCAGGGCCACCTCGAACATGTGCCGCGGGATCTCCTGCTTGAGCTTCTTGATGATCGCGCGGCCCCGCACGTCCGCGTCGCGGCGGTCGCACACGATCGACAGCGCGTCGATCCGCTCGCCCTTCACGAGGATGTCCATCCGCACGAGATCGCCCGGTTGATTCCCCAGCAGCTCGTAATCCATCGTGCCGTAGCCGCGGGTGGTGCTCTTGAGCTTGTCGTGCATGTCGTAGATCACGTCGGCCAGCGCCAGGTCGTACACGATCATCGCGCGCGTCGGTGAAAGATACTCGGTCCGCACGTACACGCCGCGGCGGTCGGTGCACAGCTTCATCACGGGGCCGATGTAGTCGGCCGGCACGATGAAGCTCACCCGCACGATCGGCTGGCGAAACTCCTCGATCTCCCCGGCGTCGGGCACGTTCTTGGGCGTGTGCACCTCGAGCGTTTCGCCGGCGGCGGTGACGATTTCATAGGTGACGTTCGGCGCCGTCTGCACCAGGTCGATGTCCGCCTCCTGCTCGAGCCGCTGCTGCACGATCTCCATATGCAACAGGCCCAGGAACCCGCAGCGGAAGCCGAAGCCCAGGGCGTCGCTGGTTTCCGGCTCGTAGTCGAAGCTGGGGTCGTTGATCGCCAGCTTGTCGAGCGCGTCGCGGAGCTGCTTGAAATCCTGCCCGTCGCTGGGATACAGGCCGCAGAACACCATCCGCTTCGGCTCTTCGTAGCCGGGCAGGGCCTCGGCCGGGTGGTCTCCGGTGACCGTCACCGTGTCGCCGATGTGGATGTTGCCCAGCGACTTGATATTGCAGACGAGGTAGCCCACCTGCCCGGCGGACAGCGACTGCGCCGCTTTTCGCTGGGGCACAAAGTGGCCCAACTCGATCACTTCGTGCGTCGTGCCCTGCTGCAAAAATTTGATCTTCTGACCCTTTTTCACCGTGCCGTTCATGATCCGCACGTAGGTGATGGCGCCGCGGAACTCGTCGTAGTGGGCGTCGAACACCATCGCCTGCAGCGTGGCGCTGGGATCGCCCGTGGGCGCCGGCACGCGTTCGATCACCGCGGCCAGCACGCTCTCGCAGCCCGCGCCCGTCTTGCCGCTGCAGCCCAGCACCTCGTCGGCGCTGACCGCGAGCGTCTGGACCATTTCCTCGCGGACCTCGTCCGGCCGGGCGTGCACGAGGTCGATCTTGTTCATCGCGGGCACGATCACCAGGTCGTGCTCCATCGCCGCGAACGCGTTGGCGACGGTCTGGGCCTCGACGCCCTGAAACGCGTCGACCAGCAGCACCGCCCCCTCGCAGCACGCCAGCGACCGCGACACCTCGTAGTGAAAGTCGACGTGCCCCGGCGTGTCGATCAGGTTCAGCTCGTAGTTGTGCCCTTGGTGCTTGTAGTGCATCGTCACGGCGCGGGCCTTGATCGTGATGCCGCGCTGCCGCTCGATCTCCATGTCGTCGAGCATCTGCTCCTTCATCTCGCGCTTGCTCACCGCGCCGGTGATTTCCATCAACCGATCGGCGAGGGTGCTCTTGCCGTGGTCGATATGGGCGACGATCGAGAAATTGCGGATGTACTTGGGGGCGGTCATGGGGAAGGGTAAGGCTGGAGACTGGAGGCTGGAGCGGAGAGGGTTCAGGGTTCAGGAGGAAAAGTAGCCGCGATCCTACGGATCGCTGGAGCGGCGCGGACGGTGTTCGCAGACTCTTCATTGGGGCACAAAGCACACGCTCGCAATCCCTCACGTCGACAACACCGGCGTCGTCACGTGCGTCTGATAGGCGCTCCGGGCCAATCCCGCGGCGCCCACGTAGCCGGCGTCGCTGCCCAGAGCCGCGAAGTCGATGTGCACCTTGTCGCGACAGGTGGAGATCATCCTCCTCCGCGCCTCCTCGCGCAGCGTCGCCATGAACTTCTCGCCCAACGGGCGCCCGCTGCCGCCGAACGTCATGGCGCCGCCGATCACCACCGTCTCGGGGTCGATCGTATGCACGGCCGAGACGACGCCGGCGGCCATGTAGCGGGCCGTCTCCATCACCAAATCATACGCCAGCTTGTCGCCGCGCTCGGCTTCCTCGGCCAGGACGAGCGGCGTCAGCTCCTCGCCCGCGTCGACGCGCTGGCGAATGCTCGACGGAGCGCCGGAGGCCAGCGCCTCTTTTGTACGACGAATCACGGCATAGGCGCCGCAGTAGCCTTCCAGCGTGCCGCGGAGGCCGAGCGAATTCTCGGGGGCGTCTTCGCGGCAGTCGATGACGATGTGCCCCAATTCTCCGCCGACGCTGTGCACGCCCTCGATCAGCATATTGTCCACGACGATGCCGCCGCCGATGCCCGTGCCCATCGTAAACAGCACGAGACTGCGGTACTCGCGCCCGGCGCCGGCCCAGAACTCGCCGAACGCCGCCGCGTTCGCGTCGTTGGCGTAGGTCACGGGCAAACCGCACGCGTCGCTCACCAGTTGCCGCACCGGCGTGTTGCGCCAATGCGGCAAATTGCCCGTGTCCAGCAGCAGGCCTTTGACGAGGTCCATCGGCCCGGGCGTAGCGAGACCGGCGCGAACCACCGTCTTGGCGGGCAGTTTCGCCTCGGCCAAGAGTGCGGCAATCGTTTCCGCCATCCGCTGGGCGGCGTCGGCCGGGCCCCGGTCCTCTTCGGTGGGAATCGAGCGGTAGGCGACGCTGCGGCCGTGATCGTCCACCAGCCCAATCTTGATATTCGTGCCGCCGACGTCGATGCCCGCGAACAGCGGGCCCCTCGCGTCGGGCGGATCCACCGGGTCGTGAGCGGGGCGCATCGAGGGCATGGGTTGGCCGGGAATTCCGGGCTCGGTCGAGTCGGCGTCGCCGTAACGTGTGGAAACGAAACAGTCTAGGGAAACGGGCGGACCGCTGCAATTCGGAGTCGGACAGTCGGGGGCGCCCGTCCAAAACGCCGCGCCTTCGCCGCTCCGCCCAGCTAAACTGGAGGCGTGGCACACGAACACGACTTCATCGAGCCTGGAGAGTGCCTTCCGTTGGGGAAGCGACTGTTGTTTGCAACCGTCTTCCCCTTGGCGGCGTGGGCCGTCGCCAGCCATTTATGGACCTTCCAGGTTGCGCCCAGGGTCATGCACCGCATCAGCAACGAGGCGGGGCCCCATCTCGGCAGCGTCGTCGGTTTCGCGTCGATGGTTCCGCTGATGGTGACCGCGCCGTTTGCCCTCGTTCTGGCCGGTGCGGCGTTTCTGGCGCCATGGAAAACGCCGCTACGGGCGTTCGCCGGAGGACTGCTCCGCATCGCGATCTCCGTGGGCTGCGGCATCGCCGTTATGGCCATCCTCTTGCTTAGCGGGTAGGGTGCGTGAAACGCACCGCTCCCCCTGAGTCGGGGAAGAAAAAGGGGACGGCTCCGCGACCGCTGCGTGTGCTCTAGCCCGTGCGACGACACGATCCGCCGCGTCCACTCGTCGCCCCCAAACGGCGCCCCCTTGTGGATCGACCGCCGCACCGCGTCGGCCTCCGCCGCCGTCTGCGGCAAATTCACATGCTCCACCCATTGCCATGGCAGCGCCAAGGGTCAGGCGGCCAGCACGACCCGCTCGGCCGGCGTCCCGGCCGTTCGCAACCACAGGCTGCCATGCCGCCACGCCTCCGCCCGCTCCACCAGCCCGGCCCGCAACGGATTGCGTTCCACGTAGCGGGCCACCGTATAAAAGTGCTCATCCTGCTCGATCGGAAAGGACTTGAACCGCCCCTGATACAAGTGACCGCTGCCCGCGGTATGATGATGCGGGTGCCAGCGCTGGGTGTGCGTCACCGTCAACTAGCGAAAGAACTCGCTCACTTCGTTGTCGGCCCTCGTCGCGGTCACCCGACGAAGTGCCAATGATTCGGCATCACGCAATACGACAAGATCCGCAACGGCAGCCGCTCATGCGCCTCCACCAACGTCCGGGCGAACGCCTCGTAATCCGCCGCCTTGCGAAACAACGTCGTCCGCCCGTTGCTCCGATTGAGCACGTGGTACACAAGTCCGCCAACGATCATCCGAGCGCGACGCGGCATACCGGCCAGCTTACCGACCGCCTGCGCCATGTCAAGAAATGACTCCCGTCCCCTTCTCTTGTACTTTTCTTGTAAACAATTATGAATCTTAAAGACTTAGGAATACATCGCCTGCCGGGTGGAGCGTTATTTGAACGTGGAGGAATTCGACTCGCTTCGCTAGTGGAATACCTTCAGCTTGCCGCACACAAGGACAAGGATGTCCTAGATGACGTTCGTCGATCGCGCCGTCAGCGAAAGACGCTCGTAACGTTTCACGAGTCGTTCATTGTCTATTCCCTTGTGCGTTCGTTACGAGACATGGAGGGAGATATGGCGGAGGTGGGCGTCTATGAAGGCAGCACGGCGCGAGTCATCTGCGGCCAGAAGGGCGGCAAATACCTTCGCCTTTTTGACACATTTGAGGGTTTGCCTGAAAGCGATTCGGTTAAGGAGAAGAGAATCTATCCAAAACGTCTCTACAAGTGCAGTCTTGAGTCGGTTCAACAATACCTGTCGGAGTACGATAACGTTACTTATCACAAAGGCCTGTTTCCTGACTCAGCCGCCAATGTCGATCCGGGGCAAAAATACTGCTTTGTTCATATGGATGTCGACTTGTATGAGAGCACGCGCGCCTGCCTTGAGTACTTTTATCCGCGGATGCATCCCGGTGGAATCATGTTGTCGCACGACTATTCGCTTCTTACATCGGTTGAACGTGCTTTCACGGAGTTTTTAGCTGACAAACGAGAGAACCTCATTGAGTTGCCGACGACGCAGTGTATGGTTGTTAAGCTGTAGTCGAGTAGTCGCTCGCCGAGAAGGAAAAGAAAGGGGGGACGGGAGGAATGGCACTTGAATTTTCGTAACCTATTAC
>CAYSFP010000136.1:0-16932 GCA_964430075.1 uncultured Planctomycetaceae bacterium | reverse complement strand
ATGTCCATATCATTTCAACAGCGAACGAGTTAGACAAAGTTCAAGTGCCATTCCCGGTGCGCCACCATAACATGAGGGCGTAGATGAAGAGCGGCGCGCCGACGGCGAGTGGGTACCCGGCAATCGTGCGGCTCGGGTGATCGAAGATGCGGAAGCGATTTCGCCAGCGCAGCCGCTCACGGCGGCAAAGCCGCGCATGGCTGAAACGGGACGTGGCGGAATAGAAGGCGTGCGTCGCGATCCGGTCGGCGAGCAGGGTAACCGCAACGATCGCCAGGCCGAGGTCATAGTACGGACGGTCGAGAACAAATGTCGGTGCAACCGCCAGGAAGGCCATGAAGTACGCAGACCAGCGTACATGCCAGGGGCGCTCAGCCAGCAGGCCGCGCAGCACTCCAAGCAAGCCATAAAACAGCAAGATTGCGAACCAGAAATCGGCGGCGCCGGTCGCAGGTGTGTTGTGCCGCAGGAAAACGAAATTGGCCGCCGCGGGCGCCGCCAACCGCCAGGCAAACTGCCACACGCATGATCTGATGAGCTGCCGCCGGTCATTGCCGCGAATGACGCGCGTGCGGTGTTCGATGCTGGCCGGCGCACTATCGGGCAGGCGGTCGGCGCGAACCGGGTTCTCGACGCTTTGCCGGAGCGTTTCGTGGTGACCACGCAAGGGAGAGGAGAATGAATCAAACATCGTACAGGTGAGTTACCAGCTCCACGAGTTCGGGAACTGCTTCCACGCGAAACCGCACCGGCCAGTTCGTCAGATCGGCCGTCGCCTCGCGGAGCCGCACGGCCTTTTCCTCCCGGCCGGTCACCAGTGCGATCAGGAAACGGTCGTTGTGAATCAGTCGGTCGAAGGCGGGATGGGCCACCCGCGCGGCCAGGTCGGAGCGGCACTTGCGGAGGATATGTTCGACCGACCCGCCGAGATCGACGCGCAGGTAGGCGAGTCGGGTCACTTCGCCATCGCGGTCGAGATAGTAGTGACTGTTATCGACTCCCGAGAGCAACAGGTCCGGGTGTCGCTGTGCCAGTTCGCTCACGGTCAGCCGCTCGCGGAATTCTTTGCTCAGGCAGCAGAATGATAAAACGCCGAACTCGACGGCTTTGGCCATCGGCCCCAGGTCACGAGTCTTTCGCCCGGAGATTCCAAGAAAGCTCGCCGACTTCGATCCCAGCGTGAAGTAGCTGCGATTGGGATACAGTTCGTAACGATTGAGAAAGCCGTGGTCGGCAAGCCGGGAAGTGACCTTGGTGACGGCATTCAGTTCCGAGTCGGAAAAGAAAAGTCGGTGCAGCACTTCGCGCGTCGTCAGGCGATAGCGCATGACGTGCTCGAAGATTTCGTAGTCGCGGTCCATGAGCCGCGCACGTTGGCTCCGTTTCTTGCTCATCACCAAAGTTCGTAAGGAAGCATTTGACTGGCACAGTCTTCGTGAAACATCTCGATCCGCCGCGCATCGTAAGCGCCGCCGAATTCCAACACGAGTTCGGGCCGAGCATCGGGCGCTGCGGCGAGCACGGCGTCAGGGAGTTTTTCGCCGCGCCGCCACGGCGCCAGCAGGTCTTCGCCGATCCACCGCTCGGCGTCTTGCGGACGCGATCGACGGAATTGCAGGTACATGGCGGCGACTCCCAAATCATGTGTTGCCTGGAATTCATATTTGAGCCTCCCACTACGTGAGACTCCCAACATCTGGCCCCCGCGGGGACCGAGCACCACGGCCGGGACGCTCCGCATCGGGCCGTTCCAGCGGCTGACGCAGTGGTGCGAAGCCGCTGTAAAGTCGGGCACTCTATCGCCCGGCCGCCAATCGACGACGGGTGCCTCAAGGGCGGGCGTCGGCCGGGCGGAAGCTCGGAGCCGCGTGATCCAGCCTTCGTTTGCCAGCGCTCGGAGCCGCCGCGCAGCGGCGGCCTGTGGATCGCGGGCATCGGGCCACCACGTTTTGGCGATTTGCGCCACGGAGAGCAGGCGAACCTTTCGACTGAGGGCGTCGAGTAAGGCTTCGTCGCGGGGCGCAAGTCGAATCAAACGGGGGACTCCGAAAGCCTCCCAATATAGTTGAAACGATCCCGAAATGCGCCCGTCTCGTCGGGCCACACCTGGGGTGACGGCTGGGATCGACCGCCCGAGCCAAGGGTCGGCCCCGCAGGGAGTTACGCATCGGTACGGTGGCACCTCCCGCGGCACGCGCCGCCGCAGGCGGCGGTGCTGCCCGGTGATCGGGCGCGGCGAGCGAAGCGAGCCGCGCAATCTTCGGGGGGACCCGCCGCGAGCGACAGCGAGCGAGCGGGGGGTGAGCCGCCAAGGCTCACCCCGCGGAGCGGTCCGCCCCAGCGGACCCGGAGCGTAAGGAGCACAGGCCCGCCCCGGCGGGCCTTGCTCCAGGCCCGTTCAGGGCCGCGGAGCGTTCAGCGGAGCAGAAGGCCGCGGCATACGTTTGCAGAAGTTTGTTCGCGGGCGTGTCGCGTGTGGGCGGTGGGGAGCGGAGTGTCTTCCCGTGGAAACGCGGAGCGGGCGGGCGAGATGTTCTGACGGGATGACGCTCAGCCCGTCGGGAATCTCGCACCAGCGGCGGTCAGGCGAAACAACCGGGATGGCGCGTCGTGCGTGCCCCTGGTTTTTTGCCTGCCGGCCGCCAACATCCCGGCGAGCGGAAGCGAGTCCATATACACCCCGGCTTGGCTGCCTCGGGCAGCCGGCGGAGCGGCGGGGCTTGGGGGGTGCGGTGCGGCGGCGGGGCAGTGAGCGAGACCAGCGACGGTCTCCCGCCAAAAACAAGATCAATGTTCGACATGCTGCGGGAACCGGTGCTGGCGAGCGGACAAGCGCTGATCGAGGGCCGCCGCCGGCGGGTCAAGGTGGAGGCCGCAGGCACGACCTTGACGCGGTTAAGGCGCGGCCCGAGTCCGAACTTGAGTGCAGGAGAGGGTTGTTACATTTCGAGCCAAGCGAACAGGCACGATGATAGTCGTCGCTCGTAGGCGTCTGAATAGTAGGTCTGCGCTACAGCAGCCCCGCTTCTTGAAAACTGAAGTATCCGTCACGGGTCAGAATCAGGTGGTCCAGGACGCTGATATTCAGTATGTCTCCAGCTTCCTTAAGTCGCTGTGTGATGGACTTGTCTTCCACGGAAGGCTCAAGGCTGCCGCTCGGATGATTGTGGGCCAGAATGATGGCGGTCGAAGCTGTCTGAAGCGCCAAGGCGAAGATCAGTCGAGGATCGATTTTTGTGCCTGCGAAGCCTCCGCTGGACACCTTCACCCAGCCGAGCACTTGATGGTCCCCGTTCAGGCACAGGACGAGACACTCCTCTAGAAGCTCCAGCGTATCCGGGTTCCAGACTGCTCGCAGGTAATGAACTAGGTCGGTTGGTTCATTGACCCTGGCCCTCTGGCTTACTTTGGTGCGACTCTTATAGACGGCGCGGATTTCAGCGAGTTTGGGACTCCTTTCAAAGGTTTTGAGCTTGATCATGGCGTTATTCTCTGGTGGGCGGCCTTGCCGCATGGGTTGATGAAAAGGGACGGGCGCGAACGCCCGTCCCCGGTTGTGGTCTAATCCTTCTTCTCGCTGGCGACGCGAAGCGTGATGCGGCCGTCGAGCGGAACGCATTCCAGTTGAATATTGAAGCCCTGGTTGTCGCCGTGCGCCCAGGCGGCGCCGATGCGAGTCCAGAAAGACTTCTGGTCCTCACGATCGCGAACCTGGTAAGCGATGTGACTAGGGGATTTTCCGGTGCGTTCGCCGTTGTTCTTCTTGGACATGGCTTGATCTCCTTTTTTCGTGGCGAGGCCACGCCCATCGCGGCCTCATGGTCACGCTCCCGCAGCCGGGAAAGCCGGGCGAAGCGCACCGTGCAAGTGGAAAATTGGGGGAGACCTTCAGGGGGAACCGATTTTCTACTTGCACGGCCGGCGACGGCTGCATAGTGCCATGACTCAGGCCGTGAGCGTGGTCGCTTCAACGAAAATGAGAAGCAAGGCAAGCCAAGGAGCATGAACGCCGGCGGCCGGCAATCGCCTGACACTCGCTACTAAGGTGTGGTGAGGACCGACCAACGATTTCGACGTGCATCGGACAGAACATGGCGCCGCACGACCAGGACAACGAACGAGTGGCCCGCTATCGACTGCAATCGTGAGCCGCCCAGCGGGAAAAGATGGATTGCAACCGGTGACGGGAAGTCGCGTCTCGCAATCAACATCCGTAGCAGGAGAATCTCTCACAACGTTATGGACAACGGTTGGCCGGCGCAGAAGTCTGTCGCAGATAAGCGACCGACTGAAACGCTTCACCGTGAGGTATGTAAACCGGTCTCTCGCCAGCCGGAGCGTCAGCGGCGCTGCGCGCGCTAGCGTTTCGCAGGCGTTGCGACGTTTGCATCACGAAAATCGCACTATTCTTCGCATCGCTCACTGATCGCACGGCGGCCGAGTGCCGAGGCAGGTGCCATTTGCCGTGTCAATTTGGCGGCGATATCGACGCCCTGGCGTATCTTCGGGGCACACGCAGCGACAACAGTTGCCGACAAGGAGAACGCAATGTGGCTAAAGCGCGAAAGCGATTCCGAACCAATCGACGGAGAAGCTGTAGTCGATGCAACTCCGATCGAACATCCCCTCCCCGCGCCCATTGTTCAACCGCGCGAACTCGTGCTGCTCGGCGAAGCGCAGCGGATGATCATGGAAGCCACTTCACTCGACGAAATCAAGGACATCCGCGACAAAGCGGAAGCAGCCCGCAAATACATTGAGAGTGCGCAGCTTGGCCTGCTGATGCAGAACCGTGCGGCAGAAGTAAAGCTCCGGGCAGAGCGGCGCGCAGGCGAATTGTTGGCAACGTTGAAGCTCGCGGGAGGTGACCGGCGTTCGGAGAATTCATCCGGCCCGACGCTCGAAGAGTTGGGTATCTCGAAACACCAATCGTCGCGCTGGCAGCGCGAGGCAGCGGTGCCGGATGAAGTATTCGAGCGGTTGGTGCAGGAGACGAACTCGCAAGCGCAGGAATTGACGACGGCAGCGCTGCTGCGGCTGGCGCGGCAGTTCGCTCCTCTACGGCAACGCGCTGCCGAGTCAACTGACTCTGCGATCGGAACCGAGGGAGCGTTCTCTTCGCTCGATGAGCTTCGCGCTCGCGGCGAAGAGTTCGCCTGCATCTATGCCGACCCACCGTGGTTGAGCGTCAAGGATCGATCGGTGCTCAGCGCCGACGACATCTGCGCATTGCCGATTGGAGAACTGGCCCAGAAGAACGCCCACCTTCATTTGTGGGTCACTAACGCCGTGCTGTTCGACGGACCGCGCGTGATGGCCGCATGGGGCTTTGAGTTTCAAAGCTGCCTGGTGTGGGTCAAACCGCAAAAGGGGCCGGGCGACTTCTGGCGCCTGGCTCACGAGTTTCTGTTGTTGGGGACTCGGGGAGAGCTTCCGTTTCGAGACCGCAGCGTCATTAGCTGGATTCGTATCAATCGCCGCAAACACGGCTTCAAGCCGGAGAAGTTCCGTAAGCTCATCGAACGGGTCAGTCCGGGACCATATCTCCAACTGTTTGGCAATGAACCAGTGCGGGGATGGACCTTGTGGAATGGACGAAATGACGAGGCGTGAATTATGCCCGGTAACGTGCCAAGGCGGCAATCGACGACTGGTTGCAATCACACATTGCACATCCAAGACGATATGGGCCAACCGCAAGGCTCCTGGGTGGAGGAAAGAACTCGGGACGGCGTGCGAGTGGTGTGCGGCAATTGTGGAAGGTTCTACGGCTACCTGAGAAACAGCGCGACGAACCTTCGCCGGCAAATGTAGTCACCCGTCGTTCGACAGGTGACGGAACTCAAGACCCAGAAAGAAACCAATAGCAATGGCGAAGCGGCCCGGGGAGACGACTGTCCTACGCCGCGTGCCCGTGGCGTCAACCCAACAGAACAACTTTGAGTGGTGGTATGCGGCCTGCGACCACTGCACAACAAAGTGGTTCTCGCACCGTCGGCCGGAACAGTGCTGTCGCTGCGGGCAGGTTGTTCGCCCGGTCAAGGAATGCCCACCCTGGATCAATAATCCCCAATCCTTCATCCCTGCACGAAAGGAGCCGTCGAACGATGGCGAAGCAACCGGTTCATGAAATTCGTTTCGGTCTGATCAAGGTCTGCGTCTGGCACAATCAAACGCGCATGGGCGAGCGGCATAACGTCACGATTGTCCGACTCTACCGCGATGGAGACGTGTGGCGCGAGTCAACTCATTTCGGTCGCGACGACCTGCCGCTTCTCGTAAAGGCGGCCGACATGGCCCACACCTGGATTTACTCTCATGCCCAAACGGAAAGGAGCGAAGCATGACCCGCACGACGGATTTGCGTTCGACGAATGAGGATGTGCGGCTGATCGCCGCCGACCAGCTCGCCGCCATGCTTGATATCTCGACCCGAACCGTCTGGCGACTGCTGAGCACCGGGAGGATGGTGCAGCCGATTCGCATCGGCGGCAGCGTCCGCTGGCGGCTGGACGAAGTTCGTGAGTGGATCGCCAAGGGCTGTCCCGATGTGACCCGATAGCGAGCTGCATCAAGCACGCTCTACGTGCGGCGAAAATCTCCGCGCCCGATCTCGACGGCGAGCGAGGCGCGATCAACAATCGAATTAGGTTTCCTCCCTCGTTCTCGAAAGGTTCTATGCAATGGCCTGCATCCATAAGAAGGCCCGCGACAAGGGCAAGAAGAACGCCTGCTGGTATGTGAACTACACGGACCACCTCGGCAAACGCCGCACGGTCAAAGGTTTTACCGACCGCCGCGCAACCGAGCAGATGGCGGCGAAGCTAGAGCACGACGTAATGCTCCGCAAACGGGGCCTGATTGATCCGGAGCAAGAGCGCGAAGCGGAGATTCGGACCAGCGGCTTGGAAAAGCACGTCAAGGCATTTGAGAAAAGCCTCGGGGACAACACACCAAAATACACTCGCCAGACCATCAACCGGATTCGCCGCATCATCAAGGGCTGCGGCTTTGAGACGGTTTCGGACTTGAACCCCAATGCTGTTGAAGCGTTTATCCGCGATTGGTGTGCAAAGGAGAAACTCGGACGGCGGACCTACAACCACTACATCCAATCAATCGACGGCTTCTGCAATTGGATGGTGCTCACGCGGCGGATGTCACGAAACCCTCTGCTCGGGATGGAACGGCTGAACGTCGAGGTCGATATCCGGCGAAAGCGGCGAGCGCTCACCGCGGAGGAAGTCGTCAAGCTGGTGCAGTCGGCCCGCGATAGCGGCGAAGAGATCCAGTGCTTCGACGGGGAGACGCGAGCCCGCATCTACATCCTCGCCTACTTCACCGGCCTTCGTCGCCGCGAACTGGCGAGTCTCACTCCGGAGAGCTTTCGGCTCGATGCGGCGCAACCGACGGTCACGGTTGAAGCAGCCTGCTCGAAGCATCGCAAGAAGGATACGCTGCCGCTTCACCCCGACCTGGTGGCTATGCTCCACGGCTGGCTTGCCGAGGTAAAGCCGGGCGAGAAGCTGTTTCCGAAGCTCGACCGCCGGCGAACCTGGTTGATGGTCAAGTTGGACCTCCAGCGGGCCGGGATTCCTTACAAGACTGCCGAAGGGGTTGCCGACTTCCACGCCGCCGGACGGCATACCTATATCACCGAACTGCTCCGAAGCGGCGTCTCGCTGGTCGAGGCCCGCGAGCTGGCCCGGCACTCGGACGTGCGAATGACGATGAAATACACCCACATCGGCCTCGACGATCAGGCCCAGGCGGTCGCCAAGTTGCCGAGCCTGTCCGTGCCGGCCAGTGGCCATCCGGCGGCGGAGTCCAAAGAGCGCCGTAAGGCGCCTGGTCCAGAAAAGTGTCCACGTCCTGGCCATCCTTGGACGGTCGCAGCTTGTCAATCTGCGGCAAATGGTGGCACTGCGAAGAATGGCCCGGCGCAAACAAAAACCCCTGCTGCGACAAGGGTTAGCGCCGAAAGTCGGCGTGTTTCAGGGTTTGTCAAAAGTGGAGGCGGCGGGAATCGAACCCGCGTCCCGTACAGTCTCCCCGCAAGCTTCTACGTGCGTAGTCGGCGCTTTTAGTTTCGCACGCAAGAGCGCCTGGCCGACGGAGCTCTCTTACGCCTAGCCCAGAACGTTATTTCGCCGCGACCGGACCGGGCGGTGAATCGCGGCTAGTTGGAATTAGTGACGGACGTCCGGGCCAATCCAACATCAGCCCTTAGTCCGGGTTGCCTGTTTAACTAGGCAGCCAAAGCGTACGAACCTTCGGCATTTGA
This sequence comes from uncultured Planctomycetaceae bacterium, assembly GCA_964430075.1. GTDB lineage: Bacteria > Planctomycetota > Planctomycetia > Pirellulales > Lacipirellulaceae > Lacipirellula. The sequence goes on along the minus strand of CAYSFP010000136.1, from coordinate 8,648 downwards.
AGGTTTTGATCAGCTTTTAACGTGGCCCACTGATCAACCACGGCACGCCACTTACGCTTCGCCCATCCGGTCGAAACCAGTTCGCCCCCGAGGACTCCGTTCAGCGCGAGTGAGTCTTCCGACAAGCAATTATACGTTGTTCGGTTGTAAGGAACTACGAGCTTGAGCGGGAAAATGTTCAAGCCCCCAGCTCCGGCGGCCGGGCGTTGTTCTCGGGGCCGCCGCCGGGCAGCACGCGGAGAACGATCAACGCGAGCACCGTGGCGACGATGGCCGTCACGCCCCGGCCCATCGCGGCCGCCATGCCGATGGCGGCGGTCATCCAAATGCCCGCCGCGGTGGTCAGGCCGTGGATGCCCTCGCCAAGGTGTCCCTTCACGATGGCTCCCGCGCCGAGAAAGCCGATGCCGGCCACGATCCCCTGAATAATGCGGGCCTGCGCCTGCTTGTCGGCGCCGGCCTCGATGGGGGCGAGCACGAACAGCGCGGCGCCCATCGCCACCAAAGCGTGGGTGCGAATGCCGGCGGATTTGCCCGTGGTTTCGCGTTCCAGCCCCAGCAGGCCGCCGAGAACGCCCGCCACGAGCAGCCGCAAGGAAACGCGGAGGGCGGCCTCCACGTCCCCCATGTCGGAGAATTCGCTGGTCACCGCGTCGCGAAATTGTTCCCAGAGGCTCATGGGCACACCGCCATACTGAACGCACGACGTAGGTTTTTCATGGAGCGAACCGCTGCCGTCGACGCAGAAACGGCCGTTTCAGCGGCGGTCGCGTGGGATGTTTGCATATTTGGCGCCGCTTGCCGCTGACCGGCATTCGCCCGCGGCCGTGAGTTGAGCGCCGGCCGCCCGTACCGATATACTCGTGGCCTGGGCGGATTGTACCAATTAAACAAGCTCGGCAAGGCGCCGGAGGGGCCGCGCCGGGCGTGAGGTCGGGAGCATACCGTGGCAAAGAAGAAAGCTGGCGAATCGTCGTCCAAGCCGAAGCGCGCTCCGCGCGGCGCGGCCGCCAAACCCTCCAAGGCGGAAAACGCCCAGGCGGCCGCCGGCACGATGACCGAAGGCAAGAAGAAGACGGCCAGCGCGGCGGCGACCAAGACGGTGGGACTGTCAGGGGATTTGATCGGCCAGACCGCGGGGCAGGTGTGGACGGTGCTCTCGGAGCGCGGCGGGCAAACGGTCGCGGGCCTCAAGAAGGCGGTCGACGCGCCGGACGAGCTGGTCGTCGCCGCCCTCGGTTGGCTCGCGCGCGAGGACAAGCTCGCGTTCGAAACGAACGGGCGGAGCGTGACCGTTTCGCTTGTGTAGGCGAGCCAGCGGTGGACGGCGCTGGACGTCATGGAGTCGGCTCCTGGTCGGGGCGCATTGTCCGGCGTCGGGGGAGCGCTCACCGCTGAATTTTGTCGCGAATCCTTCTTTTTGGCGACACAATTGTCTTTTTCACGGGTTGCGCTGCGCCGCTCGGCTGGATCGCGTTGGCATGATTGGGTTTGCGATGCGGGGCGTCGACGGAAGATTGCGTCGCCCCCTGCGGGGCATCATTCTCTCGTCGGCGACATAAAGGGTTGGGAAAGCGCGAGTCGCGAGTTTCGAGGCGTGAGGCGCGAGGGTTGCCAGTCCTTGAGTCGCTGGCCGCTCGAAGCGATGGGCGCACGGGGAGCGGGCGGCGTTCATTTGCCGGGCCAATAAAAAACACGAGCCGTCGGAGTTCCCTGAGAACGGAACCTCCGCCGGCTCGTGTTTCGTCACGATGCCTTCTGGCTTTGCACTCAAATGCGCGCTAAGCCGCAAGCGGCTGCGACAGCATCGCTAGACACTTGCTGATCTTGTGGCTTGACTTGAATTGAGGTGCAAAGCCGATGCCTTCTGATGCATTTGTACACTATCCCATGTCGTGGCCTAGTTTCAACAAAAAATCTTAGAAACGGAAGCGGGGGACTTCGCCCCGACCGACGGCGCAGAAGGTTGTGCTGCCGCGTGCAAAATGCCTGGGGAGCCTCAGTCGCGGGCTCCGGGCTTCCCTGACTCCTGAAGTCGTGACGTCTCGCTCCGCGAGACGGAATTCCTCTCGCGGAGCGAGAGGACTACACTCACGCCGCCGGCGCTGCTCTCTGCTGGGCGAGTTCCGTGGGCGGCTGTTCGTCCAGGCACTGCTCGATCGCCTGCCGCAGGTCGGCCGCGTTTTTCTCCCCGCTGCCGATGCGGTACATCCGTATGTTGCCGTGCCGGTCGATGATCACGGCGTGAGGGATGCCCGACACGCCGTAGTGTTTGCTGAACGAATCATCCGGAATCTCGCGATCGGATGCGTCAGCTCATGATGAGCGGCGAACTTCTCGAGCGCGGCATGCTCGAGGTCAGGCTCCAGCCCTGGTACTTCCCTGGCCACGTGCTTCTCGTCATTCCAATCATGCTCGTAGTACTTCGTAACGCCGACCACCTGAAAACCGCGGTCGCCAAGCTCCTCTCGCCACTCGCGCAAGTGTGGGAACGTGGCGATGCACGGGCCGCACCAGACGGCAAAGAAGTCCAACAGCACCACTTTTCCCCGTAGGTCGTCGCGCGTCAGGCCGTTCTCCGAATTCACCCAACGATCGGCCTGTTCGGGCCACGCGGCCGGCGTGCCGAGGAGCGCTAATTGCTTGCGCGTGTGGGCGATCGTGGCACGCAGTCGCTGCCGCGCTGGATTCGTGGGAGACGCGCCGCCCTCCTCGTCGGGATTGTTTTCGGCCGCCGCCAGCGCCGCGTCCAAGCGATCAAGCATCGCCTCGGCAGCCTCCGGGTCGGTGCGGACAAGCGCCGCCGCCGCTTGCGTTAACGCCAGTTCCAGCCAGGAGCGAATCCGCGGATCGTTGCTCAACCGGGCGCGCTCCTCCAGAAAAGCGAGCATGGCCTCCCGAGCCGATTCGCGGTCGCCGTCGGGTAGCGCCGACTCGACGTCGACCTTGGCTTTCAAGGCCACGGCCATTTTCTGGAACGTCTCGAAGTCATCCGGCGCCTCCTTGGCCAATTCTGCCGCGGAGCGAAGCAGCTCCTCGACCAGCGCACGCGCTTCGACGGCCTGACCTTGCTCGGCGAGCGAGACGGCTTGCAAAGCCCCGTCTAAGGCGGCCGCATCGACGGCCTGCCCTATCGGCGCTGCGGCCTCGTCCCACGCGGTAATCGGGGGCCCCTCCACGGGGGCTGCGTCGGTGCATCCGCCCACAACGATGGCGAACGCGAGGATCGCGAGATGGCTCAGTTTCATGACTTGGCTCGCTGCCGGGTGAACGGCCGGAGGGCGCAGAACAATGGCAATTGCTACGGCTGCGATTGTCTCGGGAGAGGGCGCGAGAAGTCAACTCGGAATCAAGCGTTCAGACGCCGCGCCGGCTCCAGGCGAGCGAGGCCCACACAATCACCAACGCTCCGACGATCGACAGGATCCAGCCCGCGCCGGCAAACGCGCCGTCCTCTGGCCGGCTGCCGAGCGCCCAGGCGATCAACCCGCCTAGCACCGAACCAGCAATGCCGAGTGCGATGGTGTTCGGCAGCGAAATCGCCTGCTGGCCGGGATACAGGGCGCGGGCGATCAGTCCAATGGCTAATCCGAAGACGACCCAGGAGATGAAGGCTCCGATCATGGCTATTTCCGTGACGAATTGTGTGGCGGCGGAATCGGCGACTCCCACGGACGACCGTGGTGTGCGGGAGAAATGACCCGCCTCGCAAATAGCATGCCCGCGCGACAAATGCCCGGATTTCTGCCTCGCGATGCGGCACGAGCAGCGAGTCTCTTTCGCAGAAAAATAGCGATTCCCTTCCGCTAAGTCGTACACTATAATTAGCCTGCTAACGATTAGCAGCCTCACGGCTCCCGCCCAGACGCCCCGTCTCGCCGCGCGACGCGCCATCGCGCCGCGGCTCCTGCCCGCAGTGCTCGAACACGCGCCCGCCATGCTCGAATACGATTTTCAAAGCAGCATCGGCTATTGGCTGTGCATGTGCTCGCACGCCTACGAGCGGGCCATGAACGAAGAGCTCACGGTGCAGGGCATCACCTACCGGCAGTGCCAGGTGCTGGCGTGGCTGGCGCTCGAGGGGGAGCAGTCGCAGGTGGAACTCGCCCAGCACATGAATATCGAACCTCCCACGCTCGTGCGCGTCCTGGACAGGATGGAGCGCGACGGCCTGGTGTCGCGCACCGGCTGCCCAGACGATCGTCGTCGGAAGATGATCAAGCCGTTGCCCAAGGCGAGGCCGATTTGGAAGAAGATTATCGCCGTCGCCGAGAACGTGCGAGGTCGGGCCATCGCGGGGCTGACCAAACAGGAAGTCGCGACGCTGAAGAAGTTGCTCGAGAAGATGCAGTTGAATCTGATGGCCGCCGCGACAGTGTGATGGCCGCCGCGGCCGTGTGACGCGGGGCGCCCAAGTCAGCGTGAATCATCAACGTGAACGAACTATGCGGATTGCGGAACCGGACATGCGGAGTGCGGGGTCGGTCGAGAAGAGGCGCGTCATGACGCCGCTACGGTGGACGCAATCTGTCATGCTGGCTGCGGCGCTCAGCGCCGCGACGGGGCTTGTGCTCGTCGCGGGCTGCGCGCCGCAGAACCAGTTCGTCCCGCCGCCGCCGCCTGTGGTGACCGTCGCCAAGCCGGTGCAGCGGGAGGTCGCCGAGGCGCTCGAGTTCACCGGCTGGACCGAGGCGACGGCCGCCGTCGCGCTGCGGTCGCGGGTGAACGGCTACCTGCACTCGGTCGACTTCGAAGACGGCGCCATGGTGAACGAGGGCGACCTGCTGTTCGTCATCGAACGGGCGCCGTTCGAAGCCTCGCTCGCGGCCGCCCAGGCCGAAGTGGAGAAGGCCGAGGCGGCGCTACAATTGGCGCACAGCGAGTACAACCGTACCGAGCCGCTGGTGGCTCGCAAGGCGATCACGCAGGCGGATCTCGACGTCGCGTCGGCGCAGCTTGCAACAGCCAAGGCCAATTTGGGGGCGGCCAACGCGGCCGTGCGGCAGGCCGAGCTTAGTCTCAATTATACGGAGATTCGCGCCCCAATCACCGGCCGCATTGGTCGGCACCTGGTCGACGTGGGCAACCTCGTGCAATCCGAGCAGACGCTGCTCGCGGAAATCGAGTCATACAATCCGATTTATGCCTATTTCAGCGTCAGCGAAAGCGACTTGCTGCGCTACATTCGCGGCACAGTCGAGGACGGCGGCAGCCTGCAGACGATGGAGGACAACCCGCCGGAGCTGTTCCTGGGACTCGCCGACGAGGAGGGGTATCCGCGGCAAGGCCGCTTCGATTTTTCGGAGCGGACGATCGACCGGCAAACCGGCACGGCCCTGCAGCGCGGCGTGTTCAAGAACGACACGTGGACGCTCGTGCCGGGCCTGTTCGTCCGCATCAAGGCGCCCGTCGGCAAGCCGCACCCCCGGTTGCTCGTCGAGGAGCGTGCCGTGAGCGCCGATCAGCGCGGCGACTACCTGTTGGTCGTCGGCGACAAGAACATCGTCGAGTACCGACCGGTGAAGCTCGGCCTGGTGACCGACGGCCTGCGCATCGTCGAGGACGGCGTCGGGCCCGACGACCTGATCGTGGTCAACGGCCTGCAGCGCGCCCGACCCGGCGCGGCGGTCGATCCGCAGTTCGAAGGCCAACAACCGCCGCCCGCCGGCGCCGCCGCTGTGGCGGCAACGGAAAAAGCTGCCAAATAAGGCATCCAACTCGCAAAGAGAAGAACCACGGAGTCACGGTGGGCACGGAGGGAATAGAGAAGAGTCAGCCTTCGGGTTGCTTTCCCTAACTCCGTGCCCTCCGTGCCTCCGTGGTAAGTTTTCCTGCTCCCGATTCCCGCCCATGTTTGCCCGATTTTTCATCGAGCGGCCGATCTTCGCGAACGTTATCGCGGTGATCACCATTCTCATCGGCCTGGTCTCGCTGTGGCAGTTGCCCATCGAGCAGTACCCGGAGATCACGCCGCCCACGGTCCAGGTGACTGCGCAGTACCCCGGCGCCAATGCGCAGGTGGTCGCCAACACCGTCGCCGCGCCGATCGAGCAGCAGATCAACGGCGTGCAGGATATGCTCTACATGTCCAGCACGTCCAGCGACGGCTCGTACTCGCTGACCGTGACGTTCGAGATCGGCACCGACCTGGACATCGCCCAGGTGCAGGTGCAAAACCGCCTGGCGGCCGCGGAGCCGACGCTGCCTGAGGAAGTGCGGCGGCAGGGCGTGACGGCGCGGAAACAAACGCCCAACATCATTCTGGCCCTGTCGCTGCTCAGCGAAGGCGACCGCTACGACGGCCTGTTTCTCGGCAACTACGCCACGCTGAACCTGAAGGACGAGCTGAGCCGCGTGGCCGGCGTGGGCGACGCGCGCGTGTTCGGCGCCGCCGACTACAGCATGCGGATCTGGATCGACCCCGCGAAGCTGAAGGCCCGCGGCATGGCCACGCAGGACGTGCTCGACGCGATTCGCGAGCAGAACGTGCAGGTGGCGGCCGGGCAGGTCAACCAGCCGCCCTCCACGGGCGACGGCGGCCTGGCGTTCCAGTACACCGTGACGACGCTCGGGCGGCTGAGCGACACGTCGCAGTTCGAGAACATCATCGTCAAGACGGCCGAAGGCAACCGCGTTACGCGGCTCAAGGACGTGGCCCGCGTCGAGCTGGGGGCCATGACCTATGACACCTACAACCAGCGCACCGGCCGCCCGACGGCCGCCATCGGCATTTTCCAGTCGCCGGGCAGCAACGCCCTGGAAGTGGCCGAAAACGTCCGCAACGTCATGAAGCGGCTGGCGCCGAACTTTCCCGAGGGCATGACCTACGAAGTGGCGCTCGACACCACGCAGTTCGTGCAGGCGTCGATCCACGAGGTGTACAAGACGTTGCTGGAGGCCGGCTTGCTCGTGCTCATCGTGATCATGGTGTTCCTGCAGGATTGGCGGGCGCTGCTCATCCCCGCCACGACGGTGCCGGTGACCATCATCGGCGCCTTTTTCGCGATGGCGATGATGGGCTACACGGTGAACATGCTCACGCTGTTCGGCCTGGTGCTGGCGATCGGCATCGTGGTGGACGACGCGATCGTGGTCGTGGAGAACGCGGCCCACCATATCGAACAGGGCATGGCGCCCAAGCCGGCCACGATCAAGGCGATGGACGAGGTGCTGGGCCCGATCATCGGCATCACGCTGGTGCTGATGAGCGTGTTTCTGCCCAGCGCGTTCATGCCGGGCATTACCGGCAAGTTGTATCAGCAGTTCGCGCTCACGATCGCGGCGACGGCGCTGATCAGCGCGATCAACGCGATGACGCTCAAGCCCGCCCAGTGCGCCCTCTGGATGCGGGCGCCGAACAAGCGCAAGAACATCTTCTACCGCGGTTTCAACAAGGTGTACGACGGGGTGGCGGCCGTCTACATGGCGATCACGCGGTTCCTGGTGCGGAACGTCGCGCTGACGATGCTGGGCTTCACGGGGTTGATCGCCGGGACGATCTTCTGGTACGGGCGCGTGCCGACGGGCTTCTTCCCGATCGAGGACCAGGGCTATGCGCTCGTCTCGGTGTCGCTGCCCGACGCCGCCTCTCAGCCGCGCACGCGGGAGGTGCTCAAGAAGGTCGACAACGTGCTTCGCAACACCGAAGGGGTGGGCGGCTGGTTCACGATCGGCGGCATGTCGTTCATCGAGAACAGCAACGCCTCGAACTTTGCGACGCTCTTCGTCACGTTCAAAGCGTGGGACGAGCGGCTGGCCCAGGGGCTGAACCTGGACGCGATGATGGGCCAGCTCTTCGCCGGCTTCGCGAGCATCCAGGAAGCGAACATCCTGGCGTTCCCGCCGCCGCCGATTCGCGGTCTCGGCGTTCGCGGCGGCTTCGACATGCAGGTGCAGGACCGCGGCGCCGGCCGCGAGGCGCTCGGCCAGGGCGTTGGCGAGCTGGTGGCCGCCGCCGCGAGCCAGTCGCAGCTCGCCCGCGTGTACTCCAGCTTTCGCCCGGGGGTGCCGCAGATCTTCGTCGACATCGATCGCGAGAAGGTGAAGCTGCTCGACGTGCCGCTCAGCTCGGTGTTCTCCACGTTGCAGGCGTCGATGGGCGCCGCCTATGTGAACGACTTCAACAAGTTCGGTCGCGTCTACCAGGTGCGCGTGCAGGCCGAGCCGAAGTACCGGGCGAAGCCCGACGACATCAAGCGGCTGGAAGTGCGCAATCGCGCCGGCCAGATGGTTCCGCTGGGCACCGTGGCCGCCGTGCGGGAGTCGTACGGCCCGCAGGTGATCAACCGGTACAACCTGTACCCGTCGGCGTCGGTCAGCGGCGGCCCGGCGCCGGGCGTGAGCACCGGGCAGGCGCTGCAACTGATGGAACAAGCGACGGCACAAACGCTGCCCGCGGGAATCGGTTACGAGTGGTCGGGCGTCTCGTTCCAAGAAAAGCGCGTCGGCAACGAAGCCATCGCCGTGTTCACCATGGCGGTCGCACTCGTCTACTTGGTGCTCGCGGCCCAATATGAAAGTTGGTTTACGCCGTTTGCCGTCATTTTGGTCGTGCCGCTGGGCGTCCTGGGGGCCATCGCGGCCACGTCGCTGCGCGGGATGGACAACAATCTATTCACGCAGATCGGCATCGTGCTGATCATCGCGCT
>CAYSFP010000135.1:0-16936 GCA_964430075.1 uncultured Planctomycetaceae bacterium | reverse complement strand
TACACGACTTGGCCCCTACGGGGCCCGATAGCACTTGCATCATCCTGTAAACGCCGGGGTTTGGTGACGTGCACCCGAGACGTTGGCCGAGCGAGTCGCGCTGCCTCCTTCGGCGGCCGACCGAGGCCGAAATCAATCCGCGGATTGTGGCGGCCTCGGTTCACCGCCGACGGAACCCACGCCGCACCGCTCGGCCGAGTTGCTCCTTAACGCTCGTTCCCTCGGCGTAAACGCCGGGGCTAATATCGCCGGAAAGTGCGCTGTTAACGAACCGCTAGAAATAATCGCCGCCCGTGTTTGTGCACCGCCGACGCTTGGTCCAGATGCCTGGTCGGCCGCGCGGCACGGCGGCGCCGATCACCCGCTGAAATATAGGTTCCCGATGACGGCCCAGCTAAATCACCTGCTGCGGTTCCAACCGATCTTCCGCCGGTATCTCTGGGGCGGCCGGCGCCTGGGCACGATGCTGGGCAAACCGATCGGGCCCGGCGACGACTGTGCCGAGAGTTGGGAGATCGTCGATCACGGCGATGATCAAAGCGTGGTCCGCGCGGGCCCCCTGGCTGGCTCGACGCTCGGCCAACTCGTTCGCGAGCATGGCTCGGCATTGCTCGGGCGGCATGCTCCGCAGACGAGTTTTCCGCTGCTCATGAAGCTGCTCGACTGCAATCGCACGCTCTCGGTGCAGGTGCATCCCAACGACGAGCAGGGCGCGCGGCTGACCCCGCCCGATCGCGGCAAGACCGAGTCCTGGGTCGTGCTCGCCGCGGACGCCGGCAGCGTGATCTACGCGGGGCTCAAGCCAGGCGTCGCGCGCGACGAGCTGGCCGCGTCGCTCGCACACGGAACGTGCGACCAGTTGCTGCATGCGTTCACGCCGCGCGTGGGCGACTGCGTGTTCATCCCTGCGGGAACGGTGCACGCGCTGGGCGCGGGGCTCGTGATCGCCGAGATCCAGCAGGCGAGCGACACGACGTTCCGGTTGTTCGACTGGAATCGCGTCGACGCTGAGGGCAAAGCGCGGCCGTTGCACGTCAACGAGTCGCTGGCCGTAACCGATTACGCCCGCGGCCCCGTGCAACCGCAGACGCCGCAGCCCACGGGTGCGCCGGGGCGCGAACGCTTGGTCGAGTGCGACAAGTTCGTGTTGGATCGCGTGACGCTCGGCGGCGCCCAGACGATCGGCGGGGACGATCGCTGCCATGTGCTGGCGGTGACTGCGGGCGCCGTGGATGCAGCCAGCGATCCGACGGGCGAGCCGCTAGCACTCGGCGACACGGCGCTGGCGCCCGCCGCCGCGGGCGCCGTCGAATTGCGTCCGCGCGGAGCGGCGACGGTGCTGGACATCTACTTGCCGTGATGTGTAGTCGTCTCGCTCCGCGAGACGAACCGCCTCTCGCGGAGCGAGAGGTCGACGCTGCTGGCGTCGGCGAAATGCTCGACTCGCCTACCAGGGCGTCGCCCGCGTCGCTACACTCCCGCCGCGCCGCCGTCGTTCAATCACGAGCGGCGCTCCCGCGGACGCTGCGCCCATGCCTCATCGAACTCTCGTCACGATCGGTCTCGCGGCCAGCTTGCTCTCGCTGCCCGCCTGCTCGCCGACGATTCGCAAACCACGGCTGGGGTCGCCGGGCACGGCGCCGATCCAGCGCTACAACGCGACGCAGTTCGATCCCTACCCGCTCCCGGATATGGGGCCGGAAATCGTCGGCGGCCGCCCGCCCGATTTTGCCGTCCCCGTGCCCGAGGTGGAACGAGCTCGGCAATTCCGCCGGGGCGAGCACACGATCGCGACACAGGGCCCGCCTGTCGGCGTGTTCGTGCCGACGTTCCCTCAGGCCCCGCCCGCGCTGCCGCCGGCCTCGCCTCCCGTGACGATGCCCCCGTCTCCGCCCGTGACCATGCCGACGTATCCGAGCTATCCGACGTATCCCACAACCCCGCCGGCGACGACCACGCCGCCGCCGGTGGAGTATCGGTACTGAGCGATCGGCGAGATCAGCACACGCGACGGGCGTGAGCCCGCGCCCCTGTGTCGGCCGCGCGCGGGCGAGTACAATGCATTCCCTCGCTCGTCCGTCCCGCCTGCTCCGTCGACCTCCCGCCATGGCTCGCAAACCCGCCCCGCGCCGACCCCGCAATAAGAAGCCGGCTGGCCGGGGAGAGTCCCACGCCGGCCAGCGCGGGCCGCTGCGCTCGTTCCGCCCGCGCCGCGGCGGCGGCGAATCCGATGAAGGATCGATGTCCGCCAACGCAGCGTCGCCCGCCGGAGAGCGCCTGCAAAAAGTCCTCGCCGCCGCGGGCCTTGCCAGTCGCCGCGAGTGCGAGGACCTGATCACCGAAGGCCGCGTCGAAGTCGACGGCCAGGTGGTGAGCGAGCTGGGCGCCCGGGTCGATCGCGCCCGCCAGGAAATTCGCATCGACGGCGAGCTGCTGCCCAAGCCGAAGCTCGTGTACTACGCCATCCACAAGCCGACCGGCGTGGTGACGACCGCCCGCGACCCAGCGGGTCGGCCGCGGGTGATCGACTTGTTGCCGCCCGGCGCCGGTCGCGTGTTCACGGTCGGCCGGCTCGACCTCGCGAGCGAGGGGCTCATCCTGGCCACCAACGACGGCGAGCTGGCCAACCAACTCACGCACCCCAAGCACGGCGTGGAGAAGACCTACATCGTGCAAGTCGCAGGCCACGTCGAACCCGAGGTGCTGGCCCAGCTTCGTCGCGGCGCGTACCTGTCCGAAGGGTTCGCCCATGCGGTCGACGCCCGGATCAAGGGCAAGCTCAAGCGATCGACGCTGCTGGAGATGGTGCTGGACGAAGGCCGCAACCGCGAGGTGCGGCGGTTGCTCGCCCGCGTGGGGCACAAGGTGCAGCGGCTGACGCGCGTCGCGGTAGGGCCGATTCGCCTCGGCGACATGCCGCGCGGGGCGCATCGCCGATTATCGCCCGAGGAAGTGCGCAAGCTTCACCAGGCCGTGGCCGCGGGCCCGCGAGCCCACGACGCCGGCGAGGAGCGCCGCCCGCCGCGGCGACCGCCGGCCAAACGCGAGTTTCCGCCGAAGCCGCACAATCGCGGCCGTGGCGGTCCGACCGGCCAGGGAGAGCGCCGCAAGAAATCCGTGGGTTCAGGTACGCCAACTCCCCGACGCAAGGTCGTTGGCGGCGGACCGGCAACCATCGGCGACGGCGAAGCCCAGCCGCGCAAGAGCGGTGCAGGTCAGGCGGCTGGCGGCCGCAAGACCGACTCGCGCCCCGCCAGTGCGGGTCGTCCCGGCGGCGCCAAGCCCAAGTTTCGCAAGGCCGTCGGCACGAAGGTCGTCGGCCGCAAGCCGGTCAAGCGGCGCCGTCCCGAGCGGCCGCCGCGCGGAGGCAAGTGAGCGTTGAGCGCCGCGCCGCTGGTCTCGCCGATCAATCCGCTGGCCGCCGCCTACTGCGCGGATCGCGCGGTGCAGACCCGCGCCGCGGTGATCGAAAACGTGCCGCTCGCCCGTGACACCTACCGCGTGCGGCTGGCGTGCCCCGCGATTGCCCAGCGGATTGTCCCGGGCCAGTTCGTCATGGTGCGGCTCCCGGGGACGGACGATCCGCTGCTCGCCCGACCGCTCGCCCTGTACGACACGTGGCTCGACGAGTCCGGCGCCGTGGCGGGCATCGACGTCGTGTATCTCGTCGTGGGCCGCATGACGCGGCGGCTGGCACGTGTACGGGCCGGCGAGCCGCTCACCGTGTGGGGCCCGCTGGGCAACGGCTTTGCGCCGCGGGCGGTTGATCACCTCGTGATGGTCGCCGGCGGGATCGGCCAAACGCCGTTTCTAGCGCTGGGCCGCGAGGCGCTGGGCGGCCGGCAGTACGGCGATCCGCCGCGCGAATCGCCCGCGGTGGGGCATGCGACCCTGTGCTACGGCGTGCGCAGCGCCGACCTACTGGCCGGCGTCGACGATTTCTGCGGTGCGGGGCTGGAGGTGCGCGTTTCCAGCGACGACGGCAGCGTGGGCCGGCCGGGACTGGTGACGGAGCTGCTCGCCGAGGCGCTCGACGAGATCGGCGGCGCGAGCTGCCGCATCGCCTGCTGCGGACCCGAGAAGATGATGGAGGCGGTCGCCGAGCTGGCCCTCGCCCGCGGCGTCCCCTGCGAAGTCTCGCTCGAAACGCCGATGGCCTGCGGCATCGGCATCTGCTTCAGTTGCGTGGCGAAGGTGCGTCAGCCCGAGGGCGATTGGGACTACAAACGCACGTGCGTCGAAGGCCCCGTCTTCGACGCAAGCAAGATTATGTGGTGAAGGGGCGGTGCGCCGCGTCACAATCGCGCCGTATCGCACGCGCCGCAACACCAACCGAGAATTGCCCCCGGCGCAAGCCGGGTTTTGCACCGCGCTCTTCAGAAACAACGGTCTTCAGAAACAATACGCGTGCAAACAAAAACCCCGAGCTTGCGCTCGGGGCTATTTCTGAATCGTGTTCGAACTCTTCGCTTCGCTTTGACCGTCGAACTCGCGCGCTGATTCAGGCGCTGGCGGCCTTGGTTTTGATCGCCTTCACCGCGGCCGACAGCCGCGACTTCAGTCGCGAAGCCGCGTTGGCGTGCAAGATGCCCTTGGCCGCGGCCTGATCGAGCTTCTTTACCGTCACGCGGAGCTCCGTCTCGCTGGCCGCCACGTCGCCGCCGGCGATCGTGGTACGGAGCTTGCGGATTTGCGAGCGAACAGTCGAGCGGATCGTGCGATTGCGAGCCCGGCGGTCGAGGCTCTGGCGAAGGCGCTTCTTGGCGCTAGCGGAATTGGGCATGGCTGGTTCGAACTGCGGGAATCGGGAAGCGGCCGCATTGGGGCGGCGTGAATCGGCAAATCGAATCACCCACTATCGCGGAGTCGGGCGAGTTTGTCCAGCCGGTCGGCCACGTCCCGGTAGCCGAATTCCATGCCCGCCAGCTCGGACAAATGCCGCTCGGCCCGGTCCAGCTCCCGCAGGCCGGTCGCCAGCACGCCGGCCCGGTACAGGGCCAGCTTTTTCGTCTCCACATCCGTCGGCTCGCACGCTTCCAAGGCTTGCTCGTAGTGCGACAGGGCGAGCTTGTACTGCTCGATTTTCTGAAAGCACTCGCCCAGCTCGACCAGCACCAGGGCCTTGCGCTTGGGATCGCTGCGGGCGGCCTGGAACGCCGTGATCGCCTCCTTCGATTTCCCCGCCTTTTTCAGCCGCAGGCCCAGCTCGAACTGCAGGCGGGGATTATTCGGCTCGCGGTCAACCCGCGTGGCGTACACCTCCAGCTCCACCTGATTGGCATGGGTTCGGGCTCGATCCAGCAGGGCCTTGGCTTCGGGCGTGCCGGCCTGCTCGTAATTGCGTAAGGCCTGCGCCGCCGCGCGCGCGGCGCGGCGAAGTTGCAGGTCCTCCATTCGGTCGCGCACGTCGAGGTTGCCGCCGCCGGAGGCTTCGCCGGCCCGCTGGAGCACCTGTTGGGCTTCATCCAGCCGCTGCTCGTGCACGTAAATGTCGGCCAGCCGGAAGTAGCTATCGAGGTTCGCAGGGTCGGCGGCGATGGCGGCTTTGTAGCGCTGCTCCGGCGGCTGCGGTGGGGCGTCGTCCTCGTCCGCGTCGTGAGCGGGCGCGCCTTTAGACAGCCGCGCCACCGACGCCGGTCGTGCCGCGCCCGCCCCGGGCTTGGCGGCGATGCCCAGCGAGCTGGGATCGTACCCGCCCTGGTGGATCGTTTTCTCGACCGACAACTGCGAAATCTGCCGCTGCGCCTCTTCGTCGCCGGGCTTGGCCAGTTCGACGCGGTGCCAGCAGGCGATCGCCTGGTCGAACTGCCCCATCCGCTGCAGCGTCGCGGCGGCGCGGCGATTGACGGTGACGTCCTTGGGGTCGACGTCCAGCGCCGCCCGCAAATACGAAAGCTGCGCCTCGTCGATCCCCAACTCGTTGCACGCCTCGGCCATCGCCAGCAGCGTGGGGATGTCCCAGGGGTTGAGCGCGAGGGCCCCGCACGCCGCTTGAAACGCCGCCAACCACTGGCCCTTGTCCGCCGCCTTGGCCATGGCCGAGCGATGGCTCTTGATCTTCAACCCGGCAAGCTTCGCGCCGCGTTTATTATTGCCGTACTTCTTATGCAGGTTCGTCAGCATTGCCTGCTGGTAGACGATGCTCGAGGGATCCTCGGCCACGCACTGTGTGAAAAGCTGGTGGGCGTAGTCGAAGTCGTTCTTCTCGACGCACCGCTGGGCGTGCTCGAACGTCTTCTGTGCGCGCTGGCGCACCGCGGGCGCGAGCGGCGCGGGACCGCGCGGAGCTGCGGGAGGAACAGCCTTCGAATCCGATGCCACGGCCGCCGCCTGAAGGTATGTGGGACGAGCGGTGCGCGTTTGCACTCCATGCGGCCGCTACGCACGTCGCCGCACGACTTGTATTCTAGCAAGAGGCCGCGGGGCCACAAATTGGCGCCGCGGACGCCCCGCAGCCCATGAGAGCAAACGCCGCACAAGCGATTTAACGTGACCACGCACATTGGCAAAGCTTACCTGATTGGCGCGGGTCCAGGCGATCCGGGGCTGCTCACGCTGCGCGGGCGGCGGCTGCTCGGCCTGGCCGACGTCGTGTTGTACGACTACCTTTCGAATCCCCGCATCGTGGCCTACGCCAAGCCGGGAGCCGAGCTCGTGTGCCTGGGCCGCCACGGCAGCGGTCGCCTCCTGTCGCAAGAGGAGATCAACGAGCGAATGATCGCCGCGGCGTGTGCGGGAAGGACGGTCGCCCGGTTGAAGGGCGGCGATGTCGCGATTTTCGGCCGCGCGGCCGAGGAGATTGCGGCGCTTGAGTCCGCGGGCGTGCCCTACGAGATCGTGCCGGGGGTGACCGCCGCGTCGGCCGCCAGCGGGTATACGGGCATCCCGCTCACGCACCGCGCGGCGGCCTCCTGCGTGGCGTTCGTGACGGGGCAAGAGTGCCGCGACAAACAGGATGCAGCGCTCGACATGAAGGCATTGGCGACGTTCCCCGGCACGCTCGTGTTCTACATGGGCGTGACGACCGCGCCCGACTGGTCGGCCGCGCTCATTCAGCATGGCAAGCCCGCCGACACGCCCGTGGCGATCGTGCGGCACGCCAGCCTGCCGGCGCAAAAGACAATCGTCACCACGCTGGGTGCGCTGCCGCGCATCACCGCCGGCGGCAAGCTGCGACCGCCGGCGATCATGATTGTGGGCGACGCGGTGCGCGAGCGCGCCGCGCTCGATTGGTTTCGCGCCCAACCGCTGGCCGGCCGGACGATCATGGTGACTCGCCCCGTCCATCAGTCCGACGGGATGATCGACGCACTCGAAGCGCTCGGAGCGTCGGTCGTCGTTCAACCGGCCATCGAGATCGGCGCGCCGCCGGATTGGGCGCCGGTCGACGCCGCGATTGCCCAGCTCAGCTCGTTCGCTTGGATCGTGTTCTCGAGCGCCAACGGCGTCCACGCCTTTCTCGATCGTATTCTTGAAAGCGGCCGCGACATGCGCGCTCTCGGCGGCGTGCGCCTTGCGGCGATCGGACCCGCCACGGCCGATGCCCTTGCATTATATCGGTTGCGGCCCGACGCCTTGCCCGCGGAGTACCGGGCTGAATCGCTGGCAGAAAAGTTGGCCCCTGTTACAGCCGGGCAGCGCGTGTTGCTGATACGAGCAAGCCGCGGGCGCGAAGTGCTGGCGGAAACGCTCATCGCCGCCGGAGCGGCGGTGACGCGGGTCGTCGCCTACGTGAGCCGCGACGTCGCAACGCCAGACGCCGATGCGGTCGCCGCACTCCAGAACAACCGCGTCGATTGGATCACCGTCACCAGCTCCGCGATCGCGCGATCGCTCGTGAAGTTGTTCGGCGCCTCGCTGGCCCGCGCGAAGCTGGCCGCCATCAGCCCGCTCACCGCCAGCGTGCTTGCCGAGGCAGGTCACGAGCCTGCGGCCATCGCGACGGAGTACACCGCCGCGGGCCTCGTCGCAGCCATCGTCGCCGCCGAAGTTGGCGGCTGACGCGCTGTTCCGAAATCGAATCCTCCGTTCCCCTCCCCTTGATGGGGAGTGGGGAGGGGGACGGAGGAGTTCAATTCACATCTGACGTTCTCACACCGCTATCTCATACCCCTTGCGCTGCTCGCGGCGGGTGAACGACTGAGCTTCCTCGTCGCCGACGATCTGCTCGGCCACGGGGTCCCATGTCAGGTTGCGGCCCAGCCGCATCGCGATGTTCGCCAGGTGGCAGGTGCTGATCGCGCGGTGATGCGAGAACACGTCCGAGATCGGCTCCTCGCGGCTCTTCACGCAGTCGATGAAGTTGGCCATGTGGCCGGTGGGCTGCTTGCCCTTGTAGACCTGGACCAGGGCGTCCTCGGGCAGCGGATTCTCGGCCAGCTCTTCGAACGGGCGGCCCTTGATGCGCTCGCGGTTGACGTGGATGCGGCCCTTGTCGCCCTCGAACAGCACGCCGTTGCCGTCGGGCATGCCGCTGACGATCCGGATTTCCGCCTCTGGAAACGTCGCCACGACGTCGAACGACGTGGCCGTGTTGTAGCGGTCGTCCTGGGTCGGCCAACCGTTCTCGAACGCCACAGGATGCTTGACGGACTCGACGCGAATGGACGAGGGACCCGTCTTGTCCAGCCCCAGGGCCCAGGTGGCGACGTCGACGTGGTGGGCGCCCCAGTCGGTCAGCTTGCCTCCGGAGTACTCGTACCACCAGCGGAATTCGTAGTGGCCTCGCGAATAGTAGCCTTGGCCGAAGCGACCGGCGGGTTCCTGCGTGAGCACGCGGTAGTCGACCAGCGGGGCCTGCCCCAGCCAGCGCTCCCAGTCGAGCGTCTGCGGCGGCGCGCCCGTCGGCAGCGGCGGCGAGTCGGGGGCGCCGCCGATGTCGCAGGTGGCTTTGGTCACCTTGCCGAGGCGCCCCGACCGCACCAGCGCGATCGCCGTCAAGAACACGCCGCCATGATCGGAGCGCTGCTGCGTGCCGACTTGAAACACGCGGCCGTATTTCTTCACGGCCGCGCCAATGAGCCGCCCCTCTTCGATGGTGAGCGTCAGCGGCTTTTCGCAGTACACGTCCTTGCCGTTCTACATCGCCTCGATGGCGACTTTTGCGTGCCAGTGGTCGGGCGTGCCCACGATCACCGCGTCGACGTCTTGCCGCTCGATGAGTCGGCGGTAGTCGGCGTACTGGTCGACTTGCAGGCTCGCCTCTCCTCCCCCGCCGCGACGACGCCGGCGGCGACCGCCTTGCCGCACCTGCTCGGCGGCCTCCTCCGCCCGTGCGGAGTCGACGTCGCACACGGCGGCGACGTCGCCGTATCGCATGGCCTGGGCCATATCCCAGCGCCCCTGACCGCCGCAGCCGACGAGCCCCAGAATCGGCCGGTCGCTGGGCGCCGAATCCTGCGCCCGCGCCGCCGTGAACACATACGGGCTCGCCAGCGCGCCGCCGAGAACGCTGGCCGACTGGCGAAGAAATCTGCGCCGCGAAGCCGTGCTGCGAATGTCCATGGAAAAGGCCCCCTCGAGGTAGTGCGAACGACCAAGCGTCCCGACCCCGCGCGAGCGAGACCGGCGAGCCCCATTGTCCGTGCACGAGCGCCCGCTGCAACTCCCGCGCGAGCGCACCGAAGCGTTTTTATGATGCGCCAGCCGCGCCGCCCCGTGGCCGCCAGAGGCCGGCGGGCCCGTGAATTTAGCGTTCCAATGGCGTCGGCAATGCGACCCTTCCTGTGTTACAATCCCGCGGCCGTCGTCGTTCTGCCCGCCGTTCCTGAGATTTCGCGCCTCGCCGCGGAAACGCTGCCACGTTAGGTTCCTGATGCATCACGCGGAGTTGTTGATTTACATGTCGGTCAGCCTCGTGCTGGCCCTCGTGTTCGGCCTGATTACCGAGCGACTACGTTTGTCGCCGATCGTCGGCTATTTGCTGGCCGGCATTGTGCTCAGCTCGCACACGCCCGGCATCCGCGCCGACGTCGAGATGGCGACGCAATTCGCCGAGGTGGGCGTCGTCCTGCTCATGTTCGGCGTCGGGCTCCACTTCAACCTCCGCGATCTATGGGCCGTGCGCAATGTGGCGCTGCCTGGCGCCGTGGGGCAAATCGCCGCCGCCACGCTGTTCGGCTGGCTCGCCTGCCGCCTCGTCGGGATCGGGACGACCGAGGGCGTGATCGTCGGCATGGCCATCTCGGTGGCGAGCACCGTCGTGCTCATCCGCGTCCTCATGGACAACAATGTCCTGGAAACGCCCCAGGGGCACATCGCCGTCGGCTGGCTGATCGTCGAGGACATCTTCACCGTGCTAGCCCTGGTGGCGCTGCCCGCCCTCGCGAAAATCGGCTCCGCAGGCGGCCAGAGCCTGACCTCCGCCGTGGGGGGGGCCTTGATCAACATCAGCTTGCTCACGGCGGTCGTGCTCGGCGGCGGGCGATTCGTGATCCCCTGGCTCATGAACGTCGTGGCCCGCACGCGATCGCGCGAGTTGTTCACCCTCAGCGTGCTGGCGATCGCGCTGGCCGTGGCGACGGGGTCGGCCTATTTCTTCCACGTGTCCATGGCCCTGGGCGCGTTCCTGGCCGGCATGGTCGTCGGACAGACCGAAGTGAGCCACCAGGCCGCCGCCGACGCCCTTCCCATGCGGGATGCCTTCGCCGTCATGTTTTTCGTGGCCGTCGGCATGCTGTTCGATCCGCAGGCGATCCTCAACGCGCCGCTGCTGCTGGTCCTGTTGCTTGTGATTGTGCTGGTCATCAAGCCGCTCACCGCGTTAATCATCGTGTGGGTCTTGCGCTACTCGTGGCGAACGGCGCTGACCGTGGCGATCGCCCTGGCGCAGATCGGCGAGTTCTCGTTCTTGCTGGCCGACGCCGCCGCAGTACATGGCTTGATGTCCGAACACGGGCGGAGCCTGCTGGTCGTCTGTGCGATCATCTCGATCACGCTGAACCCGATGTACTTCCGTGCGATCGATGCGATTGAAGCGTGGTGCCGTCGCCGACCGCGGCTGTGGAAGCTTATCAACAGCCGCTCGGAAACCCACGGCGTCGAACTGAACCAACGCGCCCAGCACCGGCTCAGCGACCCCGACGATCCCGCCTCCTCGCAACTCAAAGCCGTGATCGTCGGCTACGGCCCCGTGGGCCAGACGGCCGCGCGGATCCTGCGCGACTTCAACATCGAGCCGGTCGTCATCGACATGAACCTCGACACGGTGCGCGACCTGGCGGCGGTGAACCAATTGGCTGTTTACGGCGACGCCACGCGCCGCGAGATTCTTGAAGCCGCGTCGATCGCCAAGGCCAAGTACCTGCTGGTGACCGTGCCCGACGTGCTGGTGCGCACGTTGGTGATTCTCACCGCCCGCGAGCTGAACGAAGAAATTCGCGTGTTCGCCCGGGCCCGCTACCTGAAGGAGCGGGCATGGCTCGAAGAAGTCGGCGCCACGCAAATCTGCATCGAGGAAGCCGAGACCGCCGTAGGCCTAGCGTTGCTCCTGCTGCGCGAAGTGGGGGCCGACGAGCAGCGGATCCGCGAGGAGATCGAAACCCTGCACAACGAGTACGGCGTGCAGCGGCCGGAGTCGATTATCGCGGGGCCGGACGCCCCCGTTTAGCGGGATTCAAAGTGGGGCAGTCTCTCCGAGACGGCCAGAAAATCCGAGTCTCGGAGAGACTCGGCCACGTGGGGAGTTCGGCCCCATTTCTGGAGCTACGCAAACACCTCCGTGCCCAGCAAGCGCGGACGCGGGAAGTCCTGGCCGCAGCGGGTGCACGCCGGGCGGTTGCGCGGGGCCGGTTGACCGCAGGCGTCGCAGCGACCCAGGGCCGTCGGGCGTCGTTCGGCGAGATACGCGACCAGCCCAGGCAGTCCGAGCCAGAACGCGGTCACGCTCCAGGCGAGGGGATGATCGCCGCCGCGGCGCCGCTCTTGCCAGTAAACGAACGCGGCCATCGCTACGCACACGACGGCCACGCCGAGAACCGCGGGCCACGCGTCGTTCATGATTTGGGCGGTTTCGTTCCAGAACTCCCGCGGCTGGCCCGTGACAACGCTCGACCCTGCGGTCCAAGCAGCGATGGATACAAATACAGCGGGAATCGGAACGATCAAGGCGGCCGCCGTGGCGCCCTCCCGGTTGGTAAGGTTGCGACTCCAAGCAAGCTCAACGGTTTCGTCACGCGTCGTCTCGCCGTTAGGCGCGATCCAGATGATCCGCCGATGTGAATAGCTCCGAGGGTCCGGCATCCATTCTACGACAGCCTGGTCTTGGCGTATGAAATAAACCTGGAAGCCCTGCACGTCTCGTACATCATCGGGAAGCATCCAATCAGTTCGCTCTCCGGACGTTGGATCGAGGATCGCGATATGGTCGCCGAGCCACACGGCCACGCGCGTGACGGCGTTGCCTCGCGACGTGTCGCGGTTGGGCACTTCTGGTCGCTCACGTTCCTCGCGGTCGTCGTCCGCTAACGGCCACGCCACGACGGTCACTGCCAAGACGCCGGGCAATTCGGCCACTGTCCGCACTTTGCGAGTCCGCAGGTGAATTTCCTGGAGCTTGGCGCCGTCGAGCAGATACACGAACCATTCATAAGGCGACTGAGCATCGCGTTGAAACTTCGCTTCGATGGGCGAATGGATGTTGATCGTGCCGAGCGCGAATTGTTCCGCCGTCGGCGGCGTTTCACTGCGAAAGCCGCGACGCCCAATGAAGCCGATCGGCAAACGCGTTTCCGCGTCGAAGCCCGCGAGATAAGTGAGGCCCTCCGCGCTCAAGTCGCGGACGAGCCACCACAGGCCGTTCGTTGCATCTTTGACGTTAAGCTGCCCGATGCGATAGGTCCAGCTCTGAGATATCGTGGAAAGTTGCTCGGCGGGTCGGTAGAGCCCCGCGCCGTTCAGCATGATGTGCACTGAATCAGGGGGCACGAGATCACCGCTCACCGTTCGGGACGGCAAGGTCCTGGAGATGCGAGCGTCGTGCGACAAGATGATCGCTTCGCCATCCGCGCGAATTTGAAGCGTTTCGCGAATGCGAGGATTTCGCAGGCGGTGGAAATAGAACGTTTCCACGCTATAGCCCACGGTGAATCCCCATACCATCGCGGCGCCCACCGCGATCAGCAACAGTTTGAAGAACCACGGCCAACGGTACGGCTTCTTGCTCATGGCGGCGCTCCCCTCAAAAATCGCGGGTGCGAGCTTCGTGAACGACGCAACATGCCAACAGGGCCGAAACCGCAGCAGCGATCGGCAGTGACGCCCACATCCGCGGCAGAGCCACGACAAAGAGGGCCACGCCGCAGCATCCCACCAACGGTAAGAGCCGAGAGCCGAACCACCGCGCGGGCCGCAGTCCGCTGAGCAGCGCTCCCAAGTAGACGATGGGAAACGCGCCCCATGCCTTCCATGCGGGCAGCGTCATGCTCCAAAAAAACGGCGAGGCATGCGTGCCCGGCGTGGCCGCCCAAATGGCGTAAAGCAAGAGCATCGCGGCCCCCAAGGCCTGGACGATCGCAACGCCCACGGCGGCTTTGATGAGAAACACGTGGGATCGTTCCACCGGCCGCGGAAGCAGGTAGTGATACGTGCCGCGCAGATCCTCCCACACGGCTTGCTTGAGTCCAAGCACGATCGCCGTTGCGCCAACGAGCATGGGTACGTTAGAGAACGGAAAGAAATCGTAGTTGAGAAACGGCGACGGCAGCAACGTTACGTCGCGCGTGCCGTGCAGGAGGTATTCTCCTGCGGCGAGGTGCAGCGCCCACGCGGCCGCCAGCGCCGCCACGAGGGCGAGCGGCGCGCACTCACGCAGCTCCTTGATGATCAGCGCGCGATACATCGGCGCGGTCCTCCACGAACAGAGGCAGCGAGCGCTTCGGCCCGCGGGTGTACTCGATGAACGCGTCTTCGAGATTCAGGTCGAACACGTCGATCGCCGCCGGTTCGAGCGACTCGGCCAGCGCCCGCTGCTCGTCGTCGAAGCCCACCGTCACCAGCTCGAGCGTCGGTCCCACGTGCCGCCAGCTCACCGTGCGGCCGCCGCCGGGCCAATCGGGCGGCGCCCCGCGGAACTCCAGCACGACGCGCTTGATCGACTCGCGGAAGTGATCCGTCGGGCAGTCGACGCGGAGCACGCCGTCGACCATCACGCCGATGCGATCGGCCACGCGCTCGACGTCGCCCAGGATGTGCGAGCTGAACAGGATCGTGCGGCCCTGCCGCTGGATGATCTGGATGAGCGACTCGAGAAAGTCGCGGCGGACGACCGTGTCGAGCCCCAACGTGGGATCGTCGAGCACAAGCAGTTCGGGCTCCGGCGCTACGGCGAGCGCCAGCGACGCCTGGGCTCGTTGCCCGTTGGAGAGGCGCCGCAGCTTGGCTCGCGGCGACAGCTCGAAGTGATCGAGAATCTGGTCGAGCAGCCGCTGGTTCCACCGCGGGTAGAACGCGGCGGCGAAGCGGGCCGCTTCGCCCACGGTCATCCAGTTGTACAGCGGGTGGCCCTCGGCGATGTACGCGATGCGCGTTCGCACGGAGGCCGGCATGGCATCGACGGCGTGGCCCAGCACGTCGATGGCGCCGAAGTCCGGCTGGACCATTCCCATGAGCATCTTGATCGTGGTGCTCTTGCCGGCGCCGTTGCGGCCCAGCAGGCCGTACACGCATCCCTGCGGCACGAGAAGATCGAGCGAGTCGACGACGCAGCGGGCGCCGTAGAACTTGGTCAGTCGACGGGTGGCGATGGCGTCGGGCATGGGGGGGGAAAGGGTTCAGGGTTCAGGAGTCAGGGTTCAGGAGTCAGGAGTCAGGAGGGCAATAGCCTCCGGCGCAAGCCGGAGGTTTGGCAGCCTGTCAATCGTCAACGCGCATCCTCCGCAAACTGAAACTTCGAGATCCGTTGGGTCACGAGCGCCAGTACGTCGTCTGCCGAGACGCCCAGGTGCACCGCCTCGGTGAGCAACCGATCGATCAGATCGCCGAGTCGCCGCCGGCGGGCCTCCGCCTTGAGCTCGGTTTGCGGCTTGGCCACGAACACGCCGAGCCCCGGGCGCGTGTGCAGCACGCCGTCGCGCTCCAGCTCGGTGTACGCGCGGGCGATCGTGTTGGGATTCACGACCAGCTCCTTCGACAACTGCCGCACCGACGGCAGCCGCTCGCCGGGCTGCATCCGCCCGCGCGCGACGGCCACGCGAATTTGCTCGATGAGCTGCCGGTAGATCGGCGTCCGGGCGGTGCTGTCGCACTGAAACTTCATGGGCGGCCTCACAACTGTACTAAGTGTACTAGTACAGTTGCCACGCGCCAAGGCCTGGCGAAAAAAAAGAACTTCAGAAACAGCGGATTCATCGCGGAGAACGCGGAGGACGCAGAGGTCGGAGAAGATCAGGAACCGCGAACGACCGCTCATAGAGGAGGCTGTGAATTCTCTCTTCTGATGAGCGTAGATGAGCGCTTATTAACGGTTCAAAAAATCTCCTCCGCGTCCTCCGCGCTCTCTGCGGTGAGCTCTCCGCTCGGCCGGTCCAGCCATAAGAGCGGCCCGCCGGCATGGCGTGACCTGTCGCGGCGGCAGATTGCGAACTATCATTTCATATCCTCCTGTCCCACCACGCGTTCCTTGAACCCTGCCCCGCGCCGATGTCGAATTCGCCCGTCGATCGCACCAGTCAACTCGAGTCGCTGCTGGAAGAGCGGATTCTCATCCTCGACGGGGCCATGGGCACGCAGATTCAGGCCCTGGGCCTCGACGAAGCGGCCGTCCGCGGCGAACGGTTTGCCGATCACCACAAGGATCTCAAGAACTTCGCCGATGTCTTGTGTCTGACCCACCCGCACGAAATCACGGCGATCCACAGCCGGTACTTCGAGGCGGGGGCCGACATCGTCGAAACGAATACGTTCGGCGCCAGCCCCGTCGGCATGGAGGAGTTCGGCCTGCCGGTGGAGCTGATCGGCGAGATCAACGCGGCGGCCGTGGCGTGCGCCCGGCGGGCGGCGGACGAGTGGACCGAGCAGACGCCCCAGCGGCCGCGGTTCGTCGCGGGGTCGATCGGGCCGACGACCAAGCAGACCGCGATCAGCACGAAGGTCGACGACCCTTCGTATCGCGGCACGACGTTCGACGAGATGGCCGCGTCGTACTATGTGCAGGTGCAGGCGCTGGTCGAAGCGGGCGTCGATATCCTGCTGCCGGAGACGTTCATCGACACGCTCAACCTCAAGGCATGCCTGTTCGCGATCCAGCAATATTTCGACGCGTCCGGGCGCCGCGTCCCGGTGATGGCCTCGGGCACGTTCGATCGCGGCGGGGCGACGTTCGTGTCGGGGCAGTCGATCGAGGCGTTCTGGAACGCGATCTCCCACATGCCGCTGTTGACGGTGGGCATGAACTGCGCGCTGGGCCCCGACGTGATGCGGCCGCACATCGAGGCGCTGTCGCAGGTGGCGCCGGTGCGGATCCACTGCTACCCCAATGCGGGCTTGCCCAATGAGATGGGGCAGTTCGACCTGGGCCCCGACCAGATGGCGGCGATGGTCGGCGAGTTTGCCGAACAGGGCTGGCTGAACATCCTGGGCGGCTGCTGCGGCACGACGCCGGCGCACATCGCGGCGATCGCGCGGCGCGTGGCGAAGCTCAAGCCGCACAAGCCGGTGAGCGTCCCCCGCCGCTTGCGGCTTAGCGGCACGCTTCCAATGGAACTGCGCCCCGACAGCAACTTCCTCATGATCGGCGAGCGGACGAACGTCACCGGCTCGAAGAAGTTCGCGCGGCTGGTGAAGGACGAGAAATTCGAAGAGGCCGTCGAGGTGGCCGTGCAGCAGGTCGAGGGCGGCGCCAACGTCATCGACGTCAACATGGACGAAGGCATGTTGGACGGCGTTGCCGCGATGACCAAGTTCCTCAACATGATCGCCGTCGAGCCCGACATCGCCCGAG
>CAYSFP010000134.1:0-16960 GCA_964430075.1 uncultured Planctomycetaceae bacterium | reverse complement strand
GGACCATTATCCGGCCCCCGCCACTGTCCGAAAGTCGTGGGCTATCGCAGTGCGCCATTCTGATCGTTGGTGTTGTCGAAACAAGAATCGTCTCAAATCCTCACCACGCGACTGCCGCCCACCTTGCGGACCAGCCGCCGCGATTCGAGCACGCTCACCGTCGACAGCACACGGTGAATGGGCAGGCCGCACGCGGCCGCCACGTCGTCGAGCATCGAGCCGCCGGGGTCGATCGCCTGCAACACGGCGTGCTCGACATCGTTGAGCTTCAGCTCGGCCGCGGCGCGGATCGTGCCGCCGCGCTGGTCCGGCGCCGCGGCGGGTAAGTGGCCCAGCTCCTCCAGAATGTCGTCGACGCACGCGACCAGCTTCGCTCCGTCGCGCAGCAGCCGGTGCGGGCCGGACGAGCCGGGGTGGTCGATCTGCCCCGGGACGGCGAACACCTCGCGGCCCTGTTCCATCGCGTGGCGGGCGGTGATGAGCGCGCCGCTGCGGTCGGCGGCTTCGACGATGACCACGCCCAGGCTGAGGCCGCTGATGATCCGGTTGCGCTGCGGAAACATGCCCGAGAGCGGCGGCATCGTGGGGGCGGCTTCGCTGACCACCGCGCCGTGGGCGGCGATCTCATCGGCCAGCTTCGCGTGCTCCGGCGGGAACACGTTAAGCACGCCGCTGGCGAGCACGGCGATCGTGCGGCCGCCAGCGGCCAGGGCGCCGTTGTGAGCGGCCGCGTCGATGCCGCGCGCCAGGCCGCTGACCACCGTGACGCCCGCGCGGGCCAGCGCCGCGGCGAGCCGCTCGGCGGTTTGCTTGCCGTAGTGGGTCGCGCGGCGCGTGCCCACGATGCCGACGGCCATCGCGTCGGCCGGTTCGATCTCGCCGCGGACGAACAGCACGCCGGGCGGGTCGGGAATTTCGCCCAAGAGTCGCGGAAAGTCGGGCCGGCTCGGCAGCAGCACGCGCAAGCCGTGCTCGCGCACTAGCGCAAGCTGGGCTTCGAGCTGCACTTCGTGCCGCGCGCCCGCAATGCGGCGGGAAATCTTCGGCCCGACGCCCTGCACCTCCTGCAGCGCAGCTTCCGAGGCCGCCGTCACGGCCGCGGCGTCGCCGAAGTGCTCCAGCAGCCGGGCGCGCAGAATGGGCCCGACGTCCGGCGTGAGAGCCAGCAGCACCTCGGCTCGCTCGGCTTCGGAAAGTTCGCTGTCGCCAGTGGACTCGGACATCGAATGAAAGCCACCGGCTCTGCCGGTGGACGACTCGCGAGCAACTGCTCATTCTCAACGCCGTCCACCGGCAGAGCCGATGGCTTCCATCCGCGGCACTACATTTCCAGCGACGCCAGCACGTCATCGTCCGGCACGTCGCCCACCAGGGCGACGTGGCCGATGCGGTCGGGCAGGATGAACCGCAGCTTGCCGGCGGACACCTTCTTGTCGCGGTGCATCGCCCGGAGCAGTTCCTGGCCGTCCACGTCCAGCGGGTCGATCTGCAGATCGAGCGCCGCAAGCAGCGTTTCCTGGCGATCGACGATCGCCGGGTCGATCCGCCCCAACCGCGCCGCCAGCCGTGCGGCGCACCGCATGCCCGCGGCCACCGCTTCGCCGTGCAGCAGGGCCGAATACTCGCCGAGCGCCTCGAACGCGTGGGCGAACGTGTGGCCGTAGTTGAGCACCGCCCGCAGGCCCGTAGTTTCGCGTTCGTCCTGCTCGACGACGTCGGCCTTGAGACGGCACGATCGCTCGACGATCGTCGCGAGCACGCGGGGCTCGCGGCGGCCGATGGCTTCGACGTTCGCTTCGAGATACGCGAAGAACTCGGCGTCGAGAATCACGCCGTACTTTACGACTTCGGCGAGCCCTGCACGGTACTCGCGGTGCGGCAGCGACTGGAGCACGGCGACGTCGATCAGCACGCCGCGCGGCTGCCAGAAGGCGCCGACCATGTTCTTCGCGCCGGGCAGGTTGACGCCCACTTTGCCGCCCACGGAGCTGTCGACCTGCGCCAGCAGCGTGGTGGGAACCTGAAAGAAGTCGAGCCCGCGGGCGAACGTCGCCGCGACGAATCCCGCGAGATCGCCCACCACGCCGCCGCCGATGGCGACGATGATCGACTCGCGGTCGGCCCCTTCGGCCAACAGCGCGTTCCACAGGTCGTCGGCCACCTCGACGCTCTTGCTGTTCTCCCCCGCGTCGACGACCAGCACGTCGACTTCCCAGCCCTCTTCCACCAGGGAATCGCCCGCCGCGTCGGCGTACAGCTCGTCGACCGTCGCGTCGGTGACGAGCACCGCGTGGTCCGAATCGGATCGCGAACGCAGAAATGCCGGCAACTGCGCGAGCGCGCCCGCGCCGATGTCGATGTCGTAGCTCCGCTCGGCGAGGGCGACGCGCACGGTGGACGATGTCTGGGCCACGGCGCCCTCTTTGGCGGTTGATTTACGAGGAGACGCGGGCCACGTCGTCGGGCGTGACCACGATTCGCCGGCAGAAGCCCGTATGCGTCCGCACATATTCGAGGTGCGCGGCCTGCTCCGGCTCGGCGTGTAGCACGAGCGAGATGCGGGCCCGCTCGGCGCGATCGAGGCCGGCGAGCTCCTCGGGCCACTCGGTGTCGGTTTCCATCACGAGGGCTTCGCGGTAAGGATCGTACGAGTCCGGCATGATCGAGTTTGAGCGGGCGAAGGGAAGCGGGCCGCTTTTCGCGGCGGAGAAGTGCTCAGTATACTTGGGCGGCGGTGGGGGAAAAGGCGCGGGGCGCGCGGCGTCGCGGCGCCCGCCGCCAGCGGCGGGGCTAAATCACTTGTTCCACGCCAAACAGCCGCGAGCCTACGGCTCGCCGCGAGCGCCGCGGGACATCGTGAGTTCAATGCAAGTTTCCGGACGCCTCCTCGTGCTCGCCACGTTTGCCATCGGCCTGTCGATGGCCGCGGGGGCGTGGTGGTACAACTACAGCCAATCGCTGCGGGCCGCCCAATTCTGGGGCAGGCAGGACGCACAGCTCATCGTAGGCGCCGAGACGGTCGAGCTCCTCACGCTTGCCGATGGCGAGTCGGCCGAAAATGCAAGCGAACAGCGCATCGCGGGACGAGTCATCACGGACCGGTTCGATCTTTCGAAACAGCGCGGCCTTCTTCATCTGCGGCACGCGCTCACGTTCGACGGAAGCTTCGCGTGGGACGGCCTGGATCCCGACGCGTCTGCGGAGGGCTGGGCGTATGCGCTGCGGTTCGCCCAGGGCCATGTCGAAGTGGTCGTGTTGTTTCCCGCAGACTTCAGCCGACTTGGGCGCGTGGCCGTCGACGGTCGCGTCGAAGCCCTGCCCTGCCCGCGAGTCGGCCCGTCGATTGTTGAGTATCTCGGCCGCGTCGGAGCGCCGGGCTTCGCACCCGCCGAAGTCGACGCGGCGTCCGCCGCTCGCTAGCAATGCGCGCGCACCTGCCCTGGAGCCTTCCTGCCACGGCGCCTATACTCCGCCGCCGCGCGCTTCCACGAAACCGATTCGCCACACCGAGCAGTCGAGCCATGCGTTCCATCGCCATCATCAACCAGAAGGGCGGCGTCGGCAAAACGACCACGGCCGTGAACCTCAGCGCCGCGCTGGCCGCCAGCGGGCGACGCATCGGTCTGGTCGACCTCGACCCGCAGGCGCACGCGTCGCTGCATCTGGGCTGGGGCCCGCAGCGCCAGGGGCCGAACATCTACGAAACGCTCACCGGCAATCGTCCGCTGGCGGAGGTATGGCAGCAGGCCGAGGAGAATCTGTGGGTGGCGCCCTCCCACATCGACCTGGCCGCCGCCGAAGTGGAGCTCGCCGGCGTCGTCGGCCGCGAGCTGATCCTCCGCGACGCGCTGGCCGAGGCCGGCGGCGTCGAGGGGACGCCGTTCGACTACGTGATCATCGACTGCCCGCCGTCGCTCGGCATTCTCACGATCAACGCCCTGGCCGCCGTGGACGACGTGCTCTTGCCGCTGCAGCCGCACTACCTGGCGCTGCACGGTCTGAGCAAGTTGCTGCAGACGATCGACCTGGTGCGCCGCCGGCTGAACGACCGCCTGCGGCTGGCCGGCGTGGTGCTCTGCCTGTTCGAGTCCGGCACGCGCCTGGCGGCCGAGGTGAGCGCCGACGTGCAGGCGTTCTTCGGCGACTCGGCGAGCCGCCAGCAGGCCTGGCAGAACGTGCACCTGTTCGAGGCGCGGATTCGCCGCAATATCCGGCTGGCCGAGGCGCCGAGCTTCGAGCAGTCGATCTTCCGCTACGCGGGGCAAAGCGCCGGGGCGGACGACTACCGGGCGCTCGCCGACGAGGTGCTAGCACTCTACGCCGACGTCCGGCGCGCGGCTGCGGCGTGACGGAGCGTGCTAGCATCGCGTCGTGCGCACCCCGGGCTCGCCAACATGATGCAAGTGGATTCATCACGCGAGAAACTCTTGGCCCCGGCGGGGCCGAGTCGTGTAGCCAGGGGCGCGAGCCCTGGACGCAGGGTGCATGCAGGAACGAAAGCCCTGGAAGGGCGACGTCAATCCGTCTGGTCGCCCACCGAGGTCACCCCTCTCGGGGCTTTCACGCCATGACGCCGACCTGCCAGGGGCTAACGCCCCTGGCTACACGACTTCGCCCCGCTGGGGCGAGAGAGCACTTGCATCCTGTTGTCGCGCACGGGGCTAAGCGCGCTCCTCTGCGTCGAACTTCTTGGCGTAGGGCGCCCTCGATGGGGCTCGCGCCCGCTTGCGTCTTCGCTTCCTGTAACGCTCGTGCGGCGTATTCCCGCCGCGCCGCTTCCGGTTAGGCAAACTCTACCGCCTGCGGGATCGCTGGCGCGCGCGACGCGCACGGTTGTAACGATCGCTCCGCTTGCACGCGTGGAAACATCTGTGCGGGTGAATCTCCGGAGCGAACTTGCCCGCTTGTGCCGGTCGATTGGGTCTTAGGGGCGCATGCGCCTTCATGCACAGGAATCGACCCATCCTGCGGCGCTCACCCGAGCGCGCCGTCGCGACGCCTTTGGGCGACCCACCAAGGCGTCGCGTACGCCAAGGATGGCGGGGGAACCAACAGCACAAGGAGATCGTGCGAGATGCGAATCATTACGCAACGCCGCCGGCGAGGACTGCTCGCCGCGAGCGCCGCGCTGGCCGCGCTGGGGCTCGCTGGCCCGGCGTCGGCCCAGTACGCGCCCTACAACGGGGGGCAAAGTCCCTACGGCGTCACCCCGCAGTACGTCGGCCCCGCGCCGCAACAAGCGGCCGCGCCGCCGCAGTACGGCGCCGCGACGCCGGGCTACGGCATGCAACAGCAGCGGCCAGTCGCCTACGGCGCGGCTCAGCCGACCTACGCACCGTACATACCGCAACAAGCAGCGCCGCCGGCGCAAACCGCCCCGCAGTACGCCGCCCAGGGCGCCTACCAGGGCTATGGTGGTGCGCAGTACGGCTACCAACCGCAAGCCCCCGCCTACGGCCCGAACAATGCGGCCCCGCGGGTCGCCATGAACTACCAGACCGGCGGCACGATCGCGGGGCCCGAAGCCTTGCCGACGACTCCGGAAAACATCCCGGCGGGTCCGATCCAGAACGGCGGCGCGTACGTGCCGCAACCCACGCCAGCCGTCGACAACTACGGTTATGGCGGCGGGGCCGCCGGGTACGAAACCTATCCCGCGGGCCACGCCGGCGCGGGCTACGGAGGCTACGGCGGCTATGGCGGCTACGGCGCCCCTGGCGCGCCCTACGGCGCCTGCGACTCCTATTCCAGCTACGGCGGCATGGGCGGCGTGCTGAGCAAGCACGCCGGCTGCGGCTACTGGTTCGGCGGCGTGTATGCGTTGTACATGGACCGCGATAACAGCAACAAGTACGCGCTCGCCTTCACGGCCCCGTCGATGCCCGACGGCGGCTACCCGCCGCCTTCGATGAACACGGTCCTCACCACGCAGACTGCGGACGTCGGATTTCAGCCCGGCGCGGAGCTTCGCCTTGGATACGCATGTGGCGGTCGTGTGAATTCATGTGATCCCTGCGGGTGCGACCCGTGTGCCTGTGCCTGTGGGCCCACTTGGGGGTTTGAAGGCGTCTATTGGACGCTGTTCGACGATGACGAGGAGACCTCGTACACCAACACCAACGCGACGGCGAACCGAATGTACACCATGATGCCGATGTACGGGTTGGAATATAACGACGGCACGGGCTACATGCCGGTTAACAATTACTGGGACCACGCTCCGCCGTCTGGGACAACCCCGGAACACACGGTGACAACGGTCCGCACGCGTACCAGTTTGGCCGTGCAGAATCTGGAGCTCAACCTGCTTCACTTTGGGGTCTGCGGCGGCGGCCTCCGCGGCGCGACCTATTCGGGGGGATACGGCGCCGCTGCCAATTGTGACGGCGGCTGTGACCCCTGCGCTACGTGCACTCCTTGTGCCCCGTGTGGACCGCGCTACTCCTGCACGGCGGTCTGCGGCTTTCGCTGGATGCAGTTCGACGAGGACTTTTTGTTCGGCGTCAACTACTACGAAACCGCAGATTCCTCCAACTCGGGCTACCTCAACTACCAGTCGACGGTTGAAAACAACCTGTTTGGCGCCCAGATTGGCTGTAACGGCATGTACCGCATCGGCTGCAAATGCGGGCTGCACATGAACACGCTCGTTGGCCTGTACGGCAACGACGTGGACGTGACGCAGTACATGGTGTCGCCGACCGGCGCCGTGCGATTCATCGGCACGGGTGAAAACTTTAACGCTCAGGCCGGCAAGACGGACGTCGCGATGCTGGGCGAGTTGCGCCTGGGCGCCAGCTATCAGTGCACGTGCCATTGCCGCGTGTACGGCGGCTGGCGCTTGATTGGCGTGACAGGCATTGCCCTGGCCACCGAGCAGACGCCCACCGCATTCGTCAGTGGCAGCCAAATGGCGGGCTACGTGAACTCCAACGGCTCGATGATCCTGCACGGCTTGCAGACGGGCGTGGAGTGGACCTTCTAAGCCTCCCGGCCGGCTTGGCAACGAATCGTAGCGAGTGTTCCCCCAAAGCGCAGAGAGCCCCGATCGCAAGATCGGGGCTCTTTGTTTTACGGGCAGAAGGGATTCACCACAGAGTGCACAGAGGACACAGAGAAGAACATAAGAAGTGAGTTCAGAAGAAAGACATGAATGCGTTGCATCCCGTAAGCTTCTCCTTCGTAGTTCTTATTTCTTACTTTTCTCTTCTCCTCTGTGCTCTCTGTGTCCTCTGTGGTAAATCCGTCTGTTCTGTTTGAGCGGCGGCTAGGGACTGCCCAGCGCGCCGGTCAGGCTTTGGAACAGCGGGTCGTTGCGGATGGGATCGAAGTCGCGTTCGTCGACCACCAGGTCGCGAAAATTGCCGTCGATCTCCAGCGCGTTGGCCAGGTGCTGCAGCGCGCGGCGGCGATTGCTCGCCAGGCTCCAGTAGCACGCCAGGTTGTAATGCAGGATCGCTTCGCCGGGCTCAACGCGGACGGCGCGCTCCAAAACTCCGATGGCGTCTTCCAGGCGGCCGGTGCGTTTGTAGCACCATCCGAGCGCGAGGCACACGCGCGTATCGTCGGGAATCAGTTCCAAACTGCGTCGCAGCGGGTAAACCGCGTCGCAGTATCGCCGCATCTCGCGCAGTGCTTCGCCCAGCAGGTAGCAGCCGCGCGCGTCGCCGTGCACGAGCTGACCGCGCCGCTGCAAGCTGCGGAGCGCCTGAGGCGCCATCCCTAACTCGAGGTAACCCTCAGCCTCGGTACATACGCGGTGCAACTGCAAGCGAAGGTTGATCGGCATGCCGAGTGTTCCCGGAAGAAGATTGCCCGGTAGTAGTTCGACCGACCTTTGCACGACGCACCCCGCGCACCTGAGGTCCTGACCTGAGGGACCAAGTCGCGGGAGCGTTCTGCAAACGGCGGACCAAATCTCAGAATAAGAAAAAAGGGTCGCATCGCACAATGATTTTGCGACGCGCGACGAGCTACCTAATTTTACACGCAATTCGTTACCGCGGCGCCGTGGCGCGTGAAAATCGCCTCCTAACTTCCCGCGGGCCAAGCGTTAACGCGCGGGGATCGAACCTGACCGTTCGCGCCTGTCGCGCCGGCTCCGAAGACTTTTCCGCGCGGCGCCAGGTCGCTGGGCGCGCCGCGACCACCGCGGCGACGCCTGCAGCACAACGCTGCACCGCGGCAAGCCGGCGCCGCGGAACGCTGCGGTTGCGGGCAGCGCGTGCCTGAGCGCTAGGCCCGGGGCGGAGCCGACTTCGTCGCATATCACAGCCCGCTCTTCAGGGCGCACTGTGAGCCGCCGGGCTGGCCCTGCTCGGCCCGCGAGCGGGCCGGCTAAATGGTCGCCCTTGTCTTCGAACAACGGACGTTGCGCCCCTCGAGGCCGTCCGTCGTTGCGACGGCGTGGAGTTTTCGCCACACGTCCGTGCCGCCGCGTTGCTCGCTCGCGACAACGCGTTCCGCCGTCATGTCGCGCCGCGGCGTCTTTTCTGGGTCTGTTTTCCCGAGATTCTTCGGCCTCTCGACGCCCAGGCGGCGCCACGGGCTCAGGTCCGGGAACGGCCGTTGCCTAGGGCTCGACTCCAAGCGTCGTTCGCGCGTCGTCGCCCACCGCCCGCACGGATTCCTCGCGAGTACCTGCCATGCGTCGTTTGCTCATCGTGGTCCTGGCCGTCGCCGTGCTGAGCGCCCTGATCGCCCGCGCCGAGCGGTCCGCCGGCGGCGACCAACAGGCGACGACCTCGGGCGCCGACGACTGGGTGCGAACGGTTGACGGGTGGGAGCGACGAGCCGCGCTCGGCGCCCGGCAGTCGTCGAAGCCGGTCGAGCTCCACCCGGCGATCGTCGCGGCGTTTCAGATGGGCGCGTCCCTGTTGGTGCTGCTAGCGTTTCCGGGCCGGGCCGTGCCGCTGAGCTCCACCGCCTCCGCGGGCTCGCGACGCCCGCACGTCGTGCGGCAACCGAGTGCTTCGTCCATCATGTTTTGACAGGCGCTCGCCCGCGTTTCTCCAACCAATTTCAGAGGGAAACGCGGGCGAGCTCCTGTCCGTTCAATGTGGTCGAAGCACGGGAACCAGGCCGGCCGCCGCTGCGGTTGTGCAGCCATAATCGCCGCGTTTGCGACGTCGTTTCGCAGATTCTTCTCCGGCGGGCGGTTTTCCTGCACGGATCGTTCGCATCGCGGCCACTAACACAGGTAGCCGAGGCGCGGCGGGCGGTCGCATGGTCGAGTTACTGTGAGGCCGACCTCGCGCCGGCGCCGAGCCTGGTCGCTCAAGCGACGCAGGCCGTACTTGAACAAGCGGCCCCCTTCCCCCTTCCCCCTTCCGCACTCCCCATTCCCTTCCCCATTCGGCATTCCCATGCGTCTCACTCTCCGCACGCTGCTGGCCTACATGGACGACATCCTGGATCCCGCGGACCAGGAGGAACTTGGCAAGAAGATCGAGGCCAGCCCCTTCGCCACTGAGTTGATCCACCGCTCGCGCGACGCCGTGCGCCGGCTGCGGCTGTCGGCGCCCGAGGTGCTCGCCGGCGATTCGGATGATCTGCACGAGGGAGACGATTCGCTCGATGCGAATACCGCGGCCGAATATCTCGACAACACGCTGTCGCCCGAAGCGGTTGCGGAGTTTGAACGCGCTTGCCTCGAGGCGGGCCCGCACGCCGACATGCTGCTGGCCGAGACGGCTTCGTGCCACCACATTCTGACGCTGGTGCTGGGCGAGCCGGCCGAAGTAGATGGAGACCTGCGGCAGCGGATGTACGGCCTGGCGGCGCAGAGCGCGCCGGCCGAGGCGTCCGCCAGTGCGTCGCAAGCGGCGCCGCCGGTGCAGGCGGTCGCCCAGGCGCCGAGCTTCGCACGGCGGCCCGCCATCGACCCCGACGAAGCGACCGTGCCCGATTACATGTTGGAAGCGGCGCGGGCGCGGCGGCGCAAGCGAAACCAGATGTTCGGTTTGATGATCGTCGCAGCCGCGTTGGGCGGCGTGGCGGCGTTCGTGCTCTGGCCGACGAAACCTGCGGCGTTGCCGCCCGAAGTCGCGAACAAAGGCGACCTCGACGCGGCCATCTCCGGCGTCGACGTCGGCGAGGCGGATGCAACCGGTGCGAGCAGCGCGGCCACGGGAGACGCCGGTGTGGCGCCGCCGGCAGGCGCCGCCACGGGCGACACGGAAGCGCCTGCTTTTGTGGCAACTCCGCCCGCGGACGCCAGCGCCACGGATGATGTTGCCGGCGACACGATGCCCGCACTCGAAATGCCCGAGTTGGAGCTCGAGATGCCGGCGGCCGGCGATGCGAGCGAGGCCGTCATCCCCGCATTCCCTATTCCCTCGACGACGAACATTCCGCCGGTGACTGCCGAGGGCGTCGACGGCGCGACGGACGATCCGGTCCTCGACAGCGCCGATGCGGGGACGACGATCGACGGCGCCGATGTGATCGTGCCGCGGGGCGAAACCGCCGAGCCGCCGGCGCCGCCGGTCGAGGGAGCGGCCATGGCTTCGGGCGAGCGAACGTTGCCGCCCTTCCCCGGCGATGGGCAGCTCGCCGACGCGGGCGATTCGCTCCCCGCGACAGCGTGGCCCGCTCCCGGAAACACGTTGCCTGGCGAGGCCGCCGACGCGGACGCCGGGGCGATCCCGCCCGCCGCTCCGTCCGCCGCGGAGGCCGCCGCCGATGACGCGCCGCGGCAGTTGGCCACCTATCTGGGCGTGACTAACGACATGTTGCTGGAGTTCGACGAGTCGATCGGCGCCTGGGTTCGCATGCGGCCGCGGAGCACGTTCACAGGCGGCGCACGGCTGATGGCGCCGCCCGCGTTCCGCACGTTGATGGTCGTCGGCGCCGACATCAACGCCTTCATCGGCGGCGGCACGGAGGTCACGTTGCTGCCGGGCGACGAATTTGGCGCCGAGGTGGCGCTCGCCATCCCCTACGGCCACGTGATCATCAACGCGGGAACGAGCGGCAATCGCATTGCGCTGGTGATGGGCGACGCGACGCGCGTCGTCGATCTCGCGAAATCCTCGAGCCTGGCCATCGACGTGCGGCGCACGTTCATTCCCGGCAGCGATCCGGAGCAACAACCCTCTCCGATCGAGATTGCGTGGTATCTGACCAGCGGATCGGCGTCCTGGACCGGCCCGCCGGGCGAGGACGTGGCGGACGAGTCGACGATCGCCCAGGCGCCGGCAACGTGGGTGACCGTCGGCGGCCAGGCGACCGCGCCGCAAGCGGTCGACGCCATTCCCGAGTGGGTCAACAAAGAGCCCATGACCAGCACCGAGGCCAGCGCTCGCGACGACATTGCCGAGACGTTCGTCGCCGGACAGCCGATCGGGATTCCGCTGCTGGAGCTGGCAAGCGGGACAGGGCTTGGGCGCCGTACCGAGGTGCGCGCCTTGGCGGCGCGGACCGCCGCGTATGTCGGCGAGTTCGAGCCCCTGGTGAAGGCGCTGGCCGACCCCCGGGAGCGAGCGAAGCGGAAACAGCAGGTCGCCGCGTTACGCGCCGCGGTGGCGCGCGATCCGGCCGCAGTCTTGCAAATTCGCGACGCGTTCGTGCTGCAGCGCGGCCAACGGGCCGCGGACGACCTGATCGAAATGCTCTTGGGCTACAATCCCGAAATGGTCGGCACGACCCGCGACGACGTGCAGGACGGGGCGCTGCTGCGGCTCATCGGCTGGCTCAATAACGATGACCTGACCTACCGCGTGTTGGCGGCTCACAACGTCAACGAAATCACCGGCACGATAGGCCTGGGCGGCTACCGCCCCGAGCACGCCGCCGATGCGCGGGGCCGGGAGCTCAGGTTCTACAGGGACCGCCTCGAATCCGGCGAGCTCATGCCGACCCGGTGGACGCCCACCGGCTGGGCGGAGCGGTAGGAGGCGGGGAGCGGGGAGCGGGGGTCAGGAGTCAGGAGTCAGGAGTCAGGAGTCAGGAGTCAGGGGTCAGGAGCCAGGGGTGAGGAGCCAGGGGTGAGGAGTCAGGAGTCAGGGGTGAGGGGTCAGGAGTCAGGGGTCAGGGAGGCGACGATCGCCGCTGACGTGGGCGTCCTGGTCGCCGCCATGAAACCTGTCCAGCCCCCGCTTCTGACCCCTGACGGCTGACTCCTCTCCCCTTCCGCCGGTATTTCCCCGATGGGGTGCGTTTGTGGGTTCGGGCCCTCGCCGTTAGAATGAGGAGCCTACCGTCCCGCGTAAGTGCCCTTGGCCTGTGCCTTTTGCCCAGAGTCTCAGCGGCGCCGGGGACGATCGTGGCCGGCGCTGCGGTCACGTGCTTCGAACATCAGGAGGCCGCACAGCGTGCAAGTCAGTATTTCCACTCGGCATGGGCGGCTCAGCGAGGCGACCCAGGAGAAGCTGCGCGGCAAGGCGGAAAAGTTGGCCCGGTTTTTCGACCGCCTGATGGCGATCGAAGTGGTCGTCGACCTGACGGACGAGCAGCAACCCAAGGTCGACGTCAACGTCTCGGCCGAGCACAAGCACGATTTCGTCGCCCACGAACGAGGCGAGAATCTGCTGGGCGTCATGGAAGCCTGCGTGCAGAAGATCGAACAGCAGTTGCGAAAATATAAGGAGCGCGTCCAGGAGCGTCATCGCAATCCCGACGTCCGCCGCGCGGACGAGCCGGCCCCGGTGGCGGCGGACGGCGACCCCGGCGAGGAGTCGGACGCGGCTTCGTGACGAACGCTGCCGCCTCCCGCGCGGTCCTCTGGGCCGCGCCAAATTGGACGCCGTCGCCCCCATTCGTTTCCCAGACCAACGGTAATTTGCAACATCGGCCGCTGATCCGAACCGCCTCGAGGCGCCTTCGCCCGTCGTGCGGCCGACGTGACCGAATAATGCCAATCAATGCGAAGGACACTTGGAGCATGAAGTTTGTCGATTTCGTCAGCCGCGACGCCATTCGCACAGGCGTCGAGGCCGACGCCAAAGAAGAAGTGATTCGGGCCATGGCCGGCTCGCTGCGCGACGCCGGGAAGATCGACGAGGGCCAGTACGAGGGTATCGTCGAAGCGATCCTTAAGCGCGAGGAGCTGGGCAGTACGGGCATCGGCCGCGGCGTGGCCGTGCCCCACACCAAGCACTCCAGCGTGCAGGAGCTGGTCGGCGCCGTCGCGGTCAGCGAAGAGGGCGTCGACTTCGACAGCCTGGACGGCGAGAAGGTGCACCTGCTGTTCCTGCTGATCTCGCCGCCGGATCGTCCGGGCGATCACCTGCGGGCGCTGGAGAACATCTCGCGGCAGTTGCGGGACGACACATTTTGCCGGTTTCTGAAGCAGAGCAAGGAGCCGGCCGACGTGTGGCAATTGCTGGAAGAGGCGGACAACAATCAATTCGGAGGCTGATGCCCCCAGGGCTGTCGGCTCTTGGCTGTCGGCTGTCGGCCAGAGCATTGTGCGTTGCCCTCTCTCTGGCCGAAAGCTGACAGCCGAAAGCCAAATGTGTGATTTGCCAATAGTTCGACGCCAGGTAACGATCCCCGACAAGGATCCCAACGGCCTGCATATGCGGCCGGCCCAGGTGCTCGTACAAACGGCCAAGAGATTCAAGAGCAAGATTGAAGTCGTTCGGGAGACCTTGCGAGTCGACGCGACGAGCATCTTCGACGTCTTGACGCTGGCAGCGATGCCTGGCGTCGCGATTGTCCTGGAAGCGCAGGGAGAAGACGCCCAGCAAGCGATCGACGAGCTGTGCAGGTTTATCGAAAACGGCTTTGCCAGCGAGGACACACCGTGCCAGAACCCCGCGCCATAACGATCGACTTTGCCCTCGGCCATCGCGCCGGCGTCGGCAAAGGCGCTGCCATCGGCAGAGGCATCGTCGCGTGGAGACGGCCAGCCGCCGGGCTCGCCCCGTCGGTCGACTTACAACAACCAGGTGCGCCGTGCGACGCGGCCGCGCCGGTAAGCAAACCATGCGACCGAAGTGAGAGAATTGCCCTGCGGCGTCCCACGACGCCCGCCAGGCCCGAGCCGCGAGAGAGTGCCGCCGGCGCTTCTCCGCCGCGCTATTCTCCTTGAATCCCGTAACGGACGCGGCGCCGAAAGGCTCCGGTCCGAACGCCGCTTCGTTAGCCGAAAGCTTGCCGCCGCCGCAGCATGGTGCCCCGTGAGCGAGGGCGCAATGGAACGCCTCCAGGGCATTGCCGTTTCACCGGGCGTCGCGATCGGCGAAGCGCTCGTGCTGGACAACGAGGGCTTCCGCATTCCGCGGCGGTTCCTGCCGCGCGACGCCGTCGAAGAGGAGCTCGCGCGGCTCGAGCGGGCCATGGCCGCCGCCGCCGCCGAGGTGGAGCGCAACCGCGACCGGGTGGCCGCCCAACTGGGCGACGAGTACGCGGCCATCTTTTCCGCCCACCTGCAGATGCTCCACGATCATCGCCTGCGCAGCGAGATCGAGGAGATGATCCGCACGCGGCACTACTCGCCCGAG
Organism: uncultured Planctomycetaceae bacterium; assembly: GCA_964430075.1. Lineage (GTDB taxonomy): Bacteria > Planctomycetota > Planctomycetia > Pirellulales > Lacipirellulaceae > Lacipirellula. The sequence continues at coordinate 2,513 of CAYSFP010000134.1, read as the reverse complement.
TACTCGGTCAGCCGGGCGCTGCGCAAATACGCCAAGGTGTTCCAGTCGCTCGGCGGCGAGTACATGGCCGAGCGGGCCAACGACATCTTCGACATCGAGAAGCGCATCCTGCGAAACCTGCTGGGCCTGCGCCGCGAGGAGCTCTCCCAGGTCACCTCCCCGGTGCTGGTGCTGGCCCGCAACCTGACGCCCAGCGAGACGGCCAACCTCAATCCCCAGTTCGTCATGGGGCTGGTCACCGAAGTGGGCGGTCCGGGCAGCCACACGGCGATCGTGGCCGAGGGGCTCGGCATTCCCGCGGTCGTGGGCGTCGGGGCGTTTCTCACCGACGTCTCCGGCGGCGACACGGTCATCATCGACGGCGATCAGGGGCAGATCATCCTGCACCCGGACGAGGAGACGCTGGCCCGCTACCGCTACGAGGTCGAGGAGCAGCGGACCCTCGCGGCCAAGCTCGGGATGCTGCGCGAATTGCCCGCCGAAACGACCGATGGCGTGCGGATTCAACTGCTGGGCAATATCGAATTCCCCTCGGAAGTAACGCAGTGCGAGGAGCGCGGCGCGGACGGCATCGGCCTCTACCGCACCGAGTTCCTGTACCTGGGCCGCGACGACGACCCGCCCGAGGAGGCTCACTACGCCGCCTACAAGGAAGTCGCCGAGGCGATGCGCGACAAGCCGGTGGTGATGCGCACGCTCGACCTCGGCGCCGACAAGATGCGGATGCTGCCCGACCCCGAGGACGAGCGCAACCCCTTCCTGGGGCTGCGCAGCATTCGACTCGCGCTGCGCAACCGCGACATGTTCCGCGTGCAACTGCGGGCCATCCTGCGGGCCAGCACCGGGGGCAACATTCGCATCATGTTCCCGCTGATCAGCACGATGCTCGAGCTGCGGCAGGCCAAGAGCGTGCTGGCCGACGCGATGGAGGATCTCGACGAGCTGGGCGTGCCGTTCGATCGCAACGTGAAAGTGGGCATGATGGTCGAGGTCCCCTCGGCCGTGCTGATGATGGATCACTTCGTGGACGAGGTGGACTTCTTCAGCATCGGCACGAACGACCTCATCCAGTACTGCCTGGCCGTGGACCGCAGCAACAAGGACGTGGCGAGTCTTTATACGGCGGCCGACCCGTCGGTGATTCGGCTGATCGACATGGCGGTGAAGGCGGCGAACAAGGCGGGCCGGCCGATCAGCATGTGCGGCCAGATGTGCGGCAATCCGCTGTATACGATGCTGCTGTTGGGCATCGGCCTGCGGAGCCTGAGCGTGACGCCCTCGGCCGTACCCGAAGTGAAGCGCGTGTGCCGCAGCGTGTCGATCGAACAATCCACGAAGGTGGCCGACCAGGTGCGCACGCTGGAAACGGCCCGCGACGTAAAGACGTATTTGAAAGAGGAGCTGTCGAAGGTATTTCCGGAGTTCCCGGTGTAGGGAGGCTATCGGCTGTCGGCCGTCGGCTGTCAGCCAGAGGGCGGCATGAGTCTTCGCCAGCGGGAGTGCTAAACAACCAAATCACTCGCAGAGTGGCTTGTCTGGCCGACAGCCGATAGCTGACAGCCGACAGCCCTGCCTTAGAAAGACAACGCAATACATGAAACAAGAGATGCTGATCAACGTCGCGCAGCCGGAGGAGTGCCGGATCGCGATTTGCGAAGACGGAATCCTGGAAGAGCTGTACATCGAGCGCAGCAGTCAGGACAACTACGTCGGCAACATTTACAAGGGCAAGATCGTCAACCTCGAGCCGAGCATTCAGGCCGCGTTCGTCGACTTCGGCGTCGGCCGCAACGGCTTCTTGCACATCAGCGACGTCGAGCCGCAGTACTTCCGCCAGGCCGGGTTTGATCCCGACAAGGAGATCTTGCCCAACGGCCACCAGGAGGCCGACTTCGGCGACGAAGAGGAAGACATTGGCGGCGTCGAGGAGGACGACGACCTCGAAGAAGTCGGCGATAACGGCCGCTCGCGGCGCCGGCCCGCCGGCGGCAGTCGCACCGCGGCCCGCCGCGTGCGTCCCGGCGTGCGGCCGCGCATCAAGCCGCCCATTCAGGACATCTTCCGCCGCGGCGACGAAGTGCTCGTCCAGGTCATCAAGGAAGGCATCGGCACCAAGGGACCGACGCTCTCCACGTACATCAGCATCCCGGGGCGGTACCTGGTGCTGATGCCGGCGCTGGGCCGCATCGGCGTCTCGCGCAAAATCGAGGACGACGAAGCCCGCCGCCGCCTGCGCGACATCCTCCGCGAGCTCAACCCGCCCAAGGGCCTGGGCTTCATCGTCCGCACCGCGGGCACCGACCGCACCAAGAAGGAGTTGTCGCGCGACCTCGCGTACCTCGTGCGGTTGTGGAAGGTGATCGTTCGTCGCATCAAGAAGACGCCGGCGCCGACCGACATCTACGAAGAAAGCGACATGATCATCCGCACGATCCGCGACATCTTCACCGGCGAGGTCGACGGCATTTACATCGATCAGGCCGAAGCTTTCGAGCGGGCCAAGGAGTTCCTGC
>CAYSFP010000133.1:0-16963 GCA_964430075.1 uncultured Planctomycetaceae bacterium | reverse complement strand
CAGCTACATGGCCAAGAGCGTCCCGCAGCGGATGGCCATCATCTCGGCCGGCGTGGTGATGAACATCATCTTCGCGTTCATCTTCGCCACGATCGCCTACAAGCTGGGCGTGCCGTACAACCCCAGCATCGTGTCGCAAACCGCGCCCGGCACGCCCGCGTGGCAAGCCGATATCCGCCCCGGCGACGAGGTGGTCGAGATTGCCGACGTGAAGGACCCGTCCTTCACCGACCTGAAGGGCAGCGTCATGCTCGGCGACGTGCAGGGCGGGATTCCCGTGGTGATTCGCCGAGACGGCGAACTGCTGCCGCCCAAAAAGCTGTTTCCCAATAGCGACGGCGGCGTCCCGCGCGTCGGCATCGCACCGCCCAATTCGCTGCGGTTGCTCGACAAGCTGGCCGCATACAAAGGCACGCCCGCCGCGGCCGCGACGCCGGCCTTCGAACCGGGGGATGAACTCGTCGAAGTCAACGGCCAACCGGTTGAGGACTACGCGGACTACACGTCGATCCTCATCCAACACCCCGAACAACCGCTCAAGGTAAAAGTGCGCCGTGGCGGTAAAGCCGGCGCGGAAGGCGAGCCCGCCGCCGGCGGCGAGCTAGTCGAAATCACCGTCGCGCCGCGACCGGTCAAGGGCCTGGGCCTGGTGATGGAGATGGGCCGCGTCGCCGCCGTGCAGGACAACTCGCCCGCGGCCGGCAAGATCCACACCGGCGATTTTCTCGACCGCGTCGAGGTGATTCCCAGCGAGGCGGGCGAGGGCGACGAGCCGACGGCGTCCCCGTTCGACCCCATGACGCTGCCCGAGGACCTGCGCCGCGTCGCTGAAACCGGGGGCGAGGTGAAACTGCAGGTTCGCTCCGCCATGGGCGGCGACGGCCGCCAGGCGCCCGAGACCATCGTCCTGCCCTTGCGGCGGGTCACCTGGATGGAAGGCGCCCTGGGTCCCATCGAGAACGAACCCGTCGTTGCGACCGCGTTGGGAATCGCCTACCGCGTGCTCAGCGTCGTTGATAGCGTCGAGTCTGGCAGCCCCGCCGCCGTAGCGGGTCTCGCCGAAGGCGACGTGATCGAGCAGGCCGAGTTCGTCTTTCCGGACGACATGAAAGAGAAGCCGGAAGTTTCCCCCACCAAGTTCAGCCGCGCCGAGAACGACGAAAAGGCCAACTGGCCCGCATTCATGGCGGCCCTGCAGGATATGCCAACCGGCACGAAGGTGAAACTCACCTACAAACGCGGCGACAAGGCCAACGAGGTCACGCTCGCCCCGACCGAGTCGAAGGACTACTTCGTCCCTGAGCGAGGCTTGGTGTTCGACTGGATCGAGCGCACCCGCGTGGCCGACACCTGGGGCGAAGCGGTCTCCCGCGGCTTCGACGAGACGGTCAACTCCCTCGGCATGGTGTACCGGTTCCTCGGCAAGCTGGGCCACCAGGTGTCGTTCACGTCGCTCGGCGGGCCGATCACCATCGCGCAGGCCGCCGGCTTCTCGGCGTTCGAGGGCCCGGGCAAGCTGCTGGTGTTCCTCACGATGCTCAGCGCCAACCTCGCGGTGATCAACTTCCTGCCCATCCCGCTGCTCGACGGCGGGCACATGGTGTTCTTGCTGTGGGAAGGCATCCGCGGCAAACCCGCGGGCGAGAAATTCGTCGTGGCGATGCACACCGCGGGCTTCGTGTTCATCATCACGCTGATGGCGTTCGTCATCTCGCTCGACCTGGGCCTGATCGAGCGGAATCTGTGACGCGCGTCGAGCCGGGACGTCCCCGCCCCGGGCGCTCGCGGCGTGAAGCGGAATGATGCGCTGCGACGCATGTCGCACCCGCACGCTATCCATCAAAGCCAAATGGCGGTCACCTTGTCGCCAGCAGCGAGCTCGTAGTCCCCCTCCGGCAGCACCGCCAGATAGTGGGCTCGCGCCAGCGTCGCCAAATCAGCCGACCCCTTCCAGTCCAAAAGTTCGAGCGAAGGCGTCTTGTCCTTACCCGGGAACGCCAGCCGGCACGGATGATACGTCGGCCGCCCGCCGCGATGCCGAAAGGGCGCCGTGATGGGATACACTTCGGGGACCGAGGGCCGTTCACGATCACCGGCCAGCGCTCGCAGCGCCGGCGCGACGAAGAGCACGAAGGCGACATACGTGCTCACGGGATTTCCAGGCAGCCCAAAGACCAGCGTCGTCCGGCCGCCGGCTTCGCGCGTGCCGAACCACAGCGGCTTGCCCGGCTTCATCCGCACTTTGTGAAAGTGCTGCATAACGCCCAGCTCGGCAAGCACCCCCGGCACGAGATCCTTCACGCCGGCTGACACGCCCCCCGACACGAGCAAGACATCGCACTCGAGCCCCCGCACGATCTTCTCCCGCAAATCCTCGGGCGTGTCGCGCGCTACGCCCAGGTCGACGGCCGTCGCCCCCGCCTTCTGCACCGCCGCGATCAGCATGGGGCCATTCGAGTTGCGAATCTGGCCCGGCCCGCACGGTTCGTTCGCTGCCACGAGCTCGTCCCCTGTCGGCAGCACGCCGACGCGTGGCCGCGGCGTCACCGCAACCTCGGCGCGCCCGATTTCAGCAAGCAGCGCCACTTGGAGCGCCCCCAGGGGCATGTCCGCCCGCAGGACGACTTCGCCCTTGTGGAACGCCGCGCCCTTGCGCAGCACGCACGATCCCGGCTTGGCAAGCTTTCGCGGATTCACGATCGTCGCGTCATTGAGCTGCTCGCAGTCTTCCCACTTCACGACGGCATCTGCTCCGGGCGGCAGGGGCGCTCCCGTCATCACGCGGATCGTCGTCCCCGGCATCACCGCAAGCTGCGGCACGTGTCCCGCGGTGACCATCTCCACCACGCGAAGTTGCGGCGCATCGTCGCCCGTCGCGATCGCGAACCCGTCGACCTGCGCCTTGTCGAACGGCGGCGAGTCGACGCCGCTCGTCACGTCCTCGGCCAGGGGCAGGCCCAACAGGTTGCCCAACGAGACTTGCGCCGGCGCAAGCGGCCTCACCGCGGCGCCGATTCGTTCAAGAGCTTCGTCGACGGTGATCATCGCGGGATGTCGTTAAAGGCCGAGCAGCCCATTCCGGCGCCGGCTGAGGATTGGGCTTAAGGTCCGAGAAATCTGCAATAAGTCGACCGCCGCCTCGTTCCTGGCGAAACACGCGGTCGCCCTTGGTGAAGATGATCTTTCCCGCGTAATCTTGGCCGGACCAGTCGGCATCGGGAACCAGGTCGGCCGATTGGTGTAATTCGGCCGGCGCCGTGACAATCTTCAGATCACTGATCGGAGGGCCGAGCTGTCGCAGACGATCGTGCCATACTGTTCGTAACGCCAGCTTTCGATGTCTCACGAAGCGTCCGCCCCCGCCGTATGTCGTCCCCTTCGGCCAAACGGCCAGCGCACTCAACCAGGGGAAACGGCTCAGGGCCGTCCACGCATGCGTGAACTCCGTTCTGCCCCGGCTGCCTTGATGAATCGCGTAGATGAAGAGCGCTCCGTCCGACGAGACGTCGCAATGGTCCTCGTAAATGCGCCCTTTCACCCAAGCGCCGTGCATGAATTGATCGTGCTGCGTGTCCCAGCGGATGAGGTGATACCACGCCGACGGCCCGCGACGAAGGATCGCTGCAACATGCGATTCTGCCGCAGGAATGACAAAGAGCTTGCCCATGGACCAACAGGCCTTCTCGATCAGCAGCTCACGCGCAGAAAATTCCGCAAAATGTCATGCCCCGCGTGCGTCAAGAAACTCTCGGGATGAAACTGCACGCCGTACACCGGCAGCGTGCGGTGCTGCACGGCCATGATCTCGCGGCCGCCCGCCGGGTTGTCGCTCCAGGCGGTCACTTCGAAGTCTGCGTGCAGCGTGTCCGGCTTGATCACCAGGCTGTGATACCGCGTGGCCTGGAACGGGTTGTCGAGCCCCGCGAACAACCCTTTGCCATTGTGATAGATCATGTCCGTTTTTCCGTGCATCAGCCGCTCGGCCCGGACGATGCTGCCGCCGTAGGCCTGGCCGATCGACTGGTGCCCCAGGCAGACGCCCAACAGCGGCAGCACGCCGGCGAGCCGGCGGGCGCACTCCACGGAAATGCCCGCCTCGCTCGGCGTGCACGGCCCCGGCGAGATGATCACCCGCTCGGGCTTCAGCGCGAGGATCTCGTCGATCGTGATCTGGTCGTTCCGATCGACGCGAATCTCGAGCCGCGGATCGATCTCCCCCAACCGCTGGACGAGGTTGTAGGTGAAGGAATCGTAGTTGTCGATGATTTCAATCATGGCAGCGGTTCAGTGTACCACGTGGCCGCGTCTCTCCGAGACGCGAAATATCCGAGTCTCGGAGAGACGCGGCCACGTGATACAATTGACCACACGCTCCCCAGATACGCCGAATCCCAGCTCGACCAACCTCGCACGCCCCGCCCATGGACGCCAGCTTCTGGGAGGAAATCCAGCGCTCCCGCCACCTCACCGGTGCCAGAAAATGAGCGAGAGTCTGCGCCTGTTCGACGAAGCCTCCCGCCGCATGCTCGGCGGCATCAAAGCCGAGTTCCCCGGCATCACGGACGACGAGGCCCGCCGGATTTGCGCCGAACGCCTGGACATTGTCCGTCGCTTGGAAGCACTGCCCGCCACGTCGACTATTCCAGCTTGAACACTTAGGATGCGCAAGCCTATGGATACCAGTTACCTTGACGATGTCGTTCGCGCACGGAAGCTCACGGAGAATCAACGGTCGTGGGAAACCTTGCAATTGATTGACCGTACCAGAGAGCTCATGCTGGCGGGCATTCGCATGCAATTTCCGCAGGCGAGCGAGGACGAAGTACGAGCCATCCTACGCGATCGATATCGAATGGCTCGAATTGCGGAATCGCTTCCATGAGTGCAGAAACTGTGGTTCGCCGAGTGCTCGACGCCCTTGACGCCGAAGGCATGGCTTATGCGATCGTGGGATCGTTTGCCAGCAATATTTACGGAGTGCCTCGGGCCACGCAGGATGCTGACATCGTCGTTGAGGCTGGTCCTGGGCAAATCGGGCAAGTTGTGAAGCGTCTTGGTTTGGACTTCGAGCGAGAACCACAGCTTCAATTTGAAACGGTTACCGGGACGACCAAAACTGTTCTCCGTCATCGTCCGTCAGACTTCACCATCGAAGTATTCAATCTGTCAGACGATCCTCATGACCAAAGCCGTTTTGCCCGTCGGCGCTTGCTGCAGATCTATGGCGGTCACGCGTGGGTCCTCACGCCGGAAGATGTGTTGGTGACGAAGCTCAATTGGCTGCACAGGTCTAATCGCAAGAAGGACCTGGCCGACATTCAGAACGTCATGCTCGTACAATTCAACGCGTTGGACTGGCACTACGTCGAAACGTGGTGCGATCAGCACGGATCGCGACCCTTAATGGAACGGGTCCGCGCTGAGGTCAGCACAGCCCTTCGCGGCGGAGAAACGAGCGCCTAGCTGCTCCGCTTCCGCGCCGGCGTGCCGCCCACCGCGCCGCCGCTGCGGCCCGAACGCGGCGCCTCGCGCGGATCGTCCCGCGCCTCGTCGAAATCGAAGTCCCCGCTGCCGGCCGCGTCCTGCAGGTCGGACACCTCCGGCTCGCCGCGGCCGGAGTTCGAGCCCGCCAGCCCGCCGATTGCCGACCCGCCGCCCGGTTCGCCCGCCGCATGCTCATCCTGCGCCATCACGTTGCGGCCGCCAGCGCCGCGCGCCGCGTCGACCTCGGGCCGCCAGTCTTCCTCCATCGAGCCCTCAGGTGCGATTGTGTCTAGCGGTAGCCGCGGACGGCCCGAATTGAGGTTCACGGCCAGCCCCTGCTGATTCTCATCGGCACACTTGATGCAAAAACGCACATAGGGCAGCGCCTCGAGCCGCTCCGCGGCGATCGATTCGCCGCACGCCTCGCACTTGCCGAACTGCCCTGCATCGAGTCGCCCCAGCGCGTCGGAAATCTCGTTGTGGAGAAACGCTTCGTTCTCGGCAAGCGCGGCGTTCATGTCGTGCAGGAACTCGTCAGAGCCCTCATCGCCGAGATGGAACGGCGCGTTCGACAAGTCGCCCGCATTCTGACCGCCGGCCGGCCCATGAGCGTCGTCGGCCGCGCGCCAGGCAACTGCCCGCACGCGATCCCGCAGGTTCTCGAGCTGAGTGCGATAGCGTTTTACTTGGCGCGTGTTCATGACGGCAAATCCTGGAAACTCGTGCGGTGATCTCTTCCCAGGACCTGCAAACTCCGCGCCGACTGGGCCAATCGCCGCATCACATTTAGCCGCGGGGCTTGCCCCGCGCGCTTGGGACGGCATGCTCCAGGTCCGCCGCCGCGCCGCCCGCCCCGCGCGGCCCAAGGGCCGCGGCGAAATGGCGGCGAGCGAGATCGTCGCCAAGCTTCTCACCGCCGTGGCGAGAAGTTAGAATCGCTCATGGCCCGCGCTGCGTGCGTCGCCGCTGGCCCGTGCGGGTGTAGTTCAATGGTAGAACGAAAGCTTCCCAAGCTTTAGGCGAGGGTTCGATTCCCTTCACCCGCTTCGCTTGCTTCTCTCGCACGGCAGGAACGCCGCGCATCGCCCACTTCAGTTCGAGTCCGCGGCGCCCTCGCCCGCCCTCTCGTCGGAAGCCGCGTCATCAACCCCGCCTGCGCCGGGCGGAGTCGGCCGCGGCGGCACGCCTTCAACCGGCGGCTCTTCCTCCGGTCCAGCGTCCGCTCCGCCAGCGGCCGGCATCGCTGCACCTGGCGCACCGTCGTCGCCATCCTGTACGGCATGAATGGTCCCGGCCACGTCCGGTGCGCCTTCCCCATCGTCGGGGGCGTCCGGCCGCCAACCGCTGTCGACGACCATATAACCCGCCCAAAAGAACGGGTGCTTGCCGAACAGCTCCGCCGGCTTGGGTCCGGATTTCACCCGCATCTCGGCCGCGGGATCGATCGGCGCCTCCTGCAGCAATTGCACGCTCCGCTGCCACGCCTCCGCCGCCGCGGTGAACGGCAGCTCCTGCGCGAACTCGCGCACAAGATCGAGCGTCGACTGCCCGCCGACGCGCCAACGGCTCAGCAGCATCGTCTCGGCCCCCGCCGACATGAGGCTGGAGCTTGCGAAGAACAACTCGCTCCCTGCGGGCGCCGCCCCGCGACGCCGCGACGCCTTGCCGCCGCGCTCGGCCAGCGTCCGCAAGCCCGGCAGCAGCACCCGCTGCGGACCGTCGCCCGGCATGGCCAGCCATTGCTCCAGGAACCCCGTCTGCGCCGAACGGTCGACCGGCAGCGGCGACCATGCCAGCGGGTCCGGCCCCGCGGCGTCGAGATCTTCGAGCACCACCAGGGCGTCGAGCAGCGAGGCCATCGCCGGCGATGCGGTTTCCTGCGGCGCCGCCAGCGGAAACGGCGCGGGCACGGCCTCCAACAGCGCGGCGGCCGTGGTCTTGCGGTCGTTAATCTCCTTGCCCGCCACCATCCCCCCCAGCACAACGCCCGTCCGCTGCACGCGGCGCCACGCCGGCGGGGCGCTGAACGCCAGCCCCGCCGTCGGTGCGTACCGCACCGGCAGCAGGGTCACCAGCGGCGTCGGCTTGCCGTCGACGGGCGCCACGAGCGCCTCGAACGGCACATACCAGATCACGCCATCAGGAATCACGATCAATTCGCTCACCGACGCGGGATCGAGCGACGAGCCTTCGAGCAGGGCCATGGCCAGCTCGCCGCTCGACTCCTGCCACTCGGTCGACTGGAGCGTCTCGGCGGTCACTTCGCGGTTCGCATCGTAGTTGCCCAGATCGCGCAGGAATTGAGAGATCAGATTGCCGACCCGCACGCTGGATCCGCAGTTCCAGTTCGACGCGGACTTCGACGTGAACAAGAAGCCCAACAAACCCTCGGCCGTGTCGTGGTACACCAGCAGCGCCTGGCCCGGCAGCAGTTCCGCTTGCAGCTCCGCGGCGGTCACCAGCGGCGGAAACCGCTGTTCCGCGGCGATCGGCGTCAGCCCGACATTGCCCAGCCGCAGCTCGCGGGCGTCGAGCGCACTGACGTACTCTTTCCACAGCCGCGTCGTCTTGCGCCGCGCATCTTCGTCCATCGTGGGCAGCCAGGATTGTGCGAGCTCCGCGCGGATCTTGGCCGCCGCCTGATCCGCGCGGGCGAACTCCGGAAACCGTTCCAGCAGGTCGCTCCGCTGCTGCTGCCGCTGGGCGTCTTCGGCGCCCAAAGGGCCGGACATCAGTTCGCGCACGGCCGCCATCCGTCCCCCCCAAGGCAGCGCGTTGTGAAACCTACGCCGCTTGGCGCGATCGGTCACCTCGACCGCCGCGCCCAGATTGCCGCGATCGAGCGTCGCGATCAACCACCGCTCGAACGCCCGTTCGTGCGGCGTTTTCATCACCGCCAGCGACTCGAGCAGCCGCAGGATGGCGTCCGCCGGCGTTGGGTCGGCCAGCAGCAGCTCATACACGGCGCCTGCCGAGCGCATCGGCAACGTTTGATCGTCGAACTTGCTGTTGGCCAGCTCGATTTGCAGGTTGACCAGCGACATGCCTTGCTGGGCTTCGATCGCCGCGCCCAGCTTCTGGGCCGCGGACGAGCGGGCTTGCCGGTAGTCCATCTTCGCGTCGAGAAACGCCGCGCGGTTGCCCAGGATGCCACTGCGAGCATCCTGCAATTGCGACGTCCCCGCGGCGAGCGCCGTCCCGGCGTCCTGCCAGTTGCCGAGCTCCATAAGCTGCTCTGCCAACGCGAGTCCCAACCGCGCGGCAATGTGACTGAACCGCTCACGGCGCGCCCAATCGGCCGCCGGCGCCAACGAGGGATGCACGGCTCCCGAGCCTGTGGCGAGCTGCGCCGACGCGATCCAGCGAAACGCTTCGTCGATCACGCCCGCGTCTTCGTAAACGAAGCCGGCGTAGCTGGCCTCCAGCAGCAGCGACTGGGCGTCGTCCACTTGTCCCGCGTCCAGCGCAAGCCGGCCCTGCTCCAACAGCGCAAGCCCGGTGAGCGGATGATCGAACCGGCCCGCCACGAGCGTGCCCCGCTGCAACGAATCCATCGCTTGGGCGAGGTCGCCGACGCCCGCCTGGGCGAACCCGCGCTCGATGTCGACCCACGCGCTCGACCAGTGGTTCGGCGGCGCCCCGCCGCGGGCGAGCGTCGAGGCCAGGCTCTTGGAGATTTGGTCGTACGGACCCAAGGGTCCCAAAATCTCGTTGCGGCGGCGAATCGCCAGGGCCGTGCACCGCACGACCTCCACCACGTTCACCGGCCACAACTGCGGCGGCGTAATCACGCCCCCCTGCTGCAGTTGGGCATTGGCGTCGAGCGAACCCTGCGACACGGCCATCGTCTCGGGAAACTTCCCGCGCGTCGCTTGCCGCTGGCTCAGTCCCCAAGGGATGACCACCCGCGCCAGCGCCGGCGCCGCCGTGGGCGCGGCGTCGAACTGGATTCGCAGCATCCACCGCGGGTACTGTAGAAACAGCGAGCAGGCGAAGTTGAATTGCTCGAGCGCCGCGGCCGGCTGCCCCGCGTGGTAGTACACCTCGCCCAGCATCGCGTGATAGCAGATCGAATCGATCCAGCGAATCTGCCCCGTGGGCCCCAGCGTCTTCACTGCCCCCGTGAGTGCTCGATTGAACGACCGCTGCGCGTCGCGATACTCGCCGCGGTACAGTTGTTCGACGCCGACATAATACATCCGCGAGGGCATCGAATCGCGGAACTGCGCGCGGGCCGCTGGCGCCAGCCACCCATAAAACGCCGTCGCCAGGACGGCCCCGACCGCGAGCCGCCGCCCGATCGATGGTGCATGCATGTGCTCTGCTCCCGGGAAATTGCGCGCGCCAGCGAGGCGCGGCAGCTCGTGCGGACGAACTGCGCCGGCGACCAGGCGCGACTCCGTCCATTCTACCAGTTCCGCCCAAATGGCGGCGAATTCCTGCGGCATGCGTGCCGCTGCGCGCCCCGCCAAGCGTTGCCGCCGGCCGCCGTTTCTCCTGCCATTGAGGGCCTGCTAGCCACGCTGGCGCATCGCTCGCGCGGAAAACTCGCCGTGTTTGCGAAAGTTTGCCGGCTGCGCAGTCGATAACGATAGTGCGAATCGTGCCAGCCGAGGCCCGCCGATGCGGAGCCCGCATCAACCGGCCACGGCTCGCCGAGTCATCCCTTATTGGCGTGCCAGGAGCCGCGAATCGTGAAGCTTTCGACACTCAACAGCCGCGGCCGCCTGCTTGCCGCCGGGATGCTCATGGCGCTGGGCGCCGCAGCGACGGGTTGCCAAATCGACGTCGCGGGCCAGACGCTCCCCAGTCCGTACCATCTGACGGACGACGTGCAGTACTACGCACCGGGGCCGGAATTCAAGCTCGCCGCCGAGGCCGCCGCGCTCGCCGAGCAACGCGCCAACGAAATCAGCGAGCCACAGGCGCCGTAGGCAAACGGTGCGCGTGAATGGCCGTCTTCCCCACTGCCTTTGCCGGGGGCGAGGACGCCCCGGCTCGCTGCGGCCCACTTTTTATTTCAACAGGCGGAGGTTCAGTTTTTCGCCGCTCGAGAGGTTTCCGCGCGCAAGCTCGACGCCTTTCGAGAACAGGGGGGACGGCGCCTCGCGTGGCGGGCGTCTGAGGGGTGATGGCGTCTTCAAAGCGCTGTCGCGCCTCAGGCGCCGACGCCCGCAGGGGGCCCAACGTTACGCCAACACTAGCCGCGATGCTACGCATCGCCGGGGCGCACCGCATCTTGCTGCATCGTAACTTGCACGCCGCCAAGTCCGCCAAGCGTAGCGTCGCCACGAGCATCGTCAGTAAACTGACGGCATGCTCAACTCCGCCGACTACGAGCTCTGGCACGATCTCGTTGCCGCCATCCACGCGAGCGGCCGCCAACTCGTCGTGGCCGTTACCGGCGGCGGCAGCGGCGCGATCAGCGCCCTCGTCCAGACGCCCGGTGCGTCGCAGACCGTCCTCGAGGCGGTCGTTCCCTACTCGCTCGCGGCACTGGTTGATTGGATTGGCGGTATGCCCGACCAGGCGTGCAGCGAAGCCACCGCGCGGGCGATGGCCATGGCAGCGCTGGAGCGCGCTCGAGTTCTCGCTCCCGGCGCGGATCCCGCGCGCCTGGTCGGCGTGAGCCTCACCGGCAGCCTATCGACCAGTCGGGAGAAGAAAGGCCAGCGTCGTTTCCACCTTGCCGCCCAAACCGCAGCGCGAACAGAAGTTTGGTCCCAGATTCTCCATACCGAAGAAATCACCGAGTTCTTCAACGAGAGGCCTCAACTTGCACGCGATTGGGACGAGTCGCGCTCAGCCGCAGCGCTGCTAGGGTTGATCGCTCGCGCCGTCGACGCCCAGATCGAGTTTCCCGATGAGGCGAGCGACCTCAGACGGGTCCGCGCGGAAGATGCGCCTCCGGAGCAAATCGAGCTGCTGTTGGGCTCCCGCCGCATCGCCGTGGTGCAGCCCGGCACGGTGAACGAGTATGTCGGCGAGCAACCGCTCCCGATTGGCAAGGCCGTCTTCCCCGGCGCCTTCAATCCGCCGCACGAGGCGCACCTCCGCATGGCCGCGATCGCCGAGCAGCGCTTGGGCGGCCCGGTAACGTGGGAGGCGTCGATCATAAACGTCGATAAGCCGCCGCTGGATTTTCTGGCGATCCGCGATCGCGTCGAGGCGCTCCGCGAAGTCAGCCCTTCGCAACCGATCGCTCTCACTCGCGCTGCCACCTTCCGCGAAAAGGCCGAGCTCTTCCCCGGCGCCACGTTCGTCGTCGGCGCCGACACTCTCGCCCGCATTGCCGATCCGAGATATTACGGCGGCGACGCAAAACGCCGCGTCGAGGCCGTTGCTCACATCGCCGCCCAGGGGTGCCGCTTCCTCGCCTTCGGCCGCGCGGCGGGCGGTCGGTTCCAAGCCCTGGCCGACCTTGACCTCCCGCCCGCTCTCCGCGCGTTGTGCGACGAAGTCCCCGCCGCCGACTTCCGCGCGGATATTTCGTCCACGGAGTTGCGCGCTGGGACGGCGAAAAGCTGACCTGACAACACATCGTCCTTCCGTTCCCCTCCCCGCCGAGGGGAGGGGGCCGGAGGATGTCACGAAGGACCGGGCAACTTGTTACAATGCAGCTCCCCTCCATCTCTATTAACTAACACATCCGCCGGAGCCGCCATGATCCTCCGCACGCCCCTCGCCCTGGTGCTCGCCGCCCTCGCTACCTCCACCGCCACGGCCGACAACTGGCCCCAGTGGCGCGGCCCCCACGCCAACGGCGTCGCCGCCCCCGGCGACTATCCCGTCGAGTTCTCCGCCGACGAGAAAGACCTCGCCTGGAAGATCAAACTCCCCGGCCTCGGCATGTCGACGCCCGCCGTGTGGGGCGACCGGATCTTTCTCACCTGCGGCATCGACGGCCAGGACGGCGTCGTGGCCTACGACTTCGCCGGCGAAGAACTCTGGCGCAAGCCGTTCGGCGAGGAGGTCGCCGGCAAGCATCAAAACGGCAGCGGCAGCAACCCCTCGCCCGTGACCGACGGCGAGCACGTCGTCGCCTACTTCAAAAGCGGCCGCGTCGCCTGCCTCGATCTCGACGGCAAGGTCCTGTGGGAGGAAAGCCTGAATTACGACGTCAAGGACCTCTGGTGGGACCTCGGCAGCTCGCCCGTAATCGCCGGCGACTCGGTGATCGTCGCCGTCATGAACGCCGGCGACTCCTACGTCACGGCCCTGGATCTCAAGACGGGCAAGGAACGTTGGAAAACCCCGCGAAAATACCAGCGGCCTCCCGAATCCGATCAGAGCTACACCACCCCGCAACTCACGAAGATCGACGGCCGCGACGCCGTCGTCATCTTCGGCGCCGACTACCTCACCGCCCACGACGCTGCGACGGGCGAACTGCTGTGGGAGCGCGACGGCTTCAACCCGCAGAACGAAGGCATGTGGCGCGTCATCGCATCGCCTGCCGTCAGCGAAGGAATTGCGATCGTTCCGTTTGGCCGTGCGAAGTTTCTCGCCGGCGTGCAGATGACATCAACGGGGGCGGAGAAGATCTGGGAGCGCGGCGCCAACGAACGCGAGATCGGCGCCGACGTGCCGACGCCCGTCACCTCCGGCCATCTCGCCTACGTGCTCACCGATAAGGGGCGCGTCGAATGCCTTGACCTGCGTACGGGAAAACCACAGTGGGCCGACGAGCTGCCGCGCAATCGGGCCAAGTACTACGCCTCGCCCGTCCTGGCCGGCGACAAGCTGTACTGTGCCCGCGAAGACGGTGTGATCTTCGTCGTAGGCGTCAAGGAGGGCTTCAAGCTGTTGACCGCGAAGGGGAACGACATGGGCGAAAAAATCATCGCCAGCCCCGTTCCCATCCACGACGGCTTGCTCATCCGCGGCGTTGACCACCTCTTCCGCGCCGGCGCCGCGGCGCCGAAAATCTCGCAGGCCGGGGGATGATTGTTGCCGAGTGTTTGATGCCCGTCGCTAATCCTACAGCGCTCAGTTGAAACCACGGATTTCACGGATCACACGGATTTCGTCGTTGCTGACGCGCTCACGGCGACGTTGGATCGCCATCGCAAGAAAACGACTCCGCCGCGCTTGTTCCCATCCGTGAAATCCGTGTCATCCGTGGTTTCGATCGGCGCGCCTTAGCGCTGTCGTACTACGTGCCATCAAGAATCTCTTGAAGAACGCAGAAGACGAATTGCGGTCCAGGTGATCGCGAACGCCAATGCGGCTAAGCCGGCAATCGTCAGCATTACTTTGCGAAGGAGTGGATTCTCGAGCCCCACCCGACTCGCCATGAAGGCAAGTCCGGCGAGGTAGCTCCAAAGGGCCAGTGCAATCGTGAGAAGGACGCCGCCTAAGATGTTGTTTTTGCTCATCTTGGCATTGTAATCACGACTTCAATGTACGACCCGAACCGTCGGTCCTGTGCAAGTCCTCCGATGTCTCTGAACGATCGAACCGACGGTGCAACGCGCCGGCAAATGATGTGCACCACGGCGGCCGCGGGCTTGGCAACCGTGGCCATGCCCGCGCGCCTGGGCGGCGCCGAGCCGGCCGACAACTCCGTCGTGCGCGAAAACCAGCGTCCCGGCACGCGCGAGTGGATGCTCCGCGAGACGCACATCGATCCTGCGTCGCGCTACCGCTCGCCGCGCATCGAGGGCTACTGCTCGCACCGCGTCGTGCGCGCCGGCGAGACCATCTCGTTTCACGTCAGCGCGAACCCCGCCGCGCCCTTCGCGCTCGACGTCTACCGCACGGGCTACTACGGCGGAGACGGCGCCCGTCACATGAAGCACATGGGCGAGTTCCGCGGCGCCGTTCAGCCGGACCCGCCCATCGGGGCGAAGCGCCTGCGCACCTGCGACTGGCCCGCGTGCGCCGAACTGACCATTCCCGCGAACTGGACGAGCGGCGTCTACCTCGGCAAGCTCTCTCTGTTGCCCGAGGGCCCGCAGAGCTACGTGATCTTCATCGTCCGCGACGACCGCCGCGCGGACTTTCTCTTTCAATGCAGCGACAACACCTGGCAAGCCTACAACCGCTGGCCCAGCCAGTTCTCTCTCTACGACGACGGCAACAACGAGTGGTACTGGGGCGGCGACGTGCAGGTCGGCTTCGCCCGGCCCTACGGCAAGTACTGCCAAATCTTCGACGCTCCGCTGTCGACGGGCTCCGGCGAGTGGCTCTTGTGGGAGTTTCCGCTGGCGTACTGGATGGAGTCGCAAGGCTACGACGTCACCTACGTCTCGAATCTCGATACGCATCGCGACGCTGCCGGCCTCGCCCGCGCCAAGGGCTTTCTCAGCGTGGGGCACGACGAGTATTGGACGATCGAGATGTTCCGCAACGTCCAGTCGGCCATCGCCGCGGGCGTCAACGTCGCGTTCCTCTCCGGCAACGCCGTCTGCGGACGCGTCGCTTTCGACGACGCGAACGCGGCATTCGAGCGCGTCGGCGTATTCGGCCCGCCGGGCGGCACGCGCGACTTCGACCACATGAGCACGCTGGAGCACATACGCCCCTACGCGAACGAGCTGGTCGGCGCCCACAGCACCGGCCCCGTCACCGGCGGGGCCGACTGGACCTGCCAATTGCCCGACCACTGGCTGTTCGCCGGCACGGGCATGCAGGCCAGCGACGCCATCCCCGGTCTCGTCGGCTGGGAGTGGCACGGCGACCCGGCGCCGATTCCGGGGCTCGAAATCGTCGCCAGCGGTCCCACGCAGCAGGCGCCCGGCGAGCCCAACGGCGGCACGTTCACCTCCACGATCTATCCGGGTCCGAAAGAAAACTTCGTCTTCAACGGCGCCACCATCTGGTGGGCCGACGGCCTGAGCGAGCCGCCGGGATACGTGCGCCCGCAGGTCTATACGACGCCGCGCGGCCCCGATGTGCGCGTGCAGCAGATCACGCGCAACCTGCTCGCCGCGATGCGCGGCGGATAAGTCCGGCGCTGTTAGAGCGCCGCGGCCGGCGTCGACAATCGCCATGATGGCGAAAAGGGTCGCGGCCGATTTCCGAGCCGCGCAGCGGCGACATCACACAGCCGTGGCACGAGGCCAGCTCACCCCGCCACCGTCAACTCCACCACTCTCTCCCCGCGCAGCACCTCCAGCACAAGCGGCTCGCCGATCGGGACGAGCCCGATGACGCGCGTCAGCTCGTCGACATTCGTGGTCACGCGGCCGGCAATGCTCACGACGCAATCGCCCGCGCGGAGGCCCGCCGTGGCCGCGGGGCTGCCGGGGCTGACTTCGAGCACTTCGACCGCTTCGTCGGCCACGAGATCGAGCTCGCGGACCAGCGCCCGCGGCAGCGCGGCGGTCGTGCCCGCGATGCCGAGCCAGCGGCGCCGCACCTCGCCGTGCGTCATCAACTCGCCGACGACCCACCGGGCGGTGTTCGCGGGGATCGCGAACCCCAGGCCCTGAGCCATCGCGATGATGGCCGTGTTGACGCCCACCACGCGGCCGCGCGTGTCGACCCGCGGGCCGCCCGAGTTGCCCGGGTTCAGCGGCGCGGTGTGCTGCACGATGTTCTCGATGAGCCGTCCGCCCACGCCGCGCATGGCGCGGCCGGTGGCGCTGACCACGCCGGTCGAGACCGTCGAACGGAACCCCAGCGGGTTGCCCATCGCGATCACGAGCTGGCCGACGCGCAAGGCGTCGCTATCGCCCAGCTCGGCGAACGGCAGATCGCGCGCGGCCAGCCGCAGCAGGGCCAGGTCGCTGCGCGGGTCGTCGCCCACGAGCTCGGCGTCGAGCCGGTCGCCGTCTTCAGTCACCGCGGTGAGTTGCTTCCGCCCGCCGGCGACGTGGCTGTTGGTGAGGGCGTAGCCGTCGGGCGTGAGCAGCACGCCGGAGCCCTGCCCGCCGCGGGTTTCGCCGCGCGGGCCTTCGACGCAGATGACCGCCGGGCCGAGGCCGTCGACGACGCTGACGACCGCACGGGAGTAAGCATCGAGCAGGTCCAGGTCATCGGCGGGCGCCCGCCCTTCTCCCGTCGGCCGGGCGGGCTGCGACGCTTCGTCCGGCTCGGGAGCGGAGGCGGCGGTTTGAAACCAGGCGGCATAGGGGGTGGGGGATTTCATGGCGGGAGGTTCCTACGGGAAGTCCTTACAATTCGGTGCGGGGGTGAACCATTCTACGCACCCGCGTTGCCGAGAGGTCGCGGGTTCGATCGGCGCCCCCGTCGCCAGGGAACGTCTCTTTCCTGTAAAAACCCGACGCGGCAGCAAGGGATCGACGCCGACGGCCTTGCTTACGCTGCGGGCTGTTTTCGAGTGCTGGGGTTTATAGAAGTTGTGGGACGGTTTCCGCACGCGCGGGTCGCCTAAATTGGCTGCCGTCTCGTCCAGCGCCACTGCGCAAGGAATTCGTGATTAAAAGGTTAAAAATAAGATTAAAAAGGGGGCGCGAGTCGAATGGCACTTGAACTTTGTCTAACTCGTTCGCTGTTGAAATGATATGGACAT
>CAYSFP010000132.1:0-16981 GCA_964430075.1 uncultured Planctomycetaceae bacterium | reverse complement strand
AGGGAGGGGTGTGAACCCGTGTACCCGCGTCCCCCCCTCCCCAACCCTCCCCACAAGGGGGAGGGAGCCGGAGGGAGATTGAGCTTGAATCCCGACCAGCAGGCGGCACTCGACGCCATTCTCGCGGCGATCGATGCGCGGCAGGCTCGGGGCCTCTTGCTGCACGGCGTCACGGGCAGCGGCAAGACGGAGGTTTACCTGCAGGCGATCGAGCACGTGGCGAGCTTCGGCCGGCAGGCGATCGTGCTGGTGCCCGAGATCAGCCTCACGCCGCAGACGGTGCGGCGGTTTGCCGCGAGATTTCCGCGCGTCGCGGTCTTGCACAGCCATCAGACGGACGTGGAGCGGCATCAGCATTGGCAGGCCATCGCGCGGGGCGAGGTGCAGGTGATCGTCGGCGCCCGCAGCGCGGTGTTCGCGCCGGCGCCGCACCTGGGGTTGATCGTCATCGACGAGGAGCACGAAACGACGTTCAAACAGGATACGGCGCCGCGGTATCACGCCCGCGACGTGGCCTGGCAGCGTGCCGCTGCGGAGAGCGTGCCGCTGGTGTTGGGAAGTGCGACGCCGTCGCTCGAAGCGTGGCAGCGCGCGGCGACGTGCGAGTTCGAACTACTGACGCTGCCGCGGCGGGTGCTCGACTTGCCCATGCCGCAGGTGATGACCGTCGACCTGCGCGATCCCGGTCAGACGCGCTTCAGTCGCGGGGCGATCAGCCGGCCGCTGCATCAGGCGATGACGGCCGCGCTGCGCGACGGCGGGCAAGTGATTCTGCTGCTCAATCGTCGCGGGTTCGCCACGCACATTCAGTGTCCGGCGTGCGGGTTCGTGCTGAAGTGCGAACACTGCGATCTGCCGATGACCTATCATCGGCAGCATAACACGGCGTTGTGCCACTACTGCGACGCGGAAACGCAACCTCCGGCGACGTGCCCGGACTGCAAGATGCCGGCGATCCGCTATGGCGGTTTGGGCACGCAGAAACTCGAGATGGAGGTGCGCTCGCGCTTTCCCGAGTACGCGTCCGCGCGGATGGACGTGGATTCCATGCGGCAACGCGGCAGCCACGGCAACGTGCTGGACGCCTTCCAGCGGGGCGAGATCCGCATCCTGCTGGGCACGCAGATGATCGCCAAGGGGCTCGACTTCCCCAACGTGACGCTTGTGGGCGTGGTGAATGCCGACACGGCGCTGCACCTGCCGGACTTTCGCGCGTCGGAGCGCACGTTTCAGTTGATCGCCCAGGTGGCAGGTCGCACCGGTCGCGGTCGCCAGGGAGGCCGCGTGCTGGTGCAGACGCTCAGCCCCGACCATCCGGCGATCGCCGCGGCGGTGCGGCACGACTATGAGCGGTTCGCGGCTCATGAACTGGCCGTGCGTCGCGCCGGCGGTTACCCGCCCTACTCTTGCATGGTGCGGCTCGTGCTACGGGGCCCGCAGGAGGCGAGCGTGCGCGAATCGGCGGCGCACCTGGGCGAGCGGCTCCGGGCGGCGGCGGCCGGCGACGCGACGATTCGCATCCTGGGGCCCGGCGCAGCGCCCATTGCCCGCTTACGCGGCGAGTACCGCTTCCACCTGCAGTTGCAGGCGCCGGCGATTGCCACGCTGCAAGCACTGGTCCGCGCCGCCACGGCAAAGTTCGAGCCCCCGCGCGAAGTGCGATGGACGGTCGACGTGGATCCTTGGGATATGCAGTGACGGAAGGCTGTCGACTGTAGGCCGTAGGCTGTAGGTCGGAGGGGAACGGGCGCTGCTGCGGGCTTGCACTTGGTGGGCTTCGCGACGCTCGCCTACAATGCAGGCGGCGGCCGCAAATTCCACGGCTCCAGCGCGTTCCGACCTACAGTCTAAAGCCTAAAGCCTACAGCCTTCCCCGTGAGCTACCGCACCGTCAAGCGCGTTCTCGGCGAGAGCAATCTCGAACGCAAGTTCCGACGGTTGTTCGGCATCTGCATCGGGCTGCTGATCACGGGCAGCTTCTATCTGTACAGCGTCAAGAACGAGGAGATTGTCCGCGACCAGAACCGGATCCTCGGTGAACAAGTTGTCAGTGCGGCGCTCATGGAAGCGCACCTGCTGAAACAGGACGAGGATCCGTTGGTGGCGTCGGTTGATAGGGCGATCGCGGAACTTGTTCGGCGTCCTCGCCGATACCAGTGGGATCCCATCTACCCCAAAAACGCCGAAGACTACAACCAGCCGCGCGATGAGTTCGAATGGGAACTGATGTGGAAGTGGACGGCGTTGAGTGCTGGGCTGAAGACCGACGCGGATGTTGAACGACTCGAAAACGACGGACAACAGTGGGCGCAGCGGCCGCTCACCGACGCGCCGCAGGCGGACAACGGGGCCGCCGGCATCAATTCTGCTGCCGGCGAATCGGGGGTGTGGAATGAGTACTACGAACCCGTTTACGCAAAGGAGGGATGCTTACGGTCGCACTGTCACGTCTCCCGCAGGCAGCCTGTTTATCGGCCCGATATGAAAGTTGGCGACCTTGTCGCCATCATGCGGATTAAGATGGACGCCCGCGATACGCAGGACGCCCAGGCCGAGAATCGCGCGTGGCTCATCACGCTCGGCGTCGTAACGGCGGGCGCCGCCATGCTCGCGCTGTTCTTTATCGTGCGGTACGTGATCGTCAAGCCGCTGTCCCACCTCCGCGACGTGAGCGACGCGGTGCGCCGCGGCGACGTCGAGCAGCGCGCCGTCATCCACACGGGCGACGAGTTCGAAGAGCTGGGCGCCGCGTTCAATCGCATGCTGCGGCAACTGCTGCGGCAACAAGACGAGCTGCGCGCCGTCAACGGCGAGCTGGACTCGAAGATCGACGAGCTCGCTCAGGTGAACATGCGGCTGTTCCAGTCGAACAAGGTGAAGGGCGACTTCCTGGCCACCGTGAGCCACGAGCTGCGCACGCCGCTCAACAGCATCCTGGGGTTCAGCGATTTGCTCGCCAGCGTGAAGACGCTCGACGAGAAGCAGCGGCGGTTCGCCAGCAACATCGAGCGATCGGGCCGGCAACTGCTCGACATGATCAACGACATGCTCGACCTGGCGAAGATCGAGAGCGGTCGCATGGACGTACGGCCCGCGGAATTCGACGTCGGCGCGGTCGTGCAGACGCAGTGCGACCTGGTGCGGCCGCTCGCGGAAAAGAAGCACATCGAGCTGGACTGCGAAGTGGCGCCCGACCTCCCGGCGATCTACCAGGATCGCGGCAAGATCGAGCAGATCCTCAACAATTTGTTGACCAACGCGGTCAAGTTCACCCCCGACGGCGGACGGATTCACGTGACGGCTCACCAGGACCGCCGCGGCGACCTGCGGCTCACGGTGGCGGACACGGGCGTTGGCATCAGCGAGAGCGAGCAGCAGGCCGTGTTCGAAAAATTCCGTCAGGGCGCCAGTGCGCTCGCCGGGGGAGACGCCCTGAAGCGCGACCACTCCGGCAGCGGCTTGGGATTGTCGATCGTGCGCGAGCTGTGCCGGCTGCTGGGCGGCGACGTGACACTGGAGAGCGAGCTGGGCCGGGGCAGCGAGTTCACGGTCATCCTGCCGTGGACGGTCGGCGAGCTGGCGCCCGAAGGCACGCTCGGCGAGGAGCTTCGACAGCTCGCGGGCGCCGCACGAACCGCCGACGAAGGGGCGGGAATCTGACGCGGTCGACGCGCGCAAACCGATCTCGATTCTTTATACTCCAGCCTCAAGTCTCCAGCCTCCAGCCTTATTCTCATTGTCTCCCATGGCCGACGCCCCTGAAGTCCTGCTCTACACCGATGGAGCCTGCAGCGGAAACCCTGGGCCGGGGGGGTGGGCGTTCATCCTCATCCACCCCGCCACGGGAAAAACGCTGGAGCGGTCCGGCGGCGAGCGGGATACGACCAATAACCGGATGGAGCTGATGGCGGCCATCGAGGGCCTCAGCGCCCTGAAGCGGCCCACCCGCGTCGAGCTGTTCACAGACAGCGTTTACGTGGGCAAGGGGCTGAGCGAGTATCTGCCCAAGTGGAAATCCAATGGCTGGAAACGCAAAGAGGGCAACAAGTTGGCTCCCATCAAGAACGAGGAGCTGTGGCGGCGGCTCGACCAGCTCGCCACGACCCACCGGGTGAAATACACCCGGGTGGCCGGCCACAGCGGCCATCCGGAGAACGACCGGGTCGACGAAATGGCGGTTGCGGCTTACCAGAAGTTTCGGTGAGTGGCCGTAGGGCGGCATCGCCGTGTTCGTTTCGGAGGACGACATTTAGCCGGCCCGCTTGTGGGCCGAGCGGGGCGAGCCCCGCTGCTAAATGGACTCGCGGCATGGCCCTGCGAAAAAAGTTTGAAGATTTCGCGCAATTCCGCACGCCCCCGCGCCGTAGCACTAATGTCGGCATGCGCTCCTCGCCGCTGGGGGCGTCAGCCGACCGGTCGCCGCCGCGACCAATCGACGTAGGGCAGGCGTCGTTGGCATCGTTTGGGCGACCGCGCTACGCTTATCGTCCGCTTCTTGCCCCTCGCGCTAGTTGACGCGTCATGGCCGACCGCCAAGCCGAATTCGTCCGGCTGCTGACCCAGCATTCCAGCCGAATCTTCGGTTTCGTGCTGGCCCTGTGCGTCAACCGGTCGGACGCGGACGACTTGTTTCAGAACACCAGCGTGTTGTTGTGGGAGAAGTTCGACGCCTACGAGCCGGGGACGAACTTCCTCGCCTGGGCATGCCGGATTGCTTATTTCGAGGCGCTTTACGACCGCCGCAAGACGCGGCGCGTAAAAACGCTGTCGGATGCGGCGTGGGAAGCGCTGGCCTCGGACGCGCTGCAGGTGATCGATCAACCGAACGAACGGCAAGAGGCGCTGGCCGACTGTTTGAAGAAATTGTCCTCGCGCGACCGCGAGTTGCTGGAACACAAGTACTTTTCGCAGCGATCGGTCGCTGAGATTGCCGAGCGGTACTCCAAGAGCGTGCATTCGATTTATCGGTCGCTCAGCCGGATTCACAGCGCGCTGCTGCACTGCATGCGGCGGGCGATGGCGTCGAATGGATGAGCACCTTGCGGTGCGTTGCCCGGGGGCGGCGCATCGAGCCAACAGGACCGGGCAGCGGTTATCGACGTTGGGGGCAGACGATTCATGAACCACTCCACCGAGCGCGAGCTGATCGGGCTCTGGCTGCTGGCCGGCGAGCAGCAGGCGGGCGAGGCACAGCTTGCGCGATTAAGCGAACTCGTCGAGTCCGACCCCGCGGCGCGGGACTGCATTCTCCAGGTCGCGGGCCATGAAGGTTGGCTTGCGTGGAACGCTGCAGAGGTCGAACTGCCGCGCGCGATTCGTGCGCTGGCCGTACCGTCGACGGCGGATGCCGCCAAGGCGACCGCGCCGGCAATGAAGTCGCCGGACCGCGTGGCGCGGCGCGCGCGGTGGAATTGGCTGGCGCTCGCCGCGGCGCTGGCAGGTTTCCTGGTCGGCCAGCAAGCGTTTCGGAGCGCCGAACATGGCGCGGACGGCGCAAACTCGGTGCATGCGACCATGGTCAGCGGCACCGGCTGCATCTGGGGTCCCGGCGCGACGATTGGACCGATTGGGCGCGGCAATATTTCCAGCGGCGACGCCTTGCAACTGCTCGAGGGCATCGCGGAGTTTCGCCTCGGCTCCGCCGCCGGCGATGTGCGCCTGCAACTCGAGGGCCCGGCTTCGATCGTGCTGACCGCTGGCGGCGCGGCGAGCACGAGCTACGGCAAGGTCGTCGTCAAGACGCAGGCGCTGCGCTCGACGGCCTACGTCGTGGAAACATCGTTTGGCCGCGTGCTGATCGGGCCGCACTCCGAAGTCGGCCTCATCAACTTCGGCAGCACGGCCGAAGTGCATTGCTTCGATGGGACCGCTTCGGTCGAATCCCCCTGGCTGCGTTCGAACGACGAGGGAGACCTCACGCCGGCGCTTGCCTTGAATGCGGACGAGGCGCTGCGGTTTCAGGACATCGGCGGCCCGGCGATCAAGCCGGAACGCGTCGCCGCGGAGGAGACGCGTTTCACCCCCCAGATGTCGATGAGCAACGACTTCCTGCTGGTCACGCCGGAATATGTGCAGGCGGTGAAATCCGCCCAGCCGGTCGCCTATTGGCGATTCGAGGAAGCTCGCGGCGGGCAGATTACCAACGAGATGGGCGCCGGGCATCACGGTCGGATCAAGGGCGAGGTCGGTCGGGCCGGCCCTGAAGGCAACCGGGCCGTGGAGCTGGGGCTGAGCACCGTGCAAGGATCGATCCTCGACGCGGACCCGTGGGACGACGTGTTCGACGGCGATTTCACGATCGAGCTGTGGATGAAGCCCAATCATCAGCATCTCGGCTCGATGGTGGGGTTCGTCGGGCAGTTCGATCGGGAAGTGCGCCGCAACACGCACGGCATTTTGCTCGAGGCCTGCGGTCCCGCGAATCCCAGCAGCGTGCTGCGCGTCAATCGGCTGCGATTCCTGCATCGCGCGGAATTGACGTCCGATGGCTCCCACGGAGTGAACTGCTTTTCCCCCGAACCGTACGAGCTGCGCAAGTGGCAGCACGTGGCGGCGGTCCGCCGCGGCAATCAACTGTGTCTGTATATGGACGGCGCGCTCGTGCAACAAGCGGAGGACGATTCGCCCACGCCGCAGGGCCTGCAGTTGGTGATCGGCCAACTCTACACGGAGTCGGTCGAACGGAGCTTTATTGGATATCTCGACGAGGTCGCCGTTTACGATCGTGCGCTTGATGCCACGGAGGTGGCCGAGCATCATCGGCTGTTGCGGCCCGCTGCGGCGAAAGCGGAGTCAACGGACTCCCGCGTCGCCGCGCGCGGCGCGCGCGACGGTGCGAATCGGCGGCGCGTGGCGACGGAAATCTAGTCTCAACGGTTGTCTCTGGATAGTGAGGCGAAGTGAGCCATCATGACAGGAACTTGTCGCATGTACGGAACTCATCGGCGGACGGGCTTCACGCTCGTGGAATTGTTGGTTGTGATCGCCATTATCGGCGTGCTGGTGGCCCTGCTGCTGCCGGCGATCCAGGCGGCGCGCGAGGCCGCGCGGCGGCTGCAATGCCAGAATAATCTCAAGCAGATTGGCATTGCGATCCACAATAATCTGGACGTCAAGAAGGAGTTTCCCGCGGGATCGAACTACGCGCGCGAAACTGAGCGCGTTCCCACGTGGATCGTCACGTTGTTTCCGTTTTTCGAGCAGCAGGGAATTACGGCTCGTTACGACTTTACTCAGTACGCCGACCTCGATCCCAATCTCACGCTCGCGCGGACGACGACGATTCCCATGCTCGTGTGCCCGAGCGACATCGACGCCGGCAATCCCATTCTGCAGGAACGGCGCCAGGGCGGCGGCAGCCGCAATCCCGTGGTGGCACAGGGTCTGTGGTATACCGGCTCGATGGGACCGACGATTCCGGATCAATGCGTCTTTGCGACCAACAACGACGCCAATATTCTGCGGTTGACGTGCCTGGGCTGCGGCTTCGGCACGCTCCAGCCGGCTACCGCCACGACGCCGGAGCTCGGCCGCGAACCGTGCGCGCGATTTCATCAAGGCGGCGTGCAGAACACCGATACCTGCGCCGGCATCTTCTGCCGGCGCTACAAGCCGACGCCGCTGAAGAGCGTGGTCGACGGCTTGAGCAACACGATCATGGTGGGCGAAACGCTGCCGCGGCATTGGGCGTGGAACTGCGTGTTCTGCGACAACTTCCCCGTGTCGTCGACGCACATCCCGCTGAACGCCCCCAACTCGGACCGCCAGAACCAGACGATCGACTACTGGATCTCGTCGGGCTTCAAGAGCGAACATCCCGGCGGCGTGAATTTCCTGATGGCAGACGCCAGCGTCCACTATTTCAACGATTCGATGTCCCACATCGTCGTCAACATGCTCGGATCGAAATCCCAGGAAGAAGTGCTGCCGGAGTCGCCGTTCTAACGCGCGGCACAACACGATGGTCGAGAGGACGTTCGCACGGCGGAGCGCCCGATTCGGGCTCTAGGTTTGAGATGGCAAACATGACTTTCAATTGGACGCTGATGCGTGCCGCGACGGCTTTGGCCGCCTTGTTGGCGCTGGTCGGCTGCGGCAAGTCGCGCGATCTTCCCATGGTGCCGGTATCGGGAACGATCACGTTCGCCGGCGGGCCGCCGCCCAAGCCGGGCACGATCACCTTTTCTCCCATTTCGACCGAGGAGGGCGTGCCCAATCGCCCCGGGTCGGCGAACTTCGCCGAGGATGGATCGTTCGAGGTCACGTCTTTCGAGGAAGGCGATGGGCTCGCGCCCGGCACGTACTCGGTCAACGTGACTTGTTGGCAACAACCTCCCTCGGACGACGATCCCACGTCGTTCCGGCGATTCAATCTCGTGCCCGATGACTTCACCTACGACGTCGTCGTGGCGGCGGACGCTGGGGAGGTGGAAGTGACCATCGACGTACCGAAGAAGAAGTGATTTCGAGGGCGGAAGGCGGATTGGGGAAGGCGGACGGAACAATGCTGACGTTTGCGAAACGACGCACAGTGAGCGGGAGTCGAGCGTGCCTCGCGCGCGGCGTCGCCGCTGCGCTTGCGCTCTTCGCTTCTTCCGCCGCGCCCGCCTGGGCCGTCAACGACGTCGCCGGCTCCCTTATCCAGTTCAACGACAACGGCGCGTGGTCGTGGTTCCAAGACGAGCGCGCGATCGTCGACTCGGCGGCGGGGAAGATCCTCGTGAGCTCCGTGGCCGCCGCGGCCGGCGCCGGCGGTGCGGCGCGCAATGGCGACGTCGACGTCGCGGCCCTCGACATCGAGTCGGGCGAGGTGACGCGATTTACGTTGCACGAGTCGCTGCAGGCCGACGACCATGACTCGGCGGCGCTGTGGATCCGCCCCGACGGGCGTTACCTAGCCGTCTACGCCCGGCACAACAACGACGCGGTGACGCGCTATCGCATTTCGGCCAACCCCGGCGACATCTCCAGTTGGTTGGAGCCGGAGACGTTCACGAACCCGGCCAACGTCACGTATTCGAATCTCCACTACCTGGCGGACGAGCTCGGCGGCGCCGGGCGGCTCTACAACATCGCCCGGACCGTGGGCTTCGACCCCAACGTGAGCACGTCGACCGACGGCGGCGAGAAGTGGACCTACGGCGGGCGGCTGCTCGACTGGCCCACGCCCACGGGCGACCCGAAGTTCACCGGGACGGACGGCAGCCGGCCCTATCTGAAGTATGCCTCCAACGGCGCGGACGAAATCCACTTCATCACGACTGAGGATCACCCGCGGGCGTACGACAACAGCATCTACCACGGCGTAATCCGCGACGGCAAGGTCTACGATTCGTTCGGCAACGTGGTCGACGACAACCTGTTCGACGGCGCCGCCCAGCGCCCGAACGACTACACGGCAGTGTTCGACACGGACGGCTCGCCATTTGGCTTCGCGTGGACGACCGACTTGGAGCTTGACGGCGCGGGTCGGCCCTACGCGGTGTTCACCACGCGGGCGGGCGACAGCACGCAGGATCACCGCTTTCACTACGCCCGGTTCGACGGCGCCGCGTGGCAAGTGCACGAAGTGGCGCGGGCCGGCGCCTTTCTGTACGCGTCGGAGGCCGACTACACGGGCCTGGCCGCGCTCGACCCCGGCGATCCCGACCGCCTGTTCATTTCCACGAGGATCGATCCGCGGACCCAGGCGACGATGCCGCGCTACGAGATCTTCGAGGGCACGACGGCCGACGGCGGCGCCACGTGGACGTGGAACGCGATCACCTTCAACTCGACGGTCGACAACCTGCGGCCGATCGTGCCGAAATGGGACGGCGAGCGCACGGCGCTCTTGTGGTTCCGCGGCGCGTACAGCAGCTACACGAATTACAACGCGCGCATCGTCGGACTGACGGAGTTCGAGCCGATCCAGACGTTCGAGATCGGCGATCTCAATCGGGACGGCGCGGTCGACCTGGTCGACTTCGCTCAGTACCTCGCCGGGTTGCACGCGGACCTGTCGCACTTGACGCCGGACGAGGCCGCGGCTCAAGGCGACCTGAACGGCGATTTGCGCAACGACTACGCGGACTTTGTCCTGTTTCGATCCGCGTATGAGGCGGCCCACGGAAGGGGCTCACTGGCGGGGGGGCTCGCGGTTCCCGAGCCGGGCGCCGTCCAGGCGGTCGCTGCGGGGGCGGTCGGCGTTGTGATCTCGGCCCGACGCCTGGCGGCGGAGGATCCGCCTGCGCCAATGACAATTCACAGCTTTTGACAACGGCAGGAAATCGAAACTCTTCACACCTCGTTCATGCAGAGATGGTAATCATGACACGACGCATCATCGCAGATTGCAAACGAACAGTTCTGGCCGCGCTCGCCGTCGGCGGCACCCTGGCGGTCATGGCCGCGGGGCCGCAGGCCTCGGCTCAGGGTCTCACCTACGTCGACGCGGACGACCTGGCCGGCAATTTCGGCCCGCTCGCCGCGGTGAACAGCGGCGCGGCCGTGGCCGACGACTTGCTGTGGGGCTACCGGGCGTTCGGCGCCAATAACACGCTCTTCGAATCCGGCATTACCGAAGATTCGCCGACGCTGAACCAGACGCTCACGGGGCTAACACCGGGCAAGAGCTATGACCTTTACGGCGTCTTCTGGACCGACAAGGATGAAAACTGGACGATGCAGGCCGGCACGAGCGCCGGCAACCTCATGCTCTCGAGCTGGCGCGGAGGGTCGTTGGCCGGAGCGGGCGTGCCGGGCGCCCAGGCGGGCATTACGGCCGGGGCGGCCGTGTGGTCGGTCGTTCCGCCGCCCACGAGCGAAGGGACGATCTTCACGCAACGGCCCGCCGATCCCCTGGTCATGCTCTTGGCCAAGGCGGGCACGGCGACGGCCAACGGCGCCGGCAATCTGGATGTCTTCATCGACGATCGCAGCGTGACCGGCGGCACCGGCGGCGGCACGCGCACATGGTTCGACGGCGTGGCCTACGTCGACGCGGGCACGGCGATCGCGCTGACCGCGTCGATCGACCGCGCCAACGGCGCGCTGACCATCTCCAACCCGACCTCCGAAACGTTCCACATCAAAGCCATCACGCTCGATTCCCCGGCCGGCGCCCTGAGCGTGGATAACTGGACGCCCGTCAGCGGCCGGCTCGACGGGAACGGCAATATGTCGTTCGACCCGCACCCGTGGAACATCATTCCGCCAGCCACCACGCCGTTGGCCACGCAATTGGCCGAAGAGGAGGACGCCGCGGGCGGCGGCAGCGGCGGCGCCCTGACCTCCGGAGGCGGCTCGATCAGTCTGGGCAACGTATGGGTCCGGTCGCCGTTCGAAGACGTACGGCTCAGCCTCACGCTGTCCGACGACCGCCTGGTGCTGATGAGCCCCACCTTCAGCGGCGACGCGGTCGTGAGGGGCGATTTTGATTTCAACGGGGCGATCGACCTGGCCGACTTCGAAATCCTGCGGGCGAACCTGCACACCAATACCACGGGGCAGACGCCGGCAGGCGCCTACACGAGCGGCGACATCACGGGCGACGGCGCCGTGAATTTCAACGACTTCGTGGCATTTCGCACCGCCTACGACAACGCCAACGGCGTGGGTTCGTTCGCCCAAATCGCGGCGGCCGTGCCCGAGCCGGCCGGCGGCGCCCTGCTGCTGGTCGGGGCTGCGGCGCTGGTTCGCCAGGCCCGGCGACGCCGCCTGAGCGTGGCGGTGGCGGCGCTGGTTTGTGCCGTTGCGGCCAGCGGCGCCCAGGCGCAGACGTTGCTGAAGATCGACGTCGACGCCCGCGCCGGCGACTCGACGGCCGGCCCTGACGGCGACAATACCGTCCCAGGCTTTTCGTCCTTCACGATGGACCCCGGATTGACCGGCGTTCTGGACGGCGCGACGGGCAATATCAACGGCTACGATATCTCCATCGTGGCGGTCAATGGCGCCGGCGAGCCGCAGTTGGGCATCGACGACCGCGATCGGGCCACGCCCACCACGGCGCCGACGCTCAACCAGCTTTACGACGACTTTATCTTCGTCGCCACGGGCGCGGGCGAAGGCGGCGGCGTCGACGTGACCATTCAAGGCGGAGCGCTGCAGCCCAATACGCCGTATACCTTCTCGCTGTATTCGTTCGACACCGGCTCGACCGGCACGACGCGCACGGCCAATTGGCTCGACGGCAATCGGCAGGACGTGCTGTCGTTCACGACGTCGTTCATCGGCACCGCCAGTCCGACGGCCGACGACCAGTACAAATTCAACGGCATCGCCCTGGCGGACGAATCGGGACGCTTGTTTCTGAAAGGTCGCAACACGACGCCGCTGACGGCCGATGGCGGCGTCAACCCGGGCGTGTTCCTCAACGGAATCGAGCTCAGCCCGTTTACCGGTCTGATCCTGGAAGTCAACGTCACCAGCGGCGCACTCTCGATTCGGAACGAGCACACGGCGCCGATCGACCTCAGCTACTATGAAATTCGCAGTAACGCGGGTTCGTTGAATCCCGCCGGATGGAACAGCTTGGACGACGGCGAGGGAGGCGATCCCGTGGGAACGGGATGGGACGAAGCCGGCGGCTCCAGCGCCAACATCCTGAGCGAAGTCAACCTGACGTCGCTGTTGAGTCTGGCGGCGAGCGGGGGCTCGGCGAACTTGGGCCTCGGCTTTGCCGCCGGCGGAACCCAGGACCTGAGCTTCCTGTACGCGGCGCCGGGCGAAACGTCGCTCAGCCCAGGCTTCGTGCGGTTCGTCACCGGCGGCGGGGGCGGCCACCCGGCCGACTTCAACGGCGACGGCACGGTCAATGCCGCCGACCTGACGGTGTGGAGAAGCGCCTTCGGGACCAATGCCAACGGTGACGCCGACAACGACGGCGACAGCGACGGCAACGATTTTCTGATCTGGCAGCGCAGTCTCGGCGCCACCGGGGCCAGCGGCAGCGTGGCCGCCGTTCCGGAGCCGAGTTCGTTGGCGCTCGCGATCTTGGTTGGCGGGGTGCTGGCCGGCAAGCGCCGACGGCGCTAGGCGGCGTCCCGGGGCAGAGCGGCGTCGCGGCGATCCAGGGGGGAAGTCGCGGCGCCGCTAATTCACTGGAAGCGAAATATTAGGATGATTTGGTCGATTATCAATTACGAAGGAAGCGTGCGGCGAGTTCTTATTTGCGCACTGGCGTCGTGTTTCCTCGTGGCATGCACCAAGCAGCGCGCGGCGGCGAACGCTCCTACGTACAATCGCGACATCCGCCCGATCCTTTCGGATCGCTGCTTCGCCTGCCACGGTCCCGACGCCAACGCACGCGAGGCGGAGCTGCGGCTCGATACCCAGCAGGGCGCTCACGAGTGGGTGATCGTCCCCGGCGATCCGGACTCGAGCGAGCTGGTCAGCCGCATCGAGATGGACGATCCCGACTTGCAGATGCCGCCGGCCCACGCGAAGAAGCCGCCGTTGTCGGCCCGCGAAATTAAGCTCATTCGCGACTGGATCGCGGCGGGCGCTGAGTATGAGCGGCACTGGGCGTACATTCCGCCCGAGCGCGGCGATTTGCCGGACGTGCAAGGCGAGGGTTGGCCGCTGAATGAGATTGACCGCTTGGTGCTGGCGAAGATCGAAGCCGCCGGGCTCACGCCGAGCGAGGACGCCGCTCGTCTCACGCTGGTCCGCCGGCTGTACTTCGACCTGACGGGCCTGCCGCCGACGACCGAGCAGATCGCCGAGTTCGTCGGCGACGAGAGCCCCGACGCCTACGAACAGCTCGTCGATCGCCTGCTGGCGTCTGATGCGTACGGCGAGCGGATGGCGTCGTGGTGGTTCGACCTGGTGCGCTACGCCAACACGGTGGGCTACCACGGCGACCAGGAGCATCATATCACTCCCTACCGCGACTACGTGATCAAGTCGTTCAACGAGAACCTGCCGTTCGACCAGTTCACGATCGAGCAGCTCGCCGGCGATTTGCTGCCCGAGCCCACGATGTGGCAGCTCGTCGCCAGCGGGTACAACCGGCTGCTGCAGACCACGCACGAGGGCGGCGCCCAGGATGGCGAGTATCGGGCCAAGCATCTGGCCGACCGCGTGCGGAACGTGTCGGAAACGTGGCTGGCCGCGTCGGTAGGCTGCGCGGAGTGCCACGATCACAAGTTCGACCCGTTCACGCAAGACGATTTCTACAGCCTGGGGGCGTTCTTCGCGGACGTCGATCATCACGGCGCATTCGACAAGGTGGCGGGCAATACCACGCCTACCGAGCGTCCGCCGGAAATGATGGCGTGGACGCTGCCGGTGTACCGCGAGATCGTGAAGGTCGACGAGGAAATCGCGGGGCTCGAGGCCTCGCTGACGGGCCGGATCGACGGCCGGTGGCGGCAGACGCTCAATCGGCTCACGCGCCGTCGCCGCCAGCGCGTCGAGCTGGAAGGCCAGTTTGAACCGACGATGGTCACCCAGGCCATCGAGCCGCGCGAGACGCGGATCCTGCCGCGCGGCAACTGGATGGACAACTCCGGCGCCGTGGTGCAGCCGCATGTGCCGCGTTTCATGGACCAACTGGACGTCGAAGGGCGCCGGGCGAATCGGCTTGACCTGGCCGAGTGGCTCGTATCGCGCGACCAGCCGCTGACCGCGCGCGTGGTCGTCAATCGCCTATGGCATCGCTACTTTGGCGTGGGGCTGTCCAAGACGCTGATCGACATCGGCTCGCAGGGCGAATGGCCGCCGAACCAGGAGCTGCTGGACTGGCTGGCCGTCGACTTCATGGAGAACGGCTGGGACGTGAGACGACTGGTGCGGCAGATGGTGACGAGCCGCACCTATCGGCAAAGCTCGCTGCCGCGGCCGGAGGTCGACGCGGTCGATCCGGAGAATCGGCTCGCGGCGCGGCAGTCGCGCTGCCGGCTCGATGCAGAGCAGATTCGCGACAACGCGCTGGCGGTCAGCGGTCTCTTGGTCATGCAGACCGGCGGGGGCGAAATCTCGAAGCCTTACCAGCCTGCTGGGTACTACGCGACGCTCAACTTTCCCACGCGCGAGTACGAGCCGTCGCAAAACGAAAGTCAGTTTCGCCGTTCGGTGTACGTGCACTGGCAGCGGCAGTTCATCCATCCGTGGCTGCTTGCCTTCGATGCGCCGACCCGCGAAGAATGCACCGCCCAGCGCGCCGTGTCCAATACGCCGAGCGCGGCGCTGGTGTTGCTGAACGATCCCTGCTTTGTCGAAGCGGCGCGAGCGCTTGCTGCCCGCGCGCTAACCGCCGAGGCGGCCGACGACCGCACGCGGCTCGACTGGGCCTGGCGGGAAGCGACGGGTCGCCATCCCGACACGGAGGAACTCCGTTTGCTCGACGGGCTGCTCACCAAGCACCGCCAGCATTACAGCCAACACGCGGCCGAGGCCAAATCGGTGACGGAAGTCGGCATTTCCGCCACAGACGACAAGCACGATTCGGGGGAGCTGGCCGCGTGGACCTCCGTGTGCCGCGCACTGCTCAATCTCGACGAAACGATCTCACGCAACTAGAGTGGCCGCGTCTCTCCGAGACGCGAAAGGCCGTCTCGGAGAGACGGCCCCACACAAGCGCCCATTCACGACAGACAAGTTCCGCAATG
Organism: uncultured Planctomycetaceae bacterium; assembly: GCA_964430075.1. Taxonomy (GTDB): domain Bacteria; phylum Planctomycetota; class Planctomycetia; order Pirellulales; family Lacipirellulaceae; genus Lacipirellula. The sequence continues at coordinate 1,388 of CAYSFP010000132.1, read as the reverse complement.
TTCGATCCGCTTTCCGATCCCGTGACCACGCTGCTTAACCGGCGCACCTTCCTGGGCCAGGCCTCGCTGGGCCTCGGCGCCGCCGCCCTCGCGAGCCTCATACAGCGGAGTGCGCTGGCCGTCCGCGCGTCGGACCCAGCCCTTGCCGCCGCGCGCGGCGTGGTGCACCCCCTGCACTTTCCGCAGAAGGCCCGACGGGTGATCTACCTATGCATGGCCGGCGGCCCCTCGCAGTTCGAAACGTTTGACGAGAAGCCCAAGCTGGCCGAGATGCACGGCCAGCCGATGCCCACGTCCTACACCGCCGGCCAGCCCATCGCCCAGCTTCAAGGCTCCGAGCTGCGCTGTCTGCGGCCGCTGGTGAAGTTCGCCCGCCACGGCCAAAGCGGCCAGAACATCAGCGAGCTGCTGCCGCAGACCGCGTCGATCGCCGACGACATCTGCATCGTCCGCTCGCTGCAGACCGAGCAGATCAATCACGACCCCGCGCAAACGTTCATCAACTCCGGCACCAGCATCTCCGGCCGGCCGAGCATGGGTTCCTGGGTCACCTACGGCCTGGGCAGCGAGAACGAGGATCTGCCCGGCTTCGTGGTGATGAAGAGCATCTCCGACTCGCGGCCGCCGCAGCCGATCTCGTCGCGGCAATGGCACAGCGGGTTCTTGCCCAGCCGGTTCCAGGGCGTGCCGATCTACTCGCAGGGCGACCCCGTGCACTACGTGAGCAACCCGCCCGGCGTCGACCGCGAGCGGCAGCAGGACGTGATCGACGTGGTGGGCGAGCTCAACCGCATCCGCAATCGCCGCGAGCTGAACCCGGAGATCGAGACGCGCATCGCCCAGTACGAGCTGGCGTTCCGCATGCAGGCGAGCGTGCCGGGACTGGTCGATATCTCCGACGAGCCGCAGCACATTCTGGATATGTACGGCGTGAAAGGGGCCGACGGCTCGTTCGCGTACAACTGCCTGCTCGCACGGCGGATGGCCGAGCGCGGCGTGCGGTTCATCCAGCTGTACCACCGCGGCTGGGACCACCATAACGGCATCAACAAGTTCGTCCGCGAGGCCTGCCACTCCAGCGATCAGCCCAGCGCCGCGCTGGTGCGCGACCTCAAGCAGCGCGGCATGCTGGAAGACACGCTGGTCATCTGGGGCGGCGAGTTCGGCCGCACGCCGATGGCCCAGGGCGACGTCGACGGCGACAACGTGGGCCGCGACCATCACATCCGCGGCTTCTCGATGTGGCTGGCCGGCGGGGGCGTCAAGGGCGGCCTCACCTACGGCGAAACGGACGAGCTGGGCTACTACGCCACCGAGAACAAGGTCCACGTCCACGACCTGCACGCCACGATGCTCCGGCTCTTGGGCATCGACCACGAGCGGCTGAC
>CAYSFP010000131.1:0-17002 GCA_964430075.1 uncultured Planctomycetaceae bacterium | reverse complement strand
GTTGATCAGCGCCTGGGCCAACCCGATGCGGCGGGTCATGCCCTTGGAGTACTCCTGAAGTTGTCGCTTGCGGGCCCGATCGAGGCCGACCATCTTGATCAGGGAGTCCACCCGCTGCGCCCGCACCTCGGAGGGCATGTCGAACAGCCGGCCGTAGAAGTCGAGCGTCTCCTCGGCCGTCAGAAACCGGTACAGGTAGGATTCTTCGGGGAGGTAGCCGAGCCGCTCGTTCTTGGCCACGTCGGTCGCCGGTTTGCCGAAAACCAGGGCCTCGCCCTCGGTGGGAAACAGCAACCCCAGCACGAGCTTGATGGTCGTCGTCTTGCCGGAGCCATTGGGTCCCAGCAGTCCGAACACCTCGCCGCGGTAGACCGACAGGTCGAGGGCCTTGAGAGCCCGGACTTTTTGTCGGCCCCAGAAGTCGCGGTACACCTTCGCCAGAGCCCGCGTTTGGAGAACTAGTTCTTCGCTCATCGATCCGCTCAGTGAGCCGTTGGAGAAGTCGGGAAGTTCGGCCGACGAGACGCCCGCGAAGCCGGGGCCGGGCCGAATTCCGCGGCGTCCGACCGCCCATCGTGGCGGTGTGAAGGCCGCTATTGCCGCAATCGTCTTGGTACGAATCAACTCCGGGCCGGGTTCATCCGAACGCGAAAAAACTTCGCCGTGGACCCAGCCCGTTCGTCCCAAGTGAAACGCTGAGTATAAGTTGCGACCCGTCGACCGACAAGGATCAGCGTCGCGCAACGGCCCCACCGGCGTGCATGGGCAGAAAACGGTATCGCAGGTCGTCGATCGCGACGCGACCCAGTCCGCCCAGGGCAATGGTGACGCGGCACTCGGCGCCGGGCGGCACGGCCCGGACCAATCGGAAGGATTGCCATAGGGGCGCCGAAGCGACTCGAACGGCCGATTCCTCCCCGCCGAGGGAATCGAAGATGAGCACAGGATCCGCGGCGCCCACGGGGGGCTCCAAAATGCGGACCCAGCCGGTGATTTCCACAAGTTGTTCGTCCGTCGTCGGCAGCGGCGGCGAGGTAATCCACACTGGAGAGGGCGGCAGCAAAGGCGACGCCGATGCGCCATCGTTGGACGTGGCGGCGAGTTCCAGGCAGTAATCGCCCTCGTGCGGACCGTCGGGGGAGAGCCGAACCAGGGCGACGGCGCCCTCGATAGACTCGTTCGACCGCTGCCATCCCTGAGCGAGGAGGGCATCCAGATTCTCGAAGTCGCCGCCGGGCCAGGGCGTGGCCGGTTGCGGCGATGCGGCGATCGCCGCCGCCATTCGCTCGAGATCGGGAAGCGCCGACCAGTCGTCGCGCAGCGGGCACGCTCCGGAGGCGGCATCCGGCCAAATCGCCGCGGCGACGCGAGCGTGAAGCACCTCGAGCGCCTGCTCCGCAACGGCGGCCCGCGCGAAGGCCGCGGCGAAATCGCTGGCGGCCAGCGACCGGCCCGCGGCGCCAATGGCCGCGTCGATCACGCCGAGCTCCCGCGGCGCGTCGGTCGCCTGGAGCACCGCCGGCGAGAGTTGTTTCGCCGCTGCCGACGCCTGTTGCCAGCGCAGGGCAGCGAGCTTCACTCGAGCCAGCGCCGCCCGCGGCGCGTAAGTGCTCAAGTAGCGATTGATCTGCGTAAACGCATACCCGTCTTCGGTAAGCAGCAACAAGCCGTCCTCGGGAAGCTGCTCGACGGTTACGCTCAAGCCGCCCGTGACGCGCCGCGTCACGAGTTGTCGGGGACCGCCAATGGTCAACAGGTAAGCGTCGCAGGCCTCGGGGACGCCCGGCAGGACAAACGTCGCCGACTCGTCGATGGGCTCGCCTCGCGCGACGTAACGGCCATCCTGCAGCGGCCCGCGCGGCTGCTCATGCAACGTGGCGGTCGTCCGGCCTTCGATGTTCCACAACACGGGGAGCACCAGGTGCGATCGTTCGACTGTCAGAACGATGGCGGAAAGATCGGCCCGCGAGGAGTGCACCGAAGTCGCGGCCTTGCCGCGCGCTAGCCACGGCTCGATAAGTCCCAAGCGCAGATTGACCAATTCGAGCGCCAGGGAGCGCATCTGCGCATCGGCGTCGCCCGATGCCAGGCTCGTTGCTGACTCGAACACATATCCCCGGGGCCAAGAACCCGCCGCGGCGCCGATCGCCCGGCACAGGTGCTCGTAACTCGCCGCCCCCGTCGCGACGCCGCCGCCGCGAAGGGCCGCCAATTGCGCGATGGCGTTCTTGGAGCGATGGGCGTCGATCAGGCTCCAGGCTGGCGCGCCCGCGCGGGCGTGCCGCTTCTCGCGGGTCAGCCACGTCGCGTGTTCGAGCCAGGCGGCCGTTGCGCCGAACGTGGGGCGGCCCAGAACCATGATGTCGGCAACGCGACTGGCCGCGCGGGTCATGGACATGGGACGCAGCAACGTCGGCCGGCCGCGAACAGGGTCATGGCGTTCCAGCGCGCGAGCCCATTCTTGGGTCAAACCGAGATCCAATTCGTGAGCCAGCATTCCCAGGTCCCAGGCCAAGACGCCTCGATACTGGGGCCCCAGGCCGCTGGACTGGAGCGATTCGGGCGACGGCGGAGGGCAGATGATCCACAGGCCCAACCGACTGGCTTCGGCGAGCTCGTCGGAATTGGGCAGCCGTCCCATCCAGACGGCGTCGAATCCCAGCCGCTGCAGGCTTTCCAGCGGCTCGCCCTGCCACTGGATGACTCGCGGCATCGGCGGCGGATCGCGGCGCGGCACGCTCGCCGAGGATTCCGCGGCAGTGCCCTCCGACCACGCCGCCGCGAGATCGACCGGCACATCGCTCCGGGCCGCACCGTCCCCTGGCCGCAATTCGCCATAAAGCGCAACCTTGTCCAGCCAGACGTCCGTGGGTCCCGTCCCGCCGGGCACAAGCAACACCAGGTGAGAAATGTAGGCGCCACGTTCTTCGACGCCCGCGCCGTATTGGATCCGAGCGACGCGGGCGTGACGCTCGAGAAGGCTCGGAATCTTCTCCATCGTGAGCTGCTGCCAGTTGGCGCCGCCGGCCGTAGCGCCGGATCGTAACACGAGCTCACGTTCTTTCCCCGTCGCGGGATCCGTCGATCGAGGCAGCACGACGAGGGCGGCGAGCTGCAATCCTGGGCGGTTGCACCACGCCCAGGCCTCAAGCCGCAGTTCGGCGATGGCGGCCGTCGGCGGCAAGGGATAGGCCAGCGCCGCGGATCTGCCGGGGGGGATCGCCAGCGTCACGTGCTCGGCGACTCCGTCGCCGCCTTCGCCGGGCTCGATTGCGTGGCGGACGATCTGGACGCCGGGGGCCGCTTCGGCGAGCCGCAACACGGGTTGGCCGCCGTCCATGTCATCCAGCAGCAGCGGAGCGGGCGTCGCCGGTCGGTGTGGCGGCTCGCCGCGCGCGGCGAGGCACGTCAGCGCCAACGTCACAGCAACAATCCCACCGGCGCTCGAGGGAATTCGCGTCCTGCGATGAAGATTGTTCGGCGACACGATTGGCACGGGCGCGTAGAATGAGGGCACGCGAGGTCGGCTCGCCTGTGGCCAAAAGGGCGGTGGTCGACGCCGCGAAACGTTGCGGCCAGGCAACATGCCGCAGAGGGGCAGGCGGCGCGATGTAAGTCGGGCTTGTATCAAGGTTTCCGCGCTGCGGCCAGGGCAATGCGTGGCATCCACGCCTCATGGACGGCGGCGGCGTGCGGCGGGTCGACAAACTTGGTCGGCGTTTGTAACTCCTTTGCCAATAATCACTTATTTCGGCGCGGGCGGTGTTGTCGTGCCGCTCGGGAATAGTTCGTGCTTAAGGGCTCAGCTCCACTGCCCACCTGGAGACCCAACATGAGTCAATCGCCCGAATCGCCCGCCGCCGCCCAGGACCTCGCCCCCGCCGATCTCATGCGGCTGGTCGATGCGATTCACGCGCTGCCCGAGCCCTACGCCCGGCAACTGGCCCCGCTGGCCGACGCCGTGGTGGAAAGCACCAAGCGCCGCCGTCGCATCCTGACACTGGTTCAGGACGCACTGAGCCAATTACGGCTCGACATGAAATATCTCATGTTCGATCTCGAGGCCACGCGACGCGAACGGGACGATTATCGGTTAAAGTTGGAGGAGTAAACGCGCCAGCGACGCGGCGATTCCCAAGGCCCGTCGCGCCGCCGCCACGCCCATGAGCCGGCGACGGCGTCGCCGCTCCGCGAACGCACCCTAATCGCACCGCCGGCCCGCGCCGCGACCTGCAGCAGGATTGTCCCGTGAGCTCGATGGCTACCACATTGACGGCGGAACAGCTCGCCCAACGGGCGATCGACGTCGGCGTGCTCACCGACCAGGATCTGCAGATCATCTGGGGCGAGTACGGCACGCGGAACCTCGAGATCGAGGCGTTCAAGCAGGCGCTGGTCCGCCGCGGCCTGCTGACCAATTACCAGCTCGACCGCCTGCTGGATAACCAGCGGACCGGCTTCTTTTACGGCGATTACAAGGTGCTGTACGGCGTCGGGGCCGGCACGTTTGCCCGCGTGTTTCGCGCGATGCACAAGGACACGGGCGAGCTGGTGGCGGTCAAGGTGCTGCGTGCACGCTACAGTCGCGCCGGCGCCGACGACAAGCGCGACCTGTTTCGCCGCGAGGGCGAGCTGGGCGCCCAGCTTAAACACGACAACATCGTGGCGATCCACGACGTCGTGTCGAAAGGCCAGCTCAACTACATCGTCATGGAGTTTGTCGAGGGGCAAAACCTGCGCGATTTTTACAAGGTGCGCGGCAAGTTTGCGCCGCTGGATTCGACGCGCATCGCCGCCGACATGATGGCGGGGCTCAATTACGCCTTCCAGAAGGGCATCACGCATCGCGACCTGAAGATGTCGAACGTGATCCTCTCCAGCGAAGGCACGGCCAAGCTGCTGGACTTCGGCCTGGCGGGGAACGAGGAGGACGCCGAAGGCGAGCTGTCGAACCCGCGCACCATCGACTACGCGGGCCTCGAGCGGGCCACCGGCGTGCGCAAGGACGACACGCGGAGCGACATCTTCTTCGCCGGCTGCATTTACTACCAGATTCTCTGCGGGCGCCCTGCCCTGTCGGAAACGCGCGAGCGGTCGCAACGGCTCAGCCGCACGCGATTCCAGGACATCAAGCCGCTGTTGGAAGTCGAGCCGACGATCCCGCTGCCGATCGCGCGGATCGTGACCAAGGCGCTGGAGCTCGAGCCGGCGCGGCGCTATCAGACTCCGGGCGAGATGCTGGCCGATATCAAGATCGCGATGAAACGGCTGACCGATGCCAAGGACGGCGCCGTGGACGACGCCGAGCGGGAGTTGCTCGAGGGCGAGGATGAGCACGGCAACCCGCGCAAGTTGATGATCGTCGAGAGCGATCAGAAGATGCAGGACGTATTTCGCGAGCTGTTCAAGAAGCAGGGCTACCGCGTGCTGGTGACCGTCGATCCGGAGCGGTTGTTCCAGCGGCTGTACGACGACCCCAAGGCGGCCGACGTGCTGGTGATCAGCTCGGGCCGGCTGGGCCGGGCGGCGGTCGAAGCGTTCGGCCGGCTGCGAGGCGAGTCGCGGCTGAAGTCGATTCCCACGGTGCTGCTGCTGGCCGAGCCACACGGCGCGTGGATGAAGGAAGTCAAAGGCGACTCGCTGCACATCGTGACGCGGATGCCGCTCAAGAGCCGCGAGCTGCGGCAGTGCGTGCTGGCGGCGCTGGCTTCGAAAATAGTCGCGTCGTAACGGCCGAGCAGCGTGGGTAGAATACGCGGCGGCAACTGCACGCCGAGCGACTATGCCCGCGACGCCGTCCTCATCCCCCCGCCCGCCAGCCCCGTCGCCGCCGCTGGCGGGCGTCGCGGCGACCTCGCTGTGCGCCGCGCTGGGCATCGTCGCAGCGCTGGCGGGCCGCAGCGACGCACGGGCCGCCGCAACGCTTTCGCTCGCTGCGACCATCGGGGCCTATCTTTCCGGGGGCTGGGGACCGACCGTCGGCGCCATGCGGGCGCTGATCCATGGCCGGCTCAATGTTGACTTGTTGATGATCGTCGCCGCATTGGGCGCCGCCGCCATTGGCGATGCGACCGAGGGCGTCGTTCTGCTGTTTCTGTTCTCGCTCAGCGGGACGCTCGAGGATTTCGCCACTTACCGGACCACGCGCTCGATCGAGTCGCTCGTCAAGCTGCGCCCGCGAGAAGCCCTGCTCGTCGCGGGCGGCGACGTCGAAGACCGGATCGTGCCGGTCGACCGGCTGCACATCGGCGACGTCGTTCGCGTGCGTCCCGGCGAGCGGTTTGCCATCGACGGCGTCGTCGTTGAAGGCGACACGTGGGCCGATGAAGCGACGCTCACCGGCGAGAGCGAACCGATTCCCAAGACGGCGGGCGACGCGGTGTTCGCCGGCACGATCAACGGCCAAGGCAGCGTGCTGGTGCGGATGACCAAGGCCGTGGCCGACACGACCATCGAGCGGATCGTGCACATGGTGCAGGAAGCGCAGGCCGAGAAGACGCCGACGCAGCGGCTGGTCGAATCCTGGCAACGGCCCTACGTCATCGGCGTGTTCGCGGCGGCGGCGCTGGTGTTTCTCTTTGCCCGGCTTGCGCACGGGCGCAGCAACGACGACGCGTTCTATCATGCCATGGTCCTGCTGGTGGCGGCGTCGCCGTGCGCGGTGGTCGTCAGCGCGCCCGCGGTGCTGTTGTCGGCCATCGCCCGCGCGGGCCGGCACGGCGTGTTATTCAAAGGCGGCTTGCACGTCGAGTCGCTGGGCAAAGTGGAGGTCATGGCCTTCGATAAGACGGGCACGGTCACCGTCGGCAAGCCGGCCGTGACCGAAGTGTGGTCGGCGCCGGGGGTCGACCAGCGGCGTCTGGTGGCCTTGGCCGCGACGGTCGAACATCGCAGCGAGCATCCGCTCCGCGAGCCGGTACTTGCCGAAGCCCGCCAGCGCGGGGTGGAGTTGCTCTCGGCGCCGCTTTCGGATTTCAACAGCCATACGGGGCAAGGCGTGCACGCGCGGGTCGACGGCACGTGGGTCGGCGTGGGACGCGAATCGCTGTTCGCGTCGCACGACATGGCCTTGCCGGCGGACCTGGCCGACAATGCGGAGCGGATTCGCGACCGGGGCGAAACGGCGCTGCTCGTGTTCGCCGCGGACGAACGCACGTATGGCGTGATCGGCGTGGCGGATAGGCTGCGTCCCGAGGCGCCGGCAACGTTCGCCGCCCTGAAGCGACTGGGCGTCCACACGTTGGCGATCCTCTCGGGCGACCACGAGCGCGTCGCCCGGGCCGTCGCCGAGCGCCTTGGCGCCGACGAGGTGCGGGCTGGGCTGATGCCGGACCAGAAGGTCGTCGAGCTGCGGCGGCTGGCTAAGGACGGCGCCTTTGTCGCCATGGTCGGCGACGGCGTGAACGACGCGCCGGCGCTGGCCGCGGCGCGGGTCGGCATCGCCATGGGCGGTGCGGGAGCCGACGTGGCGCTCGAAGTGGCCGACGTCGTGCTGATGCGCGACGACCTGCGGGCATTGCCGTCGGCCGTGTGGATCAGCCGGCTCGCCCGGCGGCGGGTACAGCAGAATATGACGTTTGCCTTTGGCATGATCGCGGCGCTGGTGATCGCCAGCTTCTTCGAACTGCCGCTGTGGCTGGGCGTGCTCGGGCACGAGGGCAGCACGGTGTTGGTCGTGTTCAACGGCCTGCGGCTGCTGTGGCAGCCGATGCCGAAATTCTGAATCGCGGCGGGGCGCCTGGTTGTCGGGCATAGCCGCCGGCCAGGGCGCGCGAATTTTGTCGCGAAACCACGTTTTTGACGACATAAATCCGCGAGGCGCGTTACGATGCAGCGGAAGTTGTTAGGCGGCAAGACGTTGGGGCAATGCGGCGGCCACTGGCAGCGGGTGCGTGAATTCTGTCGCTTGGGATGTGAGCATCGCGGGGGTTAGGTACCGTGGGGCCCCACTCGCGGTCGATTGGCACCGTGTGAGGTCTTGCGCTCTCCTGGCCGCCCTTGATCTCGGGATGTAAACAGATGTACCGTATCACAAGGCGTGGCCTAATTTCTAGCCCCGAATCCAAGAATATTAAGCAACAACCTACAAGCTTCGCCTGCAGGCCTTGATCGATGAGGCAAAGATCGGCGAGGACTAAGGCCTATCCGCGCTCCGACGAAGCAATGAGCCCGAGGATCATCCGTTGCGTCTCTCTCAATCCTGTCATCGATTACCTATGTCCGCGCCGCTCCTTGCATGCGCGCTGCTGGTGCTCACATCTGACCTGGCCCGCGCCGCCGACGTGACGCTGAATTTTCCTGGCGATCGGCTGTGCGGCCTCGTTTCAATTTGCCATCGTCCTGAGGAACTGAACGGTTTTTTGCAGTTGGGCCGACTCGATCGCGTGATTGGTCCAGCGCAGGGCGAAATAGCGGTTCCCGCCGAGGCGTGGGTGCTGGTGGAGATCAGAGCGAACTCTGCCCCTGGCCTGGAGGCGATTCGCAATTTGCCGCGCCGGGGCATTCATGGACTGAGAATCACGGGCGGCGAGCTCAATCGCGCCACACTCGCCAGCATCTGTGAAATCTCGTCCCTGGAGCTACTCGATCTTCGCGATTGCCGGCTGACGGACGACGGCTTTCGCGACCAACCGGCGCTGCCGGCGCTGCGGCACTTTACCTCCTATGGCAATGAATCGGCTCGAGCGAACGACTCGCTTGCGACTTGGCTGCGCTCATGCCCGCGGCTGGAGTATATGTATTGCGATCCGAAGATGGACGCTGCCCCGTGGCAGGTGCTTAGCGACCATCCCCGCCTCGCGTTTGTCACCGTGGCTGTCGGCGCGGACGCGACCAAACTGCTGCGAAGTCTCAAACACTTGCCGCGGCTGCGAGGGATGAACCTTTATGTTCGCCCCGACGCCGATCCCGCCTTCGTGGAGGCACTGGCCGAATTGTACGGATTGTCTTGGATCAATTGGACCGGCGGGCAATTCGACCAGGGCTCGGCTCGCGCACTGAGCAGGCTGCGAAGCCTTCGAACGTTCGTGCTTCAAGGTCAAGCGAAACTCCCCGCCGGTTTTCCCGATGGATTGCCGGCCCTGGACCAATTGGAAAAGCTGACCATCAACACGGTTGAAACCGAGTACACGCCGCCCCAACTGATTCGCGCGCTGTGCCAGATGCCCGCGCTGAAGGAATGGCCGCGATTGTCGCAGCTCGACGCCGCTAGCTTTGCCGAGATGGTCCGCCGCAACGACGTCTCGTCATTGGAATTGTCCCACATCGACCCTGCCCTCGATCGCGAGCAATTGAAGTCGTGGCTCGCACGACTGCCTCTTAAACGCTTGGAATTAAGCGATGACCGTATTGCGGGATTGGAATTTCTGACAGGCCAAAAGCAACTGGAAACCTTGCAACTTAACGTTCGCGGCGTCGATGGCGATCAACTCGCGGTCCTGGCGCAGCTTCCTCGGCTCAAGGAGTTGTCGATCAACGTCGGCGGCGCGGAGCGGCTGTCTTATGCGCCGCTTGCGCATTGCCCGGTGCTCGAGACTCTGTCCATCACAGGAGAATTTTGGGCGTGGCGCGATCTTGATTCCTTGGGGCAAAGCCCTTCTCTGCGAAGTTTGTCCTTCGAAAGCGGCTACGTGGATGACGCCGCGGTGGACTGGATTCTCCAAATTCCGTCGCTTCGCGAACTTAACCTTGGGCGCGACTGCATGCTGACAGACGCGGGGGTCGCGCGACTGTCGACGCACCCCACGCTGGAAGTTCTCGACGTGGGCGGGATGATCACGGCCGAGGGCGCGGCGCCCTTACAGTCGATGCGGCAACTGCGAGGGCTCGTGGTGCGTAGTCCACTGTTGTCTGGGGCCCAACAAGAATCGCTCGCAGGGACGTTCGCTCACCTCGCCTGGACTAGCTTTCCGGCGTACGAGCCCTTGCGCGGTCCGTGGATCAAGGGGACCGACGGCCTCTTGAGAGTCGCGGACGCGAAACTGCGCGCCTTGGTCGCCGATGTGGAGGGAAACACCGCCCCTGCGCTTCGCAGCGATGATGCGGTTACTCCCGGCGCTTCGGTGGATCTCAAAAAACTACGCGGCCAAGTCGTCGTGGTCGACTTTTGGGGAGTTTGGTGCGAACCGTGCCTCAACCAGTTGCCGCTGTTGGTCCATCTGCAGGACAAATACGGCGAGAAGGGGCTGCGGGTCGTGGCGGTCCATTCCGCCCTGGGCGCCGACCGAGTCGACGCGTATTTGGCAGCGAACCCCAAGCCGTTCCTCAACGTCGTCGACGCCGACGGCACGCTGGCGAAATCCTATGGCGTGGACTCCTGGCCTAGTTTGTACGTAATCGACAAAGCAGGCTGCGTCCGCGTCGCGCTTGCGCATGTCCTGGGATTGGAAGCGGCAATTGTTCAGCTACTTTCCGAGTAACGTCAAAACGGCCTGCCTGACAATTCGAGGTCATTATTCGCTACAGGCCGGAGAACGTCTGCCTGAAAAGGACTTCCACTTTTCTGCTCAAGGAGACTTGCAAACGCACCCTCCCGTCGCATTCGCGCCCCGGGTAGGCGGAGACGCCAAGCGCGGGGCCGCCCGCGTGGGCAATCAAAGCAGCAAGCGCCGTGAGTCACCGGCACATCGCGAAGTTGCCGGCCGATCCGCGACTCACGGATTCCCTTGTTCGTCATCGCCGCCGTCGTCCAGCACGGTGTCGGCGCGCTCCGCCTCCTCCGCGGCCGCTTGCGCGTCGCGAGCGGCCTGGCGCTGCTCGTTGGCCGCCGTCTCGGCCCGCGCCTCGGCCGCCGCGTAGTGATTTACGCGCGGCGGCACGGTCAGTTGATCCACCACGCGACGCACGCCAGCGACGCTCGCCACGGCCTTGGTCAGCGGCGCCCGCTGAGCGTCGTATTGCAACTTGCCGGTGAGCGTTACCGTGCCACGCTGTACTGTCGCCGTGATGCGAGACTGTGACCCTCCGCCGCCCCGAGACAGCTTCTGGTTCACGGTCTTCAACAGCGCCGCATCGGTGTTCTTGTCGTTCTGAAACATGGGCGCACCCCTCGTATCGAGAGCCGGAGGCGTCGCCAGAGCGGCGGGCGCCAGGCGAGGGAAGTCGACCGTACGACCAAGAGCGCGGTCATAAAGAGGAGGTCACCCGTCTGCTTCTCAGTATAACGCAAGAGCATCCGTTGCCCGCAGGAATTCACGTAAAAGTCCGAAGGGGGGCAGTCAGTGATTTCCAATGACGACGGTCGCGCGATCGTTGATCTCGCCCCGCAGGAGCGTCCGCCGCTTCCGGTCCCGTCGGCCGCGCTGCGCCGATGAAGCGGAGCTGCGGCGGCTGAAGACACAGTACGAACGAGCGTTGCGATTCGTTGGGGCGGGGAGTCGTTAATCATTTCCCGGCGGCGGGATTTGGCCAGAGATTCCGCTAAACCGCAAGCGGTTGGGACGTTTCGTTCGATGGGCTTGCGATTCGGAACTAGCGGTCACTTGCGCGGCGGTCGCAGGCCGCATCGATGCAAGGATTCTAGAGCGGACTTTGATCTTAGGAACTGCAAGAATTTCCGCGTCTCTTCTTCGTTGGCATTTGCGCAGGCGAGCGCCGCCACGTAGTTGACGACGGCCTTCGTCGTCGGCGTCTGAAGCAATACCTCGCAATCGCCATTCGCCGCGTCGCTGTGAAATGCGATGCCGACGTCGGCGACGCCGGCTTCGACGGCACTGAGCACGGCCCGCGAATTGTCCACGAAGATCGCCTTGGGGCGGATCGCGTCCATGAGCGACTGCGAATCCAAGCATGCCTGCGCGTACGTTCCCAGCGGACATGCGGGGTCGGCCATCGCCACGCACTTCGCCCGGTCGCCGGCGAGGTCGCGAAGCTTTGCCAGGGGACGGCTGCCGCGCGGGCCGATGACGACCAAGCTGTTGTGAGCAACCGTGGTTTGCGAAGCGGCGTCGAGCAAACCCGCGGCGACGAGCTCGTCGATTTGCGGTTGTCCCGCGGAGATGAACACGTCGCACGGGGCCCCCGCCGAGATTTGCGAGGCGAGTTCGTCCGAGCCGCCGTAAGTCGCCCGGACGCGAATTCCACCATGGGCCTCGGTGAACGCCGCGATGATTTGGCCCAGGGCCTCTTGAAAGCTGATCGCCGCCGCCACGCGCAGCACGCTGGCGGCATGCGATGCCGGAGTCTCTAGTCGCCGCAGGACGTGGCCGGCGCGTTGCTGGGCGGCGACCTGCAGCGAATTGAAGGTGCGCAGCGCCTCGGCGCCGCTGTCGGTGAGTTGCGCGCCGCCGCCCTTTGCGCCTCCGGGCGCAGCCGTCACCAGCGGCGTTCCGGCCGCCTGGTTCATCGCCTGAACCTGGTTCCAGGCCTGCCGATAGGACACGCCCACAGAGCGAGCGGCGGCCGTAATGCTGTGATGCCGGCCAATCGCCTCAAGCAGGCCGGCGTCCTTGGGGCCGACGACGATTTGGCCAAGCCGGTCCAATTGGGCCTGGACCCGGACGCCCCACGAGTTTCCGATCGGAGAGTTCGACACGATTTGACGCCCGCCACGCTGCGCGTACGCTGGCCCCGTTCTGCAGTTCGATGCATATCACCCCGAGATCCGCCGCTCATCTGCAATAGGCTGCCGCAATGAGTCGAATCGGCCACGCTATATTCTTGTCCGCGCAACCTTCCCCAGTCCAGCCGCGAGTTTGTCGGCAGCCACGATTGAATTGGGCGCGGCCCGCGACACCTCAATTTACCAAAGTAACTCCGACCATAGCGGGGCCGCCGCCAATGGCCCGATCGAGGGGACGAAAGGCCCGTGTTCGCCGCGGCGGGCCCTGCTGTCGTTCGATCGTACGGCTGACGACGGCGGCCTTTCCTCCGCAACTCAGCCTGACTTACGCCGTCGCCGAACCTGGCGTCTTGCATTTTGGCATTATTGCAATGGCCGCCGGTCTCTCGCGACATGAGTACCACAAGCGCGCTCGCCGAAAGCTATTACCGGGCCAATCGTTGACGGGCGGCGCGCCCCCGCGTGAGGGCCGCGCCGTGAGAACGATTTTCTGTATCGCCGTTGCCGGAATCGGGACCGCAATCGCCTTGCCGCCGAAGGACGTCGCGGCGGCCGACTATAGCGAGGCGACCGACGGCGATTTGTCCGACGTTCCCGCCACGCCGACGCTATGGACGCTTTCGGCCGGCGCCAACGCCTTAACCGGCTCAGCAGGTACGACGGGGCTGACCTTCGACTACGACATCCTTTCGTTCACCATTCCGGAAGGTCATCAGCTCGATTCGATCACGATCAACAACTGGGTTGACGATAGCGCGGCGTTCGTCGGGCTTCAAGCCGGAACGCCGTGGCTGGACGGCGTCGGCAGCGCCATGCAGGGCAACAACTTGCTCAGTTACGTGCTCGTCGGATATGGGTCGTTCCCGCCCGATTTGTTGGCCGCGTGGCGCGCCGGGTCCGGCAATCCGCCGACGTTCGACGTACCACTGGCCAGCGGCGTGTACACGATGGAAATGCAGGACATTGATACGCCGTTCAGCTACGCGCTGACGTTCAACGTGTCGGCGATCAACGGCCCCGTGCCTGGCGACTTCAACGGCGACGGGGCGGTGGACGCCGCCGATCTCGCGCAGTGGCAAGCGGACTTTGGATTGAGCGGCGGTTCGGACGCCGACGGCGACGGGGATACGGACGGGGACGATTTTCTCATTTGGCAACAAAACTTGTCGGCGCCTTCAGGCGGCTCAGGCGTACCGGAGCCCGCGACGCTGTGGCTCGCGGCGGCATGCGGAACCGCGATGCTGGGCCGCAGACCGATAAAGCCAAAGGGGAGGCGAGACTCGTGAACGTCACACGACGATTTTCGGGTGGCACGCGCAAGGTCCTCCGCAACGCGTGGTGCGTCAAGGCAAAGCCCTCGCCGCTCCAAATGCCTTGATGAAACTATGTGGGACGACCGGCGCGGATCATTGCCACGACGGCATCGCGGATCGTCTCAAGTTTCGCGGGCGTAAGAATTGCAATATCCCGCAGCACAAGGCTCGAATGAGCGGTGAAGAGCTTGGCCGGCCGAACGAAGCTCGCACGGTGCAGCGAGCCGCTGGCAAGGTCTCCAGCGTCCAACGAGATGGCGTGCGCATCCCCGTAGGCGCTGCTTGTAATTTGGCAAAGCACCGAGTCGCCGCGACTGGCCTCAGCGAGCACCACGGCTGGGCGCAGCTTCGATGAGGTCAGGTCGGAAAACGGGAAATGAACTAGGACGACCCGCCCGGCTGCAAATGCGCCCATGCGGCGTCCTCCTCGGGGCGCGTCCAATCTTCGGCCAACGCCGCTTCGCTCAGCAGCGCGGCGTCAGCGACCAACGGCGCCTCGTCCAGAATCGTCACCAGCGCCCGTCGCGGCGACAAAGTGATGATCGGCTCGATGAGGCGAATCACGCCATTGACGTCAAGGATGGCTTCGACGGTTCTCATATCGTTGAATTATAGCTCGCCTGGGGCGAGCTGAGAATCGAGGAGGAAGAGCCATACGCGGAAAGCGCCATATGGTCTTACGTTCAGGCTCTAGCCGCCCCCGCCCAGGTCGCGTTCCAGCTCGTGGATTTTCTCGACGCGGCGTTCGTGGCGGCCGCCTTCGAAGGGCGTGGTGATCCAGACTTCCACCATCCGCTCGACGGTGCGCGGGCTGAGCATGTCGGCGCTGAGGCAGAGCACGTTGAGGTTGTTGTGGCGGCGGCTGATTTCGGCGGTCACTTCGTCGCTGCAGGGCGCGGCGCGGACGCCGGCGAACTTGTTGGCCGCGATGGCCATGCCGATGCCCGTGCCGCAGATGAGGATGCCGCGCTCGACGGCGCCGGCGCTGACCTTCTTCGCGACGAGGGCGGCGAAGTCGGGGTAATCGACGCTCTCGCTGCCGGTGGCGCCTTCGTCGTCCACCTCGTGCCCCTTGGTGCGGAGCATCTGGATGATTTGCTCCTTGAGGTGATAGCCGCGGTGGTCGCTGCCGATGGCGAAACGCATGGGGGTGGCGGGGGTTGGGGGTGGAAGCGGGAATGCGCGCGACCAGCGGTCGCGGCTTTATGGGTTGGGAGTCATTCGAACCGCATCGACGATACGCGGCGGCGGAGGGCGTCTTCGATTTCGGCGGCACATTGCTGGTACACTTCCGGCGGGCCGCCGATGGGGTCTTCGATGTCGCCCTCGTCAACGCGGAGCGTGTGCGTGCGGGGCGCGGCGTCGGGCCAGCGGCGCAGGATCTGTTGGCGGTGGCCGCCGGTGAGCGTCAGGATCACGTCGGCGTGGCGGACCAGTTTGTCCGTGAGCGGCTGGGATTCGTGACAGGACAAGTCGAGGCCGCGTTGGCGCATCGTTTCGACCGCCTCGGCGGCGGCGCACCCGCCGGGCGTGGCGGCGACGCCTGCCGAAATGATCGACACGCCGCGCTGCTCGAGATCGGAGGCCGAGCAGCCCAAGCGCTCGGCGACGAGGCCGCGCATGAGGGCCTCGGCCATGGGGCTGCGGCAGGTGTTTCCGGTGCAGACGATGACGATCAACATGCCGGCCAGTCGCTCCAAGGCATTGTGCGGAACCACGCCCTCCCGGAGGCACTCGCACTTGTCGGGGCCAACGCGGACGACGGTCGACGCCTGGCCGTAGCGGCAGGGTCCGTCGTCGAGCACCAGCGCCAGGTGATCGCCCAGACTGCGCAGCGATTCTTCGGCGGTCACGGCGGGGCGTTCGCCGCTGCGATTGACGCTGGTCAGCACGAGGGGCCCGGCGAGCATCCGCAGCACATCGAGGATCGACGGGTGGGCGGGGACGCGGAGGCCCACCTCGCCGTTGGGGGCGACGGCCGCGCGTACCTCGGGCGGCAGTTGGCGGACCAGGCCCTCGTCTTCGCCGTGCTTGACCACGAGCGTCACGGGCCCGGGCCAGCAGCGGCGGCCGAGCCGCTCGGCCTTCATGCCCATGTGCGGGGCGTAGTCGACGGCGTCTTCAATGCTCCGCACTGCCAGGGTGAGCGGGGCGTTTTCGCTGCGGCCCTTCGCTTCGAAGATGCGGGCGACGCCGTCGCTGCGGCGGGCGCTGGCGGCCAGTCCGTAGACGGTTTCGGTGGGGAACACGACCAGCTTGCCCTCGGCGAGGGTTTGCACGGCCCGATGCACCACGTCGCGCGTGTCGTCCGCCTTGCGAAGATTGATGACGACGGGCGGCATAGGGGTTCCAGCGGACGGTCACAAACGCCGCACGCGGCGCGCGCCAATGCGTATATGAATACGGCGCGAACGCTCGTCGCCGTCCAGCTTGACCGAGGCTCTGTGCGCCGTCCCCACCACACGTGCCGCAAGATTTTGAACTATACCGCCGCGACGACCCGAGGGTCAACCGGCGGGCGAGCGTTACAATCGCGTCAACCGCTGCGGACGAAAGAACTTGCGCGAGCGAGCGGAAGCTCTGCGACCGCGTGCGCGGCTTATTGCACCGAGCCGTGCGGGGCGTCATTCTGGGGGGGCGACGTTTCGTGGCCGTCAGCTCTTGGCTGTCGGCTGTCGGCCAGATCGGAACCTAGCGGCCGAAACGACTCGAGACTGGCGATTGGGGCCCAATGACTTGGACTCCACCTACTCACGTACTCACCTATTCACCTATTCACTCCCCGCCTATGTCGACGCCTTCCATCGAGCAGCAAGCCGAAGAATTCGCCGTTCGTTACAAGGCCGTCCGCGAGCAGATCGGGCGGGTGATCGTCGGGCATCAGGACGTGGTCAACGGCGTGCTGACGTGCCTGTTCGTCGGCGGGCATTGCCTGCTGGAGGGCGTGCCGGGGCTGGGCAAGACGCTGCTGGTGCGCACGCTGGCCGACACGCTCAACCTGCACTTCTCGCGAATTCAGTTCACGCCGGACCTGATGCCGGCCGACATCCTGGGCACGAACATGGTGGTGGAGACGCCCGAGGGGCGGCGGCACTTCGAATTTCAAAAAGGGCCGATCTTCACGCAGATC
>CAYSFP010000130.1:13037-17132 GCA_964430075.1 uncultured Planctomycetaceae bacterium | reverse complement strand
CCCTCCCCTAACCCCTCCCCGCCGAGGGGAGGGGAACGGAGGGACGCGCGCGAGAGCAGCGCAATCGCTTCCGCCACGGGGATGCCTGCCTCGACCCCCGCGCGCCGCGCCGCCGCCGAGCACGCCGTCACGCACTCGCCGCGTGGCGACGGGCCGTGCAGCACCACGGGCCGCCCGGCAAGCTCAGGCCGGGCCAGAACGAGCCGCTGCAGAGGCCAATCCGGCAGCCAAATCGCCAACACGCGCTTCATGGATGTCTCCGCTCGCTGGGTCGATCTCAAGCACCAATTCCACGCGGCCGCCCGACCCGTCGCGACTGACCGGGCCGCCGCGCACGCGCAGCAGCTCGACCGCGAGCCGCCACGCTTCGCCTCCCGCCAGCGGGGAGGCGGGCCGCGGCGCCACGGCCCACCGCACGTGCGACCACGCGGGTTCGCGCCGCGCCGTCGCCGGACGCACGAGCAGGCCCACCGCGCCGCTGGCCTCGGCGGCCAACTGCAGGCGGCGAAACGTGCAGCCATCGAGCCTGCGCGGCCAGGCGAGTACCGCGGCGACGTGTTCGCACCGCAGCGCCTGGTCGAGCGCCCACCTCTGGTCGGCGTCGCTGGTCACACGAACCACGAGGAGGCTGGTCAGGTCGAGCCCCCACGCCGTAGCCGCAGGCGGGTAAAATCCTTCGCCGCGGTCGATCACCGCCACGGCGCCGCCGGCCCGCTGGGCTTCGCGAGCCGCCGCGATGGCCAGCAGTCCCGCCCCGCAGCCGCTCTGGTCAGCCAGCCACTCGACGAGCGAGCCGCGAGCGAGCCCGCCGCCAGGCAGGACCCGATCGAGCGCGGCGCAGCCGGTGGAAAACGTCTCCGGCGCCGCCCGGGGGCCGCTGACGCCGGCGTGTTCCAGCAGTTGGGCCAGCCGGGCCGCCTCGCGCAGTTGGGCACTTCGAGTCCGCGCCATGAGCCGATTCCCTGAAAAATCGCAGCTCGCAAGGAAACGCTGGCAGTGCTGGCGTCCGCTCGCCGCCGAGTTAAATATATATGCGTATAGTTATTCGGCAAGCAGGATCGGCGTCCAGAGCAGAAAGCGGGAAAGTACGCCGGTGAAATCACCGCAAAAGAAGCGCGGCGACAGCACAAACCGACGTTAAACGACCAAACGACGATGTCAGGCCGCCGCCGACGCGCCGGCCGTCAGTTGCTGGTTCAGCTTACGGAGCCGCAGCGACAGCGCGATGGCCATCGACCCCATGGCGATCATATACGCCCCCATGAGCAGCGCGAGGACCACCAACCCCGCGACCGGCCGCGCCAAGAGCAGCACGCCGAACAAAATCGACAGCGCCCCGGACAGCCCCAGCAGCCATTCGTGCTCGAGCACCTTGCAGAGCCGAATCGACGCCACGATTTCGATGACGCCGCGGATGATGGCCGTCACCGCGACGAATCCCAGAAACACGGCCAGCACCGTCATCGGATAGAACATCGCCCCGATGCCCGCGCCGATGGCGACGACGCCCAGCAGGATCATCGTCCACCAGAACGTGCCGTCCGGCTCGCCTTTGAGTCCCAGGGCAATGCTCGCGGTGCCGTCGACCAGCGCGAAGATGATGAACAGCCACACGAGCGTCGCCAGCGCGATGCCCGGGATCATGATCGCGATGATCCCGGCGGTGATGCCGCAGAGGCCGCGGATTAACAAGACCCACCAGCGACGGCCGAGTGCGGGCAACATGGCGGCTCCTCCGGAACAAGATGGACCTTTTCGGGCTGCGCGTAGATTTACCACGCTGCGGATCGACAATCAATCCGAAATGCGTCTTCCCTTTGCAGCCGGGTGCAGCCTGCCCTTTGCGCGAAGTTCGGCTTTGATGTAGAAGCGTGGAGAGGAATTGATCGCAGGCGGGGCGTCCCGGCGCGAAGCTGGAGAAACGAGGGAGCCAAGGATGGCAGTTACGCAAGAGATCAAGGAGCGGATTGCGGCCTTTGCTCGTGAACTGGCCGAAGAATTGAGTCCCGTCGACGATCGCGATGCGCTCAGTTGGCTTGATGCGGTCGAGAGTCAAGCCGTCGAAATCGGCGATGCCATCAGCGTCGCGTTGCTGGAGCGCAGGGCGGCGGAGTTGCCCACCTCGGACGAGGCCTCGACCTGTCCCCAGTGCGGCCAGCTGGGCCGTTATCGGGCCCGCGGCAGCGGGAGCTGATCGGTCGCCGCGGGCCGGCGACCCTTGGCGAACCGGAGTACTTCTGCCCCGCCTGCCGGCGGGCTTTTTTTCCCGGCGACCCGCTCGATCGGCGTTGAGGTCGATTGTCCGTTCACGCCGGCGATGCTGCGGAAAGTCTGTTACGCCGGCGGGGCGTCGCCGTCGTTCCTCGGGGCGACCCGCGACTTGATCGCGTTGTCCGAGCAGACGGTGTCGCGGGAGCGCGTGCAGCGCTGGACCAAGCGGGTCGGCCAGGAGTGCGTTCAGGACGCGGACGCGTTGGCCGACGCGTATCAAGCGCTTCCGCTTCCCGAGCAGCAGAAGAGCCCGGCCGATCAGGTTCCCCAAGTCGCATGCGTCATGATGGACGGGGGGCGGATTCAGGTTCGCGATCGTCGCCAAGAGCGGCACGACGCCAAAGGCTATTGGAAAGAATCGCTGGTGGGCTGCTGCCTGAGCATGGTGAGCGACGAGCAGGCCCAAGCCCCCTGTCCGACCATCCCCCCGACGTTTGTCGATCGTGAGCGGATGCATCAATTAAGCCGGGAAATCAAGGGCTTTTCCGCTTCCGGGGAGGGCGACGCCGACCCGGGCGACGAGCCGCTCGACGAGCGCCGCGGGCGACCTGAAACCCTGGTCAAAAGCGTCGTCGCCACCCGCGTCGGGAAAGACGCGTTGGGCCGGCGGCTGGTCGCCGAAGCGCACCGCCGCGGCTTTCAGGCGGCGCGGCGCAAGGCGTTCGTGGCCGATGGATCGGCGACCAACTGGGGCGTGCACCAGAAGCACTTCTCGCATTACACGCCGATTCTCGATTTCACGCACGCGGTTTGTTACGTGTACGCCGCGGCGATGGCCGGGCGAGACGGCCCAGCGGGCTGGGACGATTATGTTCGGTGGGCGCAGTGGCTGTGGGAAGGATCGACCGACGCACTGATCGCGGCGGTCGCCGGGCGTGCGGACGAGCTCGGGGGCGCCCCCGACGGCGACGAAACGTCCCCCGCGGCGATCGTGGCCAAGACGCTGGGCTATCTCCGGAACGGCCGCGGGCGAATGAAATACGACGAGTACCGCCGGTTGGGGCTGCCGATCACCAGCAGCCACATCGAGTCGACCATCAAGCAACTCAACCGCCGCATGAAGGGAACCGAAAAATTCTGGGACCAGGGCGCCGAACCGCTCCTGCAACTCGTTGCCGGCGCCCTCAGCGAAACCAGCCGGCTCGACCAATTCTGGCGCCACCGCCGAAACCGACTCCAGCCCATGCGATGCTACCAAACCGCCGCCTGAAAATTACAAAGTGCAGGCTGCACCCTTTGCAGCCTTACGCCAACACTTCGGTCACCACGCGCGCCGGCTTCACGCCGGTGAGCTTCTGGTTGAGGCCCTGGAACGGATACACGAGTTTTTCGTGCGGCAGACCCAGCAGGTGCAGCATCGTGGCATGCAGGTCGCGAATCGGCACGGGCTCGGTGGCCGGGTAATAGCCGATCGGGTCCGTCTCGCCGTGGCTGTGTCCGCCCCGCACGCCGCCGCCGGCCATCCACAGAGTGAAGGCGTGCGGGTGGTGGTCGCGACCGACGAACGGCATCTCGGCGCCACCGCGATTTTCCCGCATCGGCGTGCGGCCGAATTCGCCGGACCACACCACGAGCGTGTCGTCCAGCAGGCCGCGCTGCTCGAGGTCGATCAGCAGCGCCGTCATCGGCTGATCAATCTGCTTGCACTTGTCGATGAAGCCCACGTTGAGCGCTTCGTTGGCCCCGGCGCCGTGCGAGTCCCAACCCCAGTCAAACAGTTGCACGAACCGCACGCCCCGCTCGACCAGCCGGCGGGCCAGCAGGCAGTTGTTGGCAAAGCTTTCCTTGCCGGGTTCGGTGGCGTAAAGCTTGTGGATGTGCTCC
>CAYSFP010000130.1:0-13027 GCA_964430075.1 uncultured Planctomycetaceae bacterium | reverse complement strand
GTCGGCGAGATTCATCGCGTCGGTCGCCGACATTTGCATGCGGAAGGCGAGCTCGTACTGCGAGGCGCGGGTGAGGGCCTCCGGATCGCCGGTCTCGCTGTGGGTGAGCCGATCGATGTCGGCGATGGCGTCGACGATTTCGCCGCGCAGCGAGCGGTCGATCCCCGGCGGATTGGCGAGAAACAGCACGGGGTCGCCCACGCTGCGGCACTGCACGCCCTGGTAGACCGACGGTAGAAAGCCCGAGCCCCACACGCTCTTGCCCGCGTCGGGAAAATGGCCGCCGGAGAGCAGCACGACGAATCCGGGCAGGTTCTGATTCTCCGCGCCTAGGCCGTAGGTGACCCAGGAACCCAGCGACGCGTAGCCGAGGTTCTGGTTGCCCGTATGCACCATGAGCTGCGCGGGACCGTGGTTGAACTGGTCGGTCTGCATGCCGTGCACAAAGCAGACTTTGTCGGCCAGGTTCGCGAAGTGCGGCAGGCGGTCCGAGATCCAGGCCCCGCTCTGGCCGTGCTGGGCGTAGGGAAACTGCGGGCCCAACAGCTTCGGCACGCCGCGGATGAACGCAAAGCGTTTGCCCTCCAGGAACGACTGCGGGCAATCCTGGCCGTCCAGGGCGGCGAGTTCCGGCTTGTAGTCGAACAGCTCCAGCACGCTGGGCGACCCCGCCATGTGGAGATAGATGACGCGCTTGGCCCGCGCGGAGCTGGCTGCCGCCGTCGGTCCCGACGCAAACGCACGCGGTCCCCCTCCGGCGGCGAGCGACAACCACAGCGCCCCCATGCCGGCGCCGCATTCCTGGAGGAAATGCCGGCGCGTCGTTTGCTCAAGCGCGTGCTGCTGAAGTTTTTGCAGGGCATTCATCCGAGGCTCACTTGGTCAGCACTTCGTCGAGATTGAGGATCGCGTTGGCGACGATCACCAGCGCGTAGCGCTCGCGCGAAGGGGCAAGTTTTCCAGCGGCGTCAGGGGCAGCGTCGAATGCTGCCGCGCCTTTTCCGTAGAGTTCAACCAAGCGGGCGAGTTTCGCTTCGGGGCATGTCAGGCCCGTCGCCCACTGGTAGCCCGCAGCGATTTGGGCGTTGGCCTCGTCGCCCGCCGATTCCATCCGCTGGGCAAATCCCTGTGCCAGCTCGATGTACGCTTCATCGTTCATGGCCGCCAGCGCCTGCAGCGGCGTATTTGTCGCGATTCGCCGCGCTACGCACACATCCCGGCTGGGGGCGTCGAACGTCAGCATGCTGGGGTAACCGCTCGTGCGCTTCCAGTACGTGTACACCGCACGGCGGTAGCGATCTTCACCTGCGGCGGCCTTCCACTGGGCTCCGTTGTACACCGAGCGCCACACGCCGTCCGGCTGCGGCGGCATCACGGGCGGGCCGAACATTTTCGGCGAGAAGCGGCCCGAGAGCGCCAGCGCCTGGTCACGCACCATCTCGGCGGGCAGCCGCGTCCGCGGGCCGCGGGCGAGTAGGCGATTCCGCGGGTCGGCCTCCAGGGCATCCGCCGTCACGTCGCCGCTCTGGCGATAGGTGGCGGACAAAACGATGGCCCGCAGGAACTGCTTGATGCTCCACTGGAATTCGTTCTGCAGGCGGAGTGCGAGATGGTCGAGCAGCTCCGGATGCGACGGCGGCGTGCCGCTGGAGCCGAAATCCTCGGTCGTTTCCACGAGCCCGACGCCGAAGAGCTCCTGCCAAAGTCGATTGACCAGCACCCGCCCGGTCAGCGGATTCTCGGGCGCCACGATCCACCGCGCCATCGCTAGCCGATCAGCGCGAGCATCGCCGGGCAAGTCGGGCAATGCCTCAGGCACGCCGGCATGAACTCGCTCGCCTTTGTCGAGCCAATTGCCACGGGTGAACGTGTAAGTCTGACGCGCAAAGTCGTCGGCCTGCTCGGCCATGACGGGCAGGTTCGTACATGGAATTTCGCTTCGCCGCTGATGAGCTTCGGCCAATTCGCGTTTGAGTCGCACCGTCTCGGCGTCGCGTTCCAGAGTCTGCCACTCGTCGCTCGTGGAGATCGAATACCGCCCGCGCTCAATGGCCAGTGCGATATCGCCCGTGGCGGTCTGATTGAACTGGAGCGCCAGTTCGAGCTGGTCTCCGGCATTGGCTTTGGCCACTTCCGCGAGCACAAACGCTGCGTGCCGGGGGTACGATCGCCGCGTGTACTCGCCCCAGCCGTAGTCGTTGTCGCGGAGACTGTCCTGGGGATCGAACACCGGTTCGGGCTCGTCGGCGTAGGCGGCCGCCAATTTCAGTTCGTCGCCTTCGCTGCCGTCGTCCGACACAATCCGAGCTTTTAGCCGCGTGACGACAAATCCCATCTCCGCGGTCTTCAACGCTGCTGCGGCGTCCTCCGGCAGCGCATCAATTCGTACCGCAGCTATCTTGGAAACGCCCGCTGGAATGGCAAATCGCAGCGTGAAGGTGCTTCTCGCCGAGACGGCCCCGTCGGCAACCACCTCGGCGACGCCGTCGACTTCCTTGATGGCAAGCTTCGTCTGCCCTGTTGCAGTTACCGCCGTCGGCGTCAGTGATCGCCATAGCGACGCATCTTCGACCAACGCACTGGCCCGTGCGTGCAGCGCTCGCCGTAGCTCGCTGATTTGGGCGTCTAACTCGCTCGCCTCGGCCCAATTCTGCAAGTCGTTGGGCACGGCCAGCACCGGCAAATCGGCGTCGACGTCGACGTCCCGGCTCGTGTTCAGCAGCGCCACGAATTGGTAATACTCGCGATGGCGGATCGGCTCGTAGGGATGATCGTGGCACTGGGCACAGCGGAACGTCGAGCCCATCCACGCCTCCCACGTCGTGGCGACTCGGTCGAGCACTGCCGCGGTGCGGAATTCCTCGTCATCCGTGCCCCCTTCGGCATTGGTCTGCGTATTGCGGTGAAAGGCCGTGGCTACGCGATCGCCGACCGTCGCCTCCGGTAGCAAATCCCCAGCGAGCTGCTTCACCGTGAATTCATCGAAGGGCATGTCATCGTTGAGCGCGCGAATCACCCAATCGCGGTATGGCCAGGCGTTGCGGTGATCGTCCTTTTCGAATCCCTGCGTGTCGGCATACCGCGCCAGGTCGAGCCACATCGAGGCCCATCGTTCGCCGAATCGTGGGGAGGCGAGCAGGCGGTCGACGGCTCGCTCGTAGGCGGTCGGCGTCGCGTCGGCGGCGAATGTGGCGTAATCGTCCGGCGTGGGGGGCATGCCCGTCAGGTCGAGCGTCGCGCGACGCAGCCAGGCGGCACGGTTCGTCTCCCGCGACGGCGTCAGTCCCCCCGCTTCGATCCGGGCGAGTACGTACGTGTCGAGAACGTCCCGCGGCCATTCGGTGCGTTCGACGTCCGGCGGGGCCGATTCGCGCGGCGGCACGAAGGCCCAGTGCTCTTCCCATGCGGCGCCCGCCTCGATCCACCGCTTCAGGAGTTCGATCTCCTCGGACGAAAGCGCCGGCCCGTGCTCGGCCGGCGGCATGCGAAACTCGGGATCCGAGTCCGACGCCCGTTCGATGAGATAACTCTCTGCGACGTTGCCCGGCACGATCGCCCGCAATCCCGACTCGGCCTCGGCCAGGGCCTGTTCGCGGTAGATGAATGACAACCCGCTGAGCTGTTTCACGCCGCCGTGGCAGGCAATGCAGTGCTTAGCGAAGATGGGGCGGATGTGCTCGTTGAACGAGACGCGCTGGCTGGCGGCGTCGGCGGCTTCCCCGGCTGAGAGCCTGGCGGCAGGTCGGATTCCCCCCGCCGCGATCAGGACCGCCAGCACACAGGCCGCGCGTGCGCGTGGATGACAGAGTTGCATAATGAGTCATTCTCCCAACCGCCCATAATACCGCGCCGCTGCGCCTCACGAACGTCCCAACTTCGCGGCATTTGGCCCAACGGTCGCGGCGGGCGCGGGGCAAGAGAGCGCGGCTCAATTCCATTTGAGCGTCGATCCCCTGCGTCGCCGCTACAATGTCGCGATGACCGCGCCGATGGTGAAACGACCCGACTCGCGAGAAGAGATCATGGATCAACCTCTTGCCGGCAAACGCCTGCTGATGTTCGTGGGCGACGTGTACGAAGACCTTGAATTGTGGTATCCGAAGCTCCGGATGCAGGAAGCGGGCGCCCAGGTGACCGTGGCCGGCCCCGAAGCCCATCGGGTCTATGCCGGCAAGCATGGCTATCCTTGCGAGTCCGACGCGGCGATTGCCGAGACGCGGGCCGCGGACTTTGCGGGCCTCATCATCCCCGGCGGTTTCATGCCGGACAAGCTGCGGCGCAACCCGGCCGTGCTGAAATTGGTTTGCGACTTCGATGCGGCGGGAAAACTCGTCGCGGCGATCTGCCACGGCGGTTGGATTCCGATCTCGGCGGGCGTCTACCGCGGCGTCCGGGTCACCGGCTCGGCGGGGATTAAGGACGATTTGGTGAACGCCGGGGCGTTCTGGGAAGACAGCCCGGCGGTGGTCGATCGTCAGTTTGTATCCAGCCGCAAACCTGATGACCTGCCCGACTTCTGTCGCGCGATTCTGGCCGTTCTGACGGGCCTTTAGCCGACGATTCTGCCAGCATGACCGTCGACTCGCCGCCGCCGGCGATCCGCTCCAAAAGTCCTTCGATCAACACCGTTTTTTTGGAACTTCCGCAAAATCTTCTCCTACTCTGCTGCTTTTTTGGTAAAGTAGGGCATTAGTGAGCGGATTATTCCCATTGTGACGGTCGAATCGACGGCTGTCCGACCGTAGGGATTGCGCTCGTTTTACGGCTTTTGTCGCGACTTGTTCGCTTGGTCTTATCTCCGATTGGTGCAGGCGGGACGCTCATGCGCGGTGGGTGATTCTGGGGCATACGCACCTTTGGGCGCAGAATCTGCGCATCGCTTCTGTGGGGCGTCGCGTCGGCAGTCGCCGCCGACGTGCGGATTTAACGAATCATTCTTGTCCATTGCAACCGGGAGTAAGCAATGACAGTGTCACGAATCAGTGCTCGACTTTCTTGCGTCGGCCTCGCTTGGGCCGCAACGCTCGGCGCGGCGTCGCTCGCGCACGCGCAAGGCACGCCGCGCAACGTGCCCTGGCAAGGCGCGAACAACGGAAACTGGACGACGATCGCCAACTGGGACAACGGAACGTTCGGCCAGCCGCTCCAGGAGTTCGGCGAGACGGCGCTGATCAACAACAATACGACCGTAGTCGTCAATACCGCCGTCAACGATAGCGTGGCGCCCCCGCCGGCCAGCGGCGGTCAGCGATCCACCACGGGCGGCGTCATTTTGGGCAACACCGCCAACATGAATGGCACGTTGAGCATTCAGAGCGGCGGCAACCTGAACGTGCAATTTGGCGAGTACCTTAACTCGCAGAGCCAGTTGATTGTCGCCCCCGGCACGATCGAGGCCGGCGTCGTCGCGAACTCGACCGGCACGATCACCATCGCTGCCGGCGGCGCCGCCACGGTGGGTCGTGGCGTCACGATCGGCCGGGCCGGCACGGGCACGCTGAACATGAACGGCGGGACGTTCAATCCCGAAAGCATCTATCTCGGCCGCGCCGCTTCCGGCGTCGGCACGGCCACGGTGGCCAACGGCGCCACGGTGACGGTGACCAACAACGCCCAAATCGGCCAGCTCGGCCGCGGCACGCTGACCGTCAACGGCGGCGGCACGTTCACCGCCGGCCTGCTCAACTCCGGAGGCGTCGGCGGCGCCAATACCAGCGCAATCATCGCTGGGGACGCCTCGGGGCTCACCGCGACCGTGACCAGCAACGGCCCCTCGACGCTCTTGCGTCGCACCCAGATCATCGGCCCGAACGTCAACTTCACCGTCAACGACACCCTGTCGCTCCCCGTGACGCATGAGCTTTACGCCGACATTCGCGCCGCGACTCACTCGCCCTTGAAGGCCACGTCGACTGCCAGCGTCGCGGGCCTCCTGCGGCCCACCTTCACGGGCGTCACGCCGACGCTCGGCAACACCTGGGATTTGCTCACCGCCACGAGCATCGCCGGCACGTTCGATAGCATCGATGCATCGGCCGCACCCGCGCTCCCGGCGGGGCAGGCGTACGTGACTCGCAAAGTCGCGGGCGGCAACGGCCAGCAACTTCAGCTCGCCGTCGAGCAATTGCTGACGCTGCAAGTGAACCGCCAGACCGGCGCTTTGAGTATTCGCAATACGGGAAGCTCGGCGGCCGCGGACGTGGCCATCGACGGCTACTCGATCTTTTCGTCGAACGGCGGCCTAGCCGGCGCC
Organism: uncultured Planctomycetaceae bacterium; assembly: GCA_964430075.1. Classification (GTDB taxonomy): domain Bacteria; phylum Planctomycetota; class Planctomycetia; order Pirellulales; family Lacipirellulaceae; genus Lacipirellula. The sequence goes on along the minus strand of CAYSFP010000130.1, from coordinate 6,774 downwards.
AATTGGAACAGCCTGCAAGATCAGGCCGTGGCTGGTTGGCAGGAGACGCCTGCCACGACCGGCTCGCTCTCGGAGCTTAAGAACACCGCGGGCACGACGAATTTTGCGAATGGTTCGTCCAGGGCGCTCGGCACTCCCTACACGCCGATCTACACATCGTTCATGTCGGAATCGGACGACGTCTCGTTCCAGTACACGACGCCGACCGGTCTGCGCACCGGCCTGGTGGAATACGTGGGAACGAAGGTACAGAACAACTTGGTGGTGACGATCGACGCAGCAACGGGTGCTGCGGTGCTCAAAAACGATTCGCCGTTCAATGTGTCGATCGAGGGGTATTCGATTCTGTCGCAGTCCGGTGCTCTGCGGCCCGCAAATGGTCAGTGGAATAGCCTGGCGGACCAAGGCGTGCCCAATGCGGTCGAAGCGGCGCCGACGGCCAATGCCTTATCCGAGCTCATCACGTCGGGCTCGCTTGCCGTGGCGGCCAACTCGACGCGTAACCTCGGCACACTGTTCAATCCAGCCGGCATGCAAGATCTGTCGTTTGAATTCCTGCTGCTCGACGCCCCTGATTCCGTCGAGGGCGTCGTCATCTTTGCGGGCGGCGGCGGGGGCCTCCCAGCCGACTTCGACAACAATGGCACGGTCAATGCTGCAGACCTCGCCGTGTGGCGCAACGCCTTCGGCACGAACGCCAATGGCGACGCCGATAACGACGGCGACAGCGATGGCAACGACTTCTTGATCTGGCAGCGTTCCCTCGGCCAGTCCGGGGCAAGCGGAGCGACAGCCGCCGTGCCCGAACCTTCGGCACTCCTGTTGTCAGCACTTGCGGGACTGGCGTTTTGCCGCCGTCCCAAGCGGCGCCAGCAGGAGCCGAATGTGCAATCCCCCCAGCCTGAACGGAGTGCCACGATGATCGTTTCCGGTGTGCGGCGCGGCGGAAAAGCCTTGGCGATCGTGCTGCTGGCGGTTGTTGCGGCGGCGGCCGCTCGCCCGGCCGGTGCGGCCGACATTTTGTATGTGGGCGGCGACCCGGGCCTCGCGCGGGACGTGGAGTTCGTTCAGATTCTTAAGAATCTGGGGCACACAGTCGTGAACGAAGGATCGTACCAGACCAACGGGTTCTTCAACGGGCCGCCGACCGCTGCGGAGCTGGTCGGCGTCGACATGATCCTGTTCGGTCGCACGGCCAACAGCGGCAATTACGACGACGGCGCCGAGCCGGCGCAGTGGAACACGCTCAACATCCCCATCATGATCTTGAACTCGGCGATGGTGCGCGGCGGCGATACCACGACGCCCGCGAATAATCGTTGGGGGTGGATCAACGCCACGGGCGTCGTGAGCGGTTCGCCCACGCCAACGAATTTCGACGCCTATACGAATCCCAGTCACCCCTTTGTCACCGGCCGGACGACGAACGTGTATCCGCCGAATCAGACGATGGACTACATCAACTCGCTGGAGATTCCGCCCGGCGCCACGATGGTCGCCACGATGACGATTCCCGAGCCGGCAGGCCCCGTGCAAACGCCGGGCATCGTCGACATCCCTGCGGGGACGACGCTCTATCCGGACGCCGCGGGCACCGTGAGCGTCACCGCCAATCGCCGGGTCTTCTTCCAACTGCACGAGTATCCGGACGAGACCGACGTCTTTGCCATCACCAACAACGGCGCCCAGATTCTTGATCAAATCATCAATATTCTGGGCGGCACGGCGTCGTCGGCGGCCGGCGACGTCGACGGCAACGGCTTGGTGAACATTGCCGACTTCAACATCATCCGCACCAATTTCCAGACCAGCGTCACCTCGCGGACGCTCGGCGATCTCTCGGGCGACGGCTTCGTCGACCTCGAGGACTTCCGACTCTGGAAGGACAACGCGGCCCTGGCCGTGGCCAACAGCGCGGCGATTCCCGAACCTGCCGGGTTGGCCCTGGGACTGTGCGGGATGATCGGCCTGGCTGCCCTGCGGGCACGGCGGAAACCGGCTGCCGTCGCCAGCACGGCTGGCGACGCAGTCACAGCAAGCAAAAAGGAGGCGTCGTGCGAATCGGATTCGCGCGGCGACCATTTTCGCCGTACGCTGCTGACGCTGACAGCCACGGTCGCGGCGCTGGCAAGCGCCAGCCACGCCAGTGCGGCGAACATCGCCTGGGTTTCGTTCCACCCGGGCGACAACGCGCCGGCACAGGCCGCGGTCGATCTCGGCTTTACGATGGCGCCGGATATCGGCTACACGAATCTTCTCGCCGCGGCAGGGCATACCGTAACCCGCTTCACGGTCGTCAACGACATTCATAACAATGCGACGCTGCTGGGACAACTCAATGCGCCGGGCGTCGACGCGGTGATCGTCAGCCGCAGCGTCGATAGCACGTACTTTCAGACGGCCGATGAGGCCCTCGCGTGGAATAACACGATCAACAAGCCCATGATGTTGATGTCGGGCTACATTGTGCGAAACTCCCGGCTGGGTTTCATGGCCGATGAAACGATTCCCGATACGAACGCTCCCGTGAAGCTCCTGGCCGCTCAGCCGGCGCATCCCATCTTCCAGGGCATCGCGCTGGACGGCGCCAACGCCATGGTGGAGGACTTTAGCACGGCGCCCGTCGTGATCAATAATTCTGTCTTGGTGAATATCCCCCAGCGAGGGATCTCGGTGAACGGTCTGGCGATGCCGATCGACGCCGACGGCGCCGGCGGCACGCTCCTGGCGACGGTCGCTCCCGGCGGGTCGCAAGCCGGAACCCTGGTGATCGCCGAGTGGGCGCCGGGGACGACGATTACGAAGGACACCGGCCCGGTCACCGTGAGCAACACGCGGATGATCTTCCTCAGCGGCTCCCGCGAGCACGACGTCGCCGTGGCGCCGACCACCACCCCGATCTCGGGCATCATCGACCTGGCGCCCGCCGGTCAGAATCTGTTTCGCAACGCGGTCGCCTACCTGACCGAGGGCGTGCCCACTCCCGGCGACGTGGACGGCGACGACGACGTCGACATGGCCGATTTTGCGGCCATCCAGAACCGCTTCCAACAGTCCGCCACGATGCGCAGCCAGGGCGATTTGAATGCCGACGGAGTCGTCGACTTCAAAGACTTCCGGCAGTGGAAGGATAACTTTCCCACGCCGGGCGCAGCGATCGCAGGAGCCGTGCCCGAGCCGGCGAGCATCGGCTTGGCGCTGGTCTCGGCGGTTGCCATGTCCGCAGTTGGTCGCAAGCGCACTTAGCGCGTGCATGGCCCTGCCGAGGGGCGCCGAGATTGAAGATCATGCCCCGGCGTCGTCAGCCGACGCCGGGGTTTTTCGCTGGCACACATGCGGCAGTTACGCGACCCGCCGACGAGTGCGAAACCGCGTCCACAACAGGCACGCTGCCGCCAGCGACAACGACGCTGGCTCGGGAACAATGGGCCCGACGATTGTGATCGCCTCCGGCGTAACGAAGGCAACGCCGGCGCCCGCGCCGGCCCCGGCGCTGGAGAGGATGCTTCGATTGCCGCCGGCATCAATGCGCAGCACGGCATCGAGATCCTCGTCGACGGCGTAAACGATGCCCGAAGGCGCCGCTGCCACGCCGCGAATATCGGAGAAGGCGATCCCTGCTCCTCGCGCGGCGCCGGAAAACGTCGTGCGAACGCCCGTGGCGAGGTCGACGCGGAGGATCGCCTGCGAATTATCCGCAACCAGCGCTGCACCGCCGCTGAAGGCGAGGCCCACGGGGCTGGCAAACGAAGGCCCGCTGCCGACGCCGGCGCCGGAGATGGCCACGCGGTCGCCGCTGCCGAGGTCGACCGCCAGGATCGCGTCGATGGCCTGATCGCCCACCAGGACGCGTCCGTCCGGCGCAAGGCCGACGACCGTGGGATTGCCCAGCAGGGGGCCGCTGCCGCGCATCGCGTCGGTGACGATTGTTCGCTCGCCCGTAAGTTTGTCGACGCGAAACACTGCGTCGAGCGAGAGATCGGCCACAAGCAACCCACCGGCGCCGTCGTCGGCCAGGCCAAGCGGCGCGACGAAAGTCGGTCCCGCTCCGATGCCCGCGCTCGACACGATCGTGCGATTGCCGGTCGTGGGGTCGATCCTCAGGACGGCTTGCAGCGTGGCGTCGGACACATAGATTTGCCCGGATGGATCGACCGCAATGCCGCGCGGCTGCGACAGGCCCACGCCCGCGCCGACGCCCGCGCCGCTGACCAGCGTGCGGTCGCCCGTAAAGGGATCCACGCGAATGATCGCGTCGCTTCCAAAGTCGGCGACGAGAACGTCGCCTGTGGCAATTGCCGCGTGCGCCGCTGCCGGGACGATCGTGAGTGCCAGTCCCAAAACACGGCTGGCCAGTCGCGAGCCGGCACGCGTGGCATTAAGCACTTTTTTTCTCCAGCACGAGCGTTGTCGACTCATGAGCGTCCTCGCATCCATTGTAGTTGCCGCCGCTGATTTCGGCGCGCACTGCGTCCGCGACCCGCGCCGCCGGCGGAGTCTCTCGCCGATCCGAGAAAATCGAGAAGCGTGACGGCCCATGATTGTCGTGGTGCGCGGCAACACATTGCAAACTCCCTACAAACGGCTAGGGAATTGCCGCGTCGTTCGCGCATCCCAAGGCGCTGAAGCGCCGCCCCAGACCGCGCCCGCACCGCCGCAGGGCGTTGCGCATCACTCGCCCCACGACTCGCATCGCATTCCCTCAGTTGGCATGTGACCGTCTCCGCTTGCGGAAATCAGGATCAAATTTGCACGGTTGGTGTGCTGCATTAACCAGCAAATCGTAGTATGCGCATTTCGGCAAATAGAACGAGAAAAACACTTGCAATCTTCGCGACGCCAGATTATTTTCCTCTTCGCGAGAACAAGCTGCATCCGGAGCTGCTACAGCTTCGCAACTTTTCTTCGCGGTTCGGTATAACGGACAGAGATCGGGCATTGTCTTTTCATCGGCCTGGTCCTTAGAGGGTGGTGGATCTGCGTCACGGCTCCCTGACGTGAGTCGGACGGCGGCGGGTGTACGGGTGGTACGAAGCGAGCCTCGCCACGCATTCTGCGCGTGTAATATGCGCGGATGCCGTGGTGGCGTGGCTAGGCGCTATTCGTTTCTTCCCATCGTGTATGCGACGCCGTCGACGGTACTCATGGTCTATGCGCTGCTTGCAGTCGGTTCGTTTCCGCACTTGCCTGCTGCGCACGATCAATCGCTCATCCTGATGCGGCGACGACGGGGCAGCCGTCGTCGCGCAGGCGGCAATTGAACGGGTGACTCAAGACGTTGATTGAGATTGCGATCTTGTGATGTCCGTGTCTTTTCATGTCGCGACGTGATGTGGGCGGGATTGTCACGCGCCGTCGTTGCAACTTCAGGAGAAACTGGAATGTCGTCGAATCGATTGGGGAAGCGGGCCGCTAAGTATGCTGCTGCCGCAAAACGTAAGCTGGAAAAGCTCGCCACGGCCGCGGCGATTGGCGTGGCCACGCTCGGGCCCGCCAGTCCGGCTTTAGCCGGCAACGTGTTCACCGGCCAGTTTGGCGATGGCAACACATGGAACATCTACGAGCAGGTGAACACGCCGTTCTCGTTCCTGCAGGCGCTCGAATTTGCCGCCACCCGGCCGGATCCGACGGGCGGCAGCGTCGTCGGCAACCTCGTTGCGATAACGAGCGCCGCCGAGCAGGCACATATCAGAGCGAATACCACCGGCACGCGGTGGATTGGCTTGACCGACCGCGTCGGCGTGGCCCCCGGCGCGACCGAGTCGCTGTTCCAGTTTGATCCTTTCACCCAAGGTTGGGCCTGGGTCACCGGCGAGCCGTTTACCTACCAGAATTGGAACGCCGGCGAGCCGAACGACTCCACCGGCGAGGATGCGGTCCATCTCAACGGCGACGCGCTGGGACTTTGGAATGACAACAAGAGCGGGTTTGGTCTCGACCAGCCGGTGCCGGACCTCGATTCGACGGACGAATCGGCCGCGGCGACGATGGGCTTCATCATCGAATGGCGCTTGAATGCCGCGACCGAGCCGACGGGTTTCCCCATCGACCGACCCGATCCGGGTCTGCCGCGCCTCTTCCCCGCGCCGCTGGCCCGGCTGCCTGGCCCCGATGGCACGGCCACGGCCTTTGGCGTCGTGGACTTCCTCGACAACGGTGCGTCCGGCAATGTGCAGGTTGCCATCGATAAGGTCCTGTCGGGGGCCGGCACGCAGGTGACTGGGACGGCCGCGCGTTTCGATATTCACGATCCGGACGATGTCGGTTCCAATCAAGGTTCAATAGCCGGGCCGCAGGTGCCGTTCCCCTCGAACGTCGCCGGCGTGGACGACAATAACTTCCAAGAGGTGGTCAAGGGTACGTTTGAAGTGCCTGCCGGCGCCGGCGGCGAGTACACCTTCAACGTCCGCAGCGACGACGGCTTCGCCATGCGCATCCTGTCGCAGGCGACCCCCGGCGATCCGATCGTGCAGCACAAGTTCACCGCGGCCCGGACTGGCATTTTTGACGAGGACGGCACCCTCGCGTTCCTGCCGGCCACGGCTGACAGCAACACTCAGGGCGTGATCAACCTCGCTCCGGGCAAGTACGACGTCGAGTTTCTCGTGTTCGAGGACGGCGGCGGCGCATTCTGGGAAGTCAGCACGGCCAAGGGCAACTTCCTGACCGACGTCAATGCGACTCCGCAGTGGATTCTCCTCGGCGACGGCACGTCCGTACCCGCCGGCCCGACGACGAAGCAGGCGGCCAAGTTGACCGGTCCGGTGCAGGTGA
>CAYSFP010000129.1:0-17160 GCA_964430075.1 uncultured Planctomycetaceae bacterium | reverse complement strand
CGTCCCAGCTCACCAGGAGCTTGCGCTCCTGGCTACACGACTTGGCCCTACGGGGGCCGATAGCAACAGGGCGAGGCCGGTAGGTCTTAAGCCGCATTGCTCACTCGTCACACCGGCTTCGGATTGCGCTCCTCGAACAACCGCTGATGCCAGTAGGGATAAGCCGGCGTCACGTCGCTGGCGGCGTCGAGTTGGGCGATCTGCTGCGGCGTCAGCTCCCACCCGACGGCGCCCAGGTTCTGACGGAGCTGCTCCTCGTTTCGCGCCCCGATGATCACCGTCGACACGCTCGGCCGTCGCAGCAGCCAGTTGAGTGCGACCTGTGGCACGGTCTTACCGGTTTCGGCCGCCACGGCATCGAGCGCATCGACGACGCGGAACACCAACTCGTCGTCCGCCGGCGGACCGACTTCGTTCGCCTGCGAGCTCTGCCGCCGGCTCCTCTCCGGCAGCGGTTGGCCGCGGCGAATTTTGCCCGTCAGCCGGCCCCAGCCCAGCGGGCTCCACACGACCGCGCCCACGCCTTCGGCCAGCCCTAAAGGCATCAGCTCCCACTCGTAGTCGCGGCCGACAAGCGAGTAGTACGCCTGATGCGCCACGTAGCGGTTGAGGCCGTAGCGGTCGGCCACGGCGAGCGACTTCATCAGATGCCAGCCGGAAAAGTTCGAACAACCGACGTAGCGTAGCTTGCCCGCGCGAACAAGATCGTCGAGCGCGCCCACCGCTTCTTCGATCGGCGTCTTCGCATCGAACCCATGCAGTTGGAACAGATCGATGTAATCCGTCCCCAGTCGCTTGAGCGACCCCTCGACCGCCTGCGTGATGTGCCAGCGCGACGAGCCCACGTCGTTGGGTCCGCTGCCGCTGCGAAACGTGGCCTTAGTGGAGATGAGCACCTGATCGCGCCGGCCCTTGATGGCCTGCCCCAAAATCTCCTCCGCCATGCCCTTGGAGTAGATATCCGCCGAGTCGAACATCGTGAGCCCCGCTTCGAGGCAAATATCGACCAGCCGCGTGGCCTCGGCCACGTCGGTGGCGCCCCACGCTTTGAACAGCTCGGTGCCGCCGCCGAATGTGCCGGTGCCGAAAGTCAGCGCGGGAACCATGAAGCCGGAGCGGCCCAGTTGTCGGTATTCCATTCTCACGTTCCTCGATGGCTGTCGCTATTGGCTGTGCTCGCGCGCCAGCCAGGGACGACAGATTGTACACGTTGCCCCCCAACTCGTCTCGGCGCGCGAGGGGTTGCTGACGAGGACGGCCTGATGCGTTGCTCACGCCGGCAGTGGTTGCTCCGGACCCGACAAATCACCGATGCCAGGGATGGCATTGTTCCGTCGGGCCGTCAAAATGATGATGCTCAAGGAACTTATGGTTGTCGGCTCGCGTCGTACAAACGCTGTTTCACGTGCTCAATCGGGAGTTGTGCGAACCATGTGGAAGAACATTCTGGCGACCGTCCTGATCTTGGGCGCCTTCCTCGGATTCATGGTGGGGGGGATGTACCGGCAATCCGCCGCCGGGTATCGCTCGGACGCGAGTTTTGACCGGGGGCGAGCGGAGATGTTTCTCCGTTGGGCGGAGAACTATTCCGCGTCTGCGCGAAACTGGACTCTTGGATCCTCCGCCGGCTTGGCTGCCGGAGTGGGCATGCTGGCCGGGCCGGCGCTTCGCAAGAGGAAATCGCCGCCAGGCGACGCCGCTTAAAGCGTCGCAAGCTGCACGTTCGAGAGCGTCGCCCCGTAGTGTTTGCGGCAGCGCACCTTCCGTTCCAGGTCGTGAATGACAACTTCGGCAAAGTCGATGCCCGTGGCGGCCTCGGCGCTGCCGAGCCCTCCGGGCGTAAACACGTTGATCTCCATGAGCTTATCGCCCACGATGTCGAGCCCTACGAGGAACATCCCGTCGGCGACCAGCTTGGGTCGCACCAGCTCGACGAGCCGCAGCGCCCGGCGATCGATCTCGACGCCCTCCGCTTCGCCGCCGGAGTGCATGTTGCTGCGCATGTCGCCGGTCTTGTTAACGCGACGGAATGCCGCGTACTTGCCCTCCTTGCGCAGCGGTCGGCCGTTCATCACGAACAGGCGCACATCGCCGTCCTTGGCTTCCGGCAAATACTCCTGGGCGATGCAGTAGCCGTCGCGAAGCACCGCCTCGATCATCTGGTTCAGGTTCGTTGCCGCATCGTCGCCGCGTATGAGAAAGACGCTCGCCCCGCCCGAGCCCTGCAGGGGCTTGATCACCGCCTGACCGTTCTCGGCCTCGACGAAGCTCTTAATGTCCTCTGCGTTGTGGCTGATGCACGTGCGCGGACGCACCTGCTCGGGGAAGTGCTGAAAGTAGGTCTTATTGATCGCGTTGGCCAGGTTCACCGGGTCGTTGAGCACGATCGTGCCGTGGCGCATCGCAAGTTGCCCAAAGAGGATGCCGGGCGTTTGCGCCCACGCCCGATCGGCCTGGTCTTCCGAGGGGTCATTGCGGAGCATCAACGCATCGAGCGCCCCCGCGTCGATCGTTTCCACGCGGGCGTTGTCGCCCTGAAGTTCGCCCAGGTACGACTCGAGCGAGTCGTGTTCCGCGTTTGAGACGCTTCGTGCATAAGCGCGGATCGAGCCATCGGCCGCATAAACAAAGTCCGCCACGCCCAGGATCCACGCCTCGTGGCCCAGCCGCGTCGCCGTCATGGCCAGCCGCGTCGTGGTATAACCGGGCTGCTCGGTGGCTACGTCGTTGACGACAAATCCGATTTTCATGGGGCCTCGGTGACTAGTTCGAGCAAAGAGTGGTCGCGAAACCGCTGCAGCCGCAGGACGGCGTCCGCATCGTCCAACGGTTGCGGGAGCACGGCCGGCGGGTACACGATACCTCGCCGCCGCAATTCCTGGACCAATGGGACGTGCGCCAAAGCAATCTTGCCGACGTAGAGGGGCTCGAGGTCGTGCCCCTTGCGGAGGTAAGCCGCCAATTCTCGAAGTCCGCGAAGATAAATCGCATCTTTCGTGAGTCCGCCGCCGCGAAAGACGCGCAACGTCGTCATGAACGCGCTTCGCGCCGGCTGGTGATGCTCGTCGTGAAGCAAGCGGAAGGTGTTAAGAAACGACTCGCCGTCGACCAACGCCTGGACCGCCAAGACCCGGCAGGCGAGCGTGCGCAGGCGCGCCGCCGTGAGCCCGCCGGCAAGAAACTCGGCCAACACCGCGAGGCCTTCCTGCAGCTCCTCATACCCGGCAAGCCCGGCGTACAGTTGCTGGAAGGGCTGCTGCTTGCCGTTGACAAAGGTCAGCAAATGCGTGCCGACCTCATGGTGCAGCAGCGCCTCAAGAGTTTCCCGCGACACGGTCGCCGTCTGGGAAACCAGCAAGCGGTCTTTGGCGACCATCAGTCCCGAGGCAAGGTCGTTGCGCAGCTCGACCGCAGCCACAAACGCTGGCGACACCTGTCGATACGCATCAATCTGGTCGCGCGCGGCGGCGACGATCTCCGCGGCGCCGATCGATTCGGGAGTCGCTTTGCCGCGGCCAGCGCAATGCGCCGCGCGTGATAGGACGCTCCGCGCTAAGTGCAGCAGCTCCGCGTCGGGGATTCCATACAACTGCACGCTATCGTAAAAGAAACTCTTCGTGTCGATGTTTTTCAGCGCCGTGAGTTGCCGATCGAGGTGGTCCTGCTGTTGTTCGAATAGCTCGATGAGCGTCACGTCCTCGATGCGATCCATCGGAATTTCGAACAGTCGCCGCTTGAGCTCCGCGGGATCGTAGGGCAGCGGCCGGTAGTACAACTTGGGCGTGCTGGAAAAGCCGCTTTCCGCAAATTCTTCCCATGCCATCGCCGTGTTGAGCGGCGCCGTTTGCAGCACAAAGTCGAACGACTGCGAAACCTCGCTGAGCTGTTGATCCGCCAGTCGGGCCGCCTTCACGAGCGACGAAGGCCCCAGCGCCTGGTAGTGTGCCGGGGAATGACGCGTGGCGTCGACGAACAGTCCCGTAAACGCGAAGATGCCCTGCCGGAGAGCCATCGCCAGTTGCCGCCGCAACGACTGCAGCACGCGCGGAAACACCGCGCCGGTGTGGAGATCGCGATACACGGGCCGCACGGCAATGCCGATCGCATAGCAGTCAGGCTCGTCCATCAGCGAGCTCAGCGGCGCCTGGCCGGGCGGAGCCGGCTCCTGGCTCTCAACCAACGCCACGTCAGCCGGCCAGCCCTGAGACTTCACTTGGCCCAGAGCGTCTTTCAGCGCGGCCAGCGTAGGCTGAAGCTCCTGGCCATGCGCCGTGATCATGCGGAATCCGGGGCGCATCGCATAGCGGGGCGCCGCGTCGGCCGCGCGATCGTCGTCGGACCAGATTTCGATGAGCAGGAAGGCGCCGAAGTGTTCGTGCATCGTGGCGGCAATGTCGCCAACCAGCCGGAGAACTCCCGCCTCATGCGTCGCGCCGCCCGGCGCGAACAGGTAGGCCGCCTCGGTGGTCGCCAGATTCAGAGTTCCCGCGTCGGAGCCAATCGGCGGCAAGCGATAGACGCATAAGAACGGCAGTTGACGGTCGATGCGCACGCGACCGTCGCCGGGGAGATTGCGGCGAATTCGTTCATTGCGTCTGAGGCGATCGACCACAATGGCCGTCACGGCGTCGAAAGCTACGTCGATCTCGTGGGAATCTAACTTTGGCATACAGGATTTGAGGATGACGTTACCGCGTGAACGCTCGCAAGGCGGTCAGTTCGTCCAGCGACGCTCGAAGTCCCGGCAACATCGACGCCAGCGCGTTCTCTAGACCCTCAAGAACACGTTGATTCAACGCGCCGGTCCATTCGTCCATGAACGTTTTCTTGAACTCGACGGCGATCGCGCACGCCGTCCCGGGAAAACTGGAATTGACCCACTGCGGAAAGTGGCCGCCGCGGAATTTCACATTCTCCCGAACGTCGAGATTGTGTCCGTCCGCGCGGGCATGCCGCAGGTCCTCGATCAACCGGTCGACAAGCGGTCCCCAGATCTCACGATTGACGCTGCCCGTCCCCACATTGATTTCGGGATTCGCCGCGGGAGCATCCGCCGGCCCCTCCGCACCCGCACGACGGTGATTGTACGAATGAAGATCGAGCACGACGACGCGCTCGTGTCGCTTGATTAAGTGCGTCAACGCACCATGCACGGTCGCGTAGAACGCGTCGTAGAGCTCGAGCGACCGTTCGATTGCCGCCTGCGACGGGGGACGGCGCCACACCTGCAGACCCCAGGCGTCCGCCGGTTCGACGTACACGGCCTTCTCGCGCGGACGGTTCAGATCGAGCTCGAATCGGGATTTGCAGCCAATCAGCCGCGTCGATGCAACGCGCGTGAGACGATCGGTGTAAGGGTCTTCCTCCCGCAATCGCGCGTCCTTATCCATGGCAAGCAGCTCGGCAACCTCCGAACGAACCGTGTGGCCGGCGTGAACGGCCGCGGCCACGATCGGAGAGTCGCCAAAGATGAGTCGGAACTGTTCCATAGCTGTCGGTTCGCACCATTCAACTCCCCGCAGCAGCGGCCATTGACGTTCCCCGCCAGACGCGTATCGTCCATGGACGAATCAGCTTTGTCAAAATCACCATGGTGCACATCGCATGCCATTGCACGAGTGGCATCCGGCGGCCCGCATCGGCAAAACTAACCCGCAGCGTAAGCAAGGGAATCTGCGTCCCTCTTGAGAGAGATCGCGACGCAACCCGCCCCTGAGTGACTGACGCATGAAACGCCCGTTGGCACATTTCGCCGGTCGACTCTACCGGGCCTACCTGGGATTCAGCCAGCACGACGATTCGCTCGTGGCCGCGGGCATCGCCTACTACGTGGCGCTCTCGTTCTTCCCGCTGATGTTGGTTTTGGTGGCTGGCGTCGGATTCGTTCTGCGCGGCACCGTCTGGGGCCAGAACGCCCGGCAAGAGGTGTTCGACGCCATCGGCCAGTACATGTCGCCCGATCTGGCCGAGCAGGTGAAGCTCGCCTTGGAAGCCGTTTCGACGAACGCTTCCACCAGCGGGGCGATCGGCTTTCTCGTCCTCGTGGCGACTGCGGTGGCGATCTTCGCCCAGGTCGATTACGCGTTCGATCGCATCTGGCGCATCGACGGAGCCCCAACGAAGACCTGGCTGCAGTGGGGCCTGCGACTGGTCATCACGCGGTTCAAGGCGTTGGTGATGCTCATGGGCGTCGGCGCCTTTCTCGTGGCGGCGATGATCGTCTCGGTCGTCGCGTCCCTCTCGGCCGAGCCGTGGTTCGCGTGGGCCACGGGCATCACGTTCAACATCGCTCTCAACTACGCTGCGCTGACGACCGTGTACAGATACGTCCCCAAGGCGCGCGTCCACTGGCGCCACGCCCTCGCCGCCGGCCTCGTCGCCAGTCCGTTGTGGGAAATCGGCCGGCAGCTCCTTTCGCTCTATCTCTTGCGACTCAACTACCCCACGGCCTACGGCATCATCGGTTCGTTCCTGGCGATCATGCTCTGGGCCTACTACGCCATGCTCGTCGTCCTCTTCGGCGCCGAGTACGTCCGCGTCCTGCAGCACGAACGAACAGAAACGCGCGAACTCGATTTTTGACGGGGTCGGCGACAGGCCAGCCCAGGGCCGAGCGCACGCCGCCCTGGGAGAGCGGATCGGTTGTCTGGCCGGAGCGCCGCACCCAACCTGCGGAGTTTTCTGCGACGCCGGCATGAGAACCAACTTACGGAGTGCTGAGATTCCGCTCGCACCAGGTGAATACATTCAGCAAGTAATTTTCGCCCGCCCCTTCACCAATCGATTCGCCGCATTGGGCCAGGGCATCCCGCCACAATTCCAGCGCGATGGCATTGGCCCGACTCGTGTCCGGCTTCTGCAGCGTCTCGTACTCGGCGATCGCGCCGCATTCGGGTCTCAGCGACAAGCAGAAGGCGATGGTCTGCGTCGCCCAGCCCAGCAAGAACTCCATCTCCTGCTCGACGGAAAGGCTGATGATGTGCGCCATGGGATCGTTCCAGGGTCGTGCCGCATTGGACGCCGCCCCAGCGGAGGGCGAACTGCGGCCACTGGGGAATTTCGCGGCAAGCTCGACGGCAAGAGGTTGAAAAAGAATGGAGAATCCAGCCAACTCTGCCAAACAGTTCGACCGGCCGGGGCAGGGACGGCTACAATCAGGCGATCACCCTACCAGGAGCCAAGGCCATGTACCTCACCGCCCATGACATCGTCGAGCCCGTGAAGTCCTTCGCACAGACGAAGCTTCGCAACGGCGCCGCCAAAAAGCAACGCGATTCCCATGACATCAACATGGTCATCGAACGGCTCGGCAGCGCCACGATTGGCGAAATCGCCCGTGCATCCAGCTTGCCCGTGTGGCGCATCGCCGAGCACGTCGAATATCTCGCGGGCCTGAAAACGCCCAAGCTCAAACTGACGCGGGCGACAAAACAGGCGTAGTGCGTCGCACCGCCACGCGCATCGTTCCACGAGGACCCTCCCGCGCGCGGCGGCCCGCCCGTCAAACGCTCAAACAGGGAAGTCGGCGCATGCATCACTTCGAAGGCCCCCAGGGGGATACGTACGTCGATCTCAGTGAGATCGTGGCCATCGAACCCCACGCCGCGGGAAGCATCGCGATCCTGCGCGGCAGTGCCAAGGTCGCCATTCCGCTTACGCCCAAAGAACTCGAGCGACTGATTCGCCCGCAGGCGAAGCCAAGCGGCTTTATGTAACTCACGCCAGAAGTCCGAGCCACCCGATCGCTCATTGCCACTCTTGCTCGTATCGCTCCACGGCGTAGCGGCTGATGTTCGCACTGTTCGGCAGGCAGATATGCTTGCGGCACCAGAGCGCGATCTCCAACGGTTTGCATCGAACCTCCACGGGTTCGCTGCCCATGACTCTGATGCCGGCGCAGTGGTCGTAGATCTGCTGCAAGTATCCGGTGTGAGTGGCGGGCAAGGTGATGTGCCCGTCGCAAAGCTCGCGGTACGCATCGTAGTCGCTGGGGGGCACGTAAGCGTACGGCGTAACTCGAGTCATCAGCGTATCTCGCAGGGGTGAGAACCCGTGATCCTGACAGGCGCGGACGCCCCCCGCACGCCGCCGAGGCGAGCTCAGAGCATGACCGCCGGCCCCCGGTCACGGCGACTGCGCCGCGGCGCGGGCGTCCGTCCGATCGACCAACGCGGCAACCGCAAACCCGTTGCGTCGAGCTTGATCAACGCGGTCCCGAGGAGCCCTCAATCCGTCGGTGGCGCAAACGCGACGGGCTGATACCAGCGGCGCTTCGAGAGCTGTGCCCTCGCCGTGTGCGAATCGCCGGCCATCGCGATGGATCGTCGGTAGTGTTCCAGCGGAGACCACGATCGACGCAGCACCGCGCATGCCGCGGCAATTTCTGCTTCCGTGGGGTCGATAATTCTGATTCGTTTGTCCATAAACGCATTGTACGGCATCTCCAGGCGGGCGCGGCCGCTAGCATGCAGAAATCTCTGGCCCTTTGCCCACATGCTGGCCGCTCGCGCCCATCGCCGGCTGAGCGGCAAAGCGAGCGTTGTTCACTGCCAAGGCGTCTTCGGCCCGCGCTCCGCAATCCAACGAGCCCAAACGCGGAACAGCCGATTACGTATACGGCATCCTGGGCTTCAAAGGCGGCGCCCAAGCGGGCCGCTCCGAAGTTGCCGGCGCATCGAGCTGGGCGTTGAATTCGGCTTCCGTTCGCCAAACGGCGACGCCGGTTCGCTCGCTGTAATGTTCGATGACCAGGACATCTCCCGGTTTGGGTTCGCCGTCGATGGTGATCCGGGACTTCGGAGGGATCGAGCGACCGCTGAGATTGACGAGCGTGTACTGGTTCATCCCGTCCAGTGTAGCGATTTCCGCGCCGCTACGGAGCCATTTTCTGACCCATTCGGCAGAAATAAATCCGCTGGGCGGCGCTTTGGGGCAAATCGTGAGCGCCGCAGGCGTGCAGCCGGCAGGGGCAGCCTGGGCGCCGCACTCACCGCCTCTCTCGAGCACGAGCGGGTTTCACAGCAAGGAGTCGGGGGATCGCCGGGCGCCACGGGCATGCCGCCAGGGCCACGTGAGTGCCCGGCTCGTCGCGCCGAGCGAATCCCAACCCCGCAGCCGCCTCCGGGCCGCGCCGCAGCCGCGTTCCACGCCGGCCTGAAGCTTCTTCCCCTCCGGCACATCCCACGGGCAACGCGTCCGTAGCGCCCGTCGCGATGAGAACGCCGTTCGACTTCAGGCCCGAAGGGTCGGCAAGACGATCCCTCAGGGCAGAGCGCAGCGCCGACCTGGGGGAGCGTCTCATTCCCGAGCGCACGCCGAGGGGCAAACACCCCAAGGGCGGAGCGAATCTGGAACGTTCGCCCCAGAATTCGCCCCGGAAAATGCCAAAAAGTTGCGACAGTCGATCCGCCGGTTAGAATCGATTGTGGGGGCAAGGGCGGGCAGCGGACGGACCTGTTGGCTCTGGAAGGAGGCTAGATCTTGGCATTTCCCGACGGCTGGGCCGGTTACGATGAACTGACGCTGACCAATCCCCGGACCCGCTGACGGAGTTCACGTACATCATCAGCCTCCACCAGCTTTCGACGACGTGGCACGCCCAAGTGCAGGATGACGGCGGCGACATCCGCGTCACCGACGGCAGCAACAACCAGTTGCCGGCGGACTTCATCGAGTACGACCCGGACACGAGGCTGTTGGCGGTCAAGTTCTCACCAGACGACAGCGGCACGCAGACGCTGCGTATCTGGGCCGGCAGCCTCAGCGTGGAAACCTTCCCCGGGGACGCCGACCCCTTCGGCGCCCACGCCGCGTATTCCCCGAAGGTCGTGGCGTTCTACCCGTTTGGTGGCGGGACCGATCGCACGTCGAACGGCTACGACCTGACGGCCACCGGGTCGCCGACGGTCGGGAACGCCGCCGGGCCCATCGACGGCAGCAGGGCCACGACGCTCAGCGGCTCGCAATACTTCACGCGCGCCAGCAGCGGCCCCACGGCGACGCCGCTGACCGCGCTGGCAGTGGCGAAGCCCGTGAACAATACCGCGCCCATGCATCTGCTGGGCGTGTACGACAGCAACAGCGGCGGTTCCACTTATAATCTTTTAGCGCTCACGCTGCGCGGCGATATTACGAACGATCCGGTCCATGCGCAGACGTTCCAAGCGGGCAACCCGGCAGCGGGCCACAAAGACGGCTTTGCCGCGAACGTATGGAATCACGCCGCCGGGGCGTGGGGGGCGGGCGCTACCAGCCGGCGCGCGTTCTTGAACGGCGTCCTTGGGACGCACGATGGGTCCAACCGTACGCCCACGGGCATCGACTTGATCTCCCTGGGCGCGCGCGTGCGCACCGACGGATTGCGCGATCTCTTTTTCGCCGGCGACGTGGCGTTTGTCACGCTGTACGACGACGACATGGGCGACGTCTGGATCGCCTACCACCACAAGATGCTCGATGCGGCCGACCCGGATCAGTCGGATTTCTACACGTTCGCGGGGTGGATGGGGGCGGGGGGCGTCCCCGCCGGCGACGACGCCCATGTGGTCAATGGCGAGGTGGATCTGGGCCTCGTGCCGAACAGCGCCGGGGCGGCCACGGCCAACACGGCCATTCTGAATCATTACTTTGCCAACGCGGTGACGAACTACAAGCCGCTGTTCCTGCCGGGCAAGCGCTACTACATCGACGACGAGATTTTCGTGCCGCCGCTCAACGGCGCGATGGTCCTGCTCGGCGCGGGGGGCCTGACGATGGCGTACGCGCAGAACGTCGCCAACCCCATCCGCCTGGCGGCCAATACGATCCTCACGTGGGTCGGTGACACTCGGCAGCAGGATCCTACGAAGGCCATGTTTCGCGTCGAGGGGGCGATGTGCAAGATGCAGGGCATTTCGCTCGAGGGCGCCAAGGTGCCCACCGGCGGCATCGGCGGCTATCCGGTCGCCGACGACCGCGTCGCCTACGGCATCGTCATTCAGCATTTCAACAAGAACCAGGACCACTCGGGAAAATCGATGTACCGGGACCTGGCGTTCCGGTTCATGAACACCGCGATCTACATCCACTACGCCGACGAGGAGGCGGAGACCCACGCAGACGAAAATCACTTTTCGAACCTGTATTTCGATGCGGTGGCGAATCCCTTTCTCATCGACAATTTCCAAAGCATCGCCAATTACTTCGAGCACATCATCATCTACGCCAACGTCGAAGCAGGTCACTTCACCGCCACGAATCCGTTCGACATTCGCCGCGGCGGCCAGATCGTGATCAACCACATGACCGTCAACGCGGCGGGCGGCACGGTGTTTCGGATCGGCGACGCGCCGGCGGCGCCCCACGCGAACGAACCGTGGTTCCGGCGCGGTTCGGGAACACTCTCCGTCAGGGACTTGTACGTCGACAGCGCCACGGTATCCCAGGGTCATACGTTCGACCGGCCGTTTCGGCTGATCGAGATGTTCTCGCCCACCGTGGCCGCCAACATCGACATCCAGGGGACGCTGGCGTTCAATACGACGTACGTCCAGCTCGAACGGCCCGCCGTCAACCCGCGACAGGTGCTCGTTACGCTCAACACGTCGCCGCCGGCGACGTTCTATTTGTGGGCGCGCGGGGCCTATGTGCCGGAAACTTTGGACATAAATGACTCCGACATCGAAGGAGTGAGCCCCGATCTCAGTACTCGTGTATTAGTTGTCAACGTCGATATAACGGGCGGCCATAATACGGTGGCCGACCTCCTGAACGTCCTCACCGGCTCGGGCAACAACAGTGCCAACAACGCGATCACAAAAACCCTCTACCGGGCCGAGCTTCTCAGCGGCGGAACCGCCACAATTTTCGCGGGAAGTACGGCAATAACATCCGTCGAGATCATCGAACTCGACGAGCCGCTGATCGTCACGCAGGGCACGGATTCGCTGCTGCAGCTCAACCTCCGCAGCCTCGATGCGGTCAACGCGGCGAAGTACCCGCGGCTGGCTCTACAGCCCTTGTTTTCGCAGTCGGCGTACAGCGGCGTGCATAGCGTGCCGACGTTCATGCAGCCCGACTACATGCCGAACTACGGGCCCTCGCAAGCGATCCTGGACGCCCGCGCCGCGTCGCTGATCTGGCTGGAATCCCGCAACGCGACGGACCTGACGATCACCAGCGGCGCCGTCTCCGCGTGGAACGACCTGTCGGGCAACGGCAATCATGTCGGCCAGGGCGCGTCCGGTAACCGACCTAAGTACCATTACAATCTCATCAACCATCGCGCCGCCGTTCACTTCGACAACCCCACGGTGGTCGACGACCATCTGGAGAATACGGGAAGCGCCGACTTCAATGAATTGGAAGACTTTACGATCTACATCGTTTACCTGCCGAACAACCTGACCAATGCGCAGACGCTGGTCTCGAATTCGAGGTTTCCGACCGATCTTTCCTGGCGGCTGGAGGTCAATACCTCGGGCAAGGTCGAGCTCCACTGCTCGGACGGCATGACAGATTCGGTCACGACGAGCGACGCCGCGCTGCTGCTCAATTCGCCCAATCTCATCATCGCGTCGCGCGACGCGACGGCCGGCGCGGGGACGATGCGAATCAACGGGTTCCTGGAAAGGTACTCCGGAAAGGTCACCGGGGCGCTGGCTACTCCCACGGCCGACTTCTTGGTCTCGGGCGTTCGCCACGCGAGCCTGGGCACGATCATCCGGCAGATTCGCGGCGCGGTCGCGGCGCTGGTCATCCAAGAAACGCCCGACGTCGACGAGGACATCGTGGATTATCTGCGCGCGGTGTACGGGGTGAATTAAAGCGTGTACCGCGGCGGATACCATCCGTCCGAACGCGCTAGCGTCCGGTTGGCCTTGGTGATTGAAACGGCCACTAAGCTAAGCATTCTGTAACGACAATCAATTGACTTCCTCGGAGATGCGCTAATGACTCGAATAGTCCAATGTATCTTTGCCGCAATGGCCATGGCCACAATCGGGACGGCCGCTCAGACCGCGACGATAACAACGCTCGTGCAGGACACGTGGCAGGACGGCGACCGAATGATTCGCAACTTCATGCTCATTCTCCTTTTCGCAGCCCTGTGCTGTGTGCCGGCCCACGCGGCGATCACGTTCGATTGGGCCACCGTGGGCAATCCGGGCAACGTCGATGACATCCACGGCGAGGGCTACGGCGGCGTCGACTACACGTACAAGATCAGCAAACACGAAGTGACCAACGCGCAGTACGCGGCGTTCCTCAACGCTGTCGACCCAACCGGCGCCAATCCGGATTTGGGCGATGGCAACGGTATTCTCTACAGCCCATTAATGTCGAGCGGTGCTTGTGGTGGCATCAACTTCAACGCGGGCGGGGCCAACGGCGCCAAATACGAAATCAAACCAGGTCGTGACAACAACCCCGTGGTCTACGTCTCGTTCTTCGACGCGATGCGGTTCACCAACTGGCTCCATAACGGCCAAGGCAGCGGCGGCACCGAATCGGGCGCCTACACGCTCGGGACGGGTTTTAACGAAATCCGTTCAGCCAGCGCCAAGTTTTGGATTCCCAGTGAAGACGAGTGGTATAAAGCCGCCTACTACGACCCCAGCGGCGTGTATTACGACTACCCAACAGGTACCGATGAAGTGCCCTACAGCGACAACCCAGGCAGCCTGAACACACCGGACGACACGAACGTCGGCAATTTCGGCAAGAACGATGACGTTGCCAACGGGTACGACGATGGTTACGCGGTGACCGGTTCGACGGATTTCGTGAGCAGTCAGAATTACTTGACCGACGTGGGCGCCTATTCACTGGCGACCAGCCCCTACGGCACGTTCGACCAGGGCGGCAACGCGTATGAGTGGACCGAATTCGTCAGTAATTCGGTTCGCGGCATTCGGGGCGGGTCGTTCTTCGGCAACTTCCTACACGCCGCCGACCCGAGCATCCTCGGCCCCGCGGAAGAGGTCGACAGGCTCGGTTTTCGCGTGGCAACAATCGTCCCTGAGCCTAGTACGGTGCTGATGGGGGCTTTGGCAGCCGTGGGACTGTTGGTGCGGAGAAGAGCTTAGCAAGTAGGGTGCGTGAAACGCACCGCAGCCAGGGCGGCGCCGGGGAGGAAAAGGTGTCAGGATGTCAGGAACCATTAATCTACGTCGATACGGACGGGACCGTCCGCCTGCAATGTTCTGCGGACGGGTCGTTCCCGACGGGCACGCCAGGTTTATCAACCGGGGTTGGCGGGCTGCTCCTCAATTCGCCGAACCTCATCATCGTGTCGCGCGACGCGATGGCCGGGGCCGTCACGACGATTAACGGACACTTGACGAAGGAAACCGGACTGCTCACCGGGGCGCTGTTCAATCCCACGGCCGACTTTCACGTGTCAGGTTACTACAACAACCCGAATATCGTGCAGCAGATTCGCGGCGCCGTGGCGGCGCTCGTGATCCAAGACGCGGCTGCCGTCGACGAGAACATCGTGGACTATCTGCGGGCGGTGTACGGCGTGAATTGAAGCGTGTACCGCGGCGGATGCCATCCGCCGGAATGCGCGAGCGTCCGGTTGGCCTTGGTGATTGAAACGGCCTCGAAGCTAAGCCTTCTGTAACGACAATCGATTGACTTCATTGGAGAGGGACTCATGACTCGATACGTCCAAATTGCCCTTGCCGCACTGGCGGTGGCGACCATCGGCACGCGCGCTCCGGCCGCGACAATAACAACGCTCATCCAGGACACCTGGCAGGACGGCGACCGCACGACGCCGCCGGCGCCGATCTACTCCGAAGCGGGCGTCGACGCCGATCTGGACGGCGACCTGGAATCCGCCTGGTTCAACGGCGGCGAGGGATCGGTCATGACGGCCTCGCCCGGCAATCTCCGCCTCGATCCCGCAGACGCCATTGCGACGTGGACGACATATATGTCGGCCAATGGCACGGCTGTCAATCTGGAGCAGAATCATTGGGTCCTCGTCACTTGGCGGTTTCGCACCGGCGACGTCAACACGTCGAACGCCGAGCAGAATTTTCGCGTCGCGGTCGTCAATGCAGCCCCCGCGACGATGCTGACGACAGACGGCTCGCCGCCAGCGGGCGTTTATGCGGGCGTTGCCATGTTTGGGAACATGGCCGAGACGACCGGCAACGCCAACGCCTTCCAACTTCGCGAGCGCGACACGGGGGCGGCCGGGCCGCTGCTGGAAGACGCGGGCGCCTGGATCCCCATGGGCGGAGGCGTGGATAACGGGCTGGGCGCCGGGGCCGTCGGGTACGCCGACGACACCGACTACGAATTCACGATGAGGATCAAGCGGAACTTCTCAAATGATCTCGAAATCTCGATGGCCATGACGGGCGGAAACATCGGCGGCACAGGACGCGTCGCCGTGGAGCTGACCGATACCAACCCTATCTCCTTTAGCTACAGCACCTTCAGCATCTACGCGGGGAGCGAGAGGTCGACGGCCTCGTTTCTGGACACGAAGCTGTTCATGGTCGAGTTTGGCCAAATCCCCGAGCCGGCCTCGTCCGTGCTGGCCGCGATGAGCGGCCTGGCCGTCGTGGCCCTGCGGCGGGCCGGTCGTCGACGGTGAGCGGGTCGGGTGCGTGAAACGCACCACAGCCAGGCCGGCGCGTCGGCAAGAGCAGCGGTGCGTTTCACGCACCCTACGAACGACCAGATTCGCGGCGCCGTGGCGGCGGTGGTGATCCAAGACACGGCTGCCGTCGACGAGAACATCGTGGACTATCTGCGGGCGGTGTACGGGGTGAATTAAAGCGTGCACCGCGGCGGATGCCATCCGCCGGAACGCGCGAGCGTCCGGTTGCTTGATCCTAGTATTGAAACGGCCTCTAAGCTGAGCATTCAGTAACGACAATCGACTGACTTCATTGGAGAAGGGCTCATGATTCGACCAGTCCAATTTGTCTTTGCCGCGCTGGCCGTGGCCACGATCGGGACCGCCGCTCACGCCGCGACGATGACGCTCGTACGGGACACGTGGCAGGACGGCGACCGCACGACGCCGCCGGCGCCGATCTACTCCGAAGCGGGCGTCGACGCCGATCTGGACGGCGACCTGGAATCCGCCTGGTTCAACGGCGGCGAGGGATCGGTCATGACGGCCTCGCCCGGCAATCTCCGCCTCGATCCCGCAGACGCCATTGCGACGTGGACGACATATATGTCGGCCAATGGCACGGCTGTCAACCTGGAGCAAAATCATTGGGTCCTCGTCACTTGGCGGTTTCGCACCGGCGACGTCACTGCGTCGAACGCCGAGCAGAATTTTCGCATCGCCGTTGTGAATTCAGCCCCTGCGGCGATGTTGACAGCAGACGGTTCGCCGCCTGCGGGCGTTTATGGAGGAGTTTCCATGTTTGGTAATATGGCCGAGACGACCGGCAACGCTAATGCCTTCCAGCTTCGCGAGCGCGACACCCCGGCGGCCGGGCCCCTGCTGGAAGACGCTGAGGCGTGGATTCCCGTCGCGAACGGCTTGGGCGCGGGCGCCATCGGCTACGCCGACGACACCGACTACGAATTCACGATGAGGATCAAGCGGAATGTCTCAAACGATCTGGAAATCTCGATGGCCATGACGGGTGGAAACATCGGAGGCACAGGGAGCGTCGCCGTGGAATTGATCGACACCAACCCGATTTCCTTTAGCTACGATACGTTCAGCATCTACGTGGGGAGCGAGGGGTCGACGGCCTCGTTTCTGGACACGAAGCTGTTCATGGTCGAGCTGGGCCAAATCCCCGAGCCGGCCTCCTCCGTGCTGGCCGCGATGAGCGGCCTGGCCGTCGTGGCCATGCGCCGCGCCTGTCGTCGACCCTGAGCGAGCGGGCGGCCCTGTCAGCCCGACATCGGGCGCCACTGGCGTGTCGCCTGTGCGAAGCGGGGACACGGCTAGCCGCCCAACAATGGCCTGCCAGAAAGAGATCAAGGGCCAGGTCGCCCGCTCATTGCCCTGCGATGTCGTTCACCCCCCGGCGCCTCACTTGCCCCCGCGAGTCGCACATACCGCGTCTTCGTCGCTCATCGCATTTTTTTCGGACGGGCGACTAGAAATTAGGCCACGCCTTGTGGTAGGGTACATATGTAAGGGCTATCCACTTGACTCCACCGACCCCCAGATCTAGTGTTTTGGCATGG
>CAYSFP010000128.1:0-17354 GCA_964430075.1 uncultured Planctomycetaceae bacterium | reverse complement strand
TGGAGAGTTCTTGAAAAGCCATTGCCGAGCGGGCTCGCGCTTCGGACTGGTCGCTTAAGCGACCAGTCCGCACCACGCCAGACCCCGCCCGGCGAGAAGGCCCCTCCGACCGAGCCTGGGAGTCAGAAGACCTACCAATCGCACCAGCGGCACGCGGCTCCTGCGCGGGACGGGCCACGTGCGTAGGCGAATCGTCGGCGAACTTCGCTTTGCGGCCGTGATCGCGTTTCCCTCTGCGCGGGTCTGCGCGGCGGCGGCGTGAACGGCCTGTGCGGCGCGGCGTCGACGCGTCGGCACGGCATCGGTCATGGTCCGCAGGGACACGCATCGCCGCGGCGTCACGCTCGTCGAGCTGCTCGCGGTGATCGCGATTATCGCCGCGCTCGTCGCCCTGCTGCTCCCCGCGGTGCAGGCGGCGCGCGAGGCGGCGCGGCGCACCGCATGCCAGAACAATTTGCGCCAACTCGGCCTCGCGCTCGCCGAATACGAGCAGCCGCGCGGCGAGCTGCCCATCGGCTGCGTCGACTGCAAGTTCACGCCGCCGGCCGACGGCGAGCCGTTCGTCCCCGCGCGGTTCACGGCGTGGACGACGTTCGTGCTGCCGCATCTGGAGCAGCCGCAGCTCTTCGCCCAGTACGACTTCGACCGGCCGGCCTATCAGGAACCTAATCGCACCGTGGCCGCCGCCGTGCTGGATGTACTGCTCTGCCCCGGTACAGAGTCCGACGCGCGGCACAGCACGGCCAACCTGTGGCGGGGGATGGCGTTTTCGGACTACGGCGGCATTTACGGCGTCGAAGGCCCCGGCCGCGACGCCGACCCCGCGGCGTCGCAGTGGCTCGAGCCGCGGTCGCTCGGCGTGCTTCTTTACAACGAACCAACCGGCACGCGGCAGATCGTCGACGGTCTGTCGCATACGGCGGCTGTTGCCGAGTTGCTCCACCGGCGCGTCGTCGAAACGGAATGGGCCAACGGCCACAGTCTCTTCGCCCAGGAGCAGGCCACGGCCATCAACCGCGACTCCGGGCTGGGGAACGAGATCGGCAGCCCGCATCCCGGCGGGGCGTTGGTCGTGTTTTGCGATGGCCATGTCGCATTTATGCCGGACGAAACGCCGCAGGAAATTCTCATTGCGCTGCTGACGCGCGCGGGGGAGGAGTGATGCGAAGGGGGAAGGCGGAAGGGGGAAGGCGGAAGGCGTTGCTCGCGGGCGTGTTCGCGCTATGCGGCCTTGGTTCGGCGAACGCCGCCGTCGCGTCGCTCGACGACATCCTGTTTTGGGTGGGCGAAGGGGCGAACCGCGCCGGCATCGCGATCGACTGGGACGGCGATCGGGCGACCGACGAGGCGCTGGCCTGGGGCTTTCGCTGGGACGGCGCCGCCACGGGCGAGGACATGCTGCGCGCGGGAATCGCGGCCGACGCCCGGCTGTTCGCGAAGCTCGGCGACAACGGGCCGCTCGGCGTCGCGGTGCGCGGCCTGGGCTACGACGCCAACGGCGACGGCGCCTTCGCGCTCGACGACGGCACGCAGTTCGATTCCGGCGGCGTCGCGGCCAGCGGCCCCGCCGACGGCGCCGCGGCGGTCGATCCCGGCGATCTGTATCGCGAAGGCTGGTTCACCGGCGTGTGGAGCTACGCGATCGCCAACGCCAACCCCTGGAACGGCGACGCCGCCTGGACGTACTCGGCCGTTGGCGCCGCGGGGCGGCCGCTGGTCGACGGCGCGTGGGACAGTTGGGCGTTCACGCCGACGTTCCGACCCACGGCGTTCGCCGCCAACGCGTCGCCGGCCGCGCCATCGGCGATTCTCGGCTCCGCCGACTTCGACGCCGACGGCCAGGTCGACGGCAACGATTTTCTCGCCTGGCAGCGCGGAGTCGGCCTGACCGCAGGCGCTCTGCGCGCCCACGGCGACGCCAATGGCGACGGAGCCGTCGACGCCCTCGATCTCGTAGTCTGGAAAACTCACTTCGGGACAAGCACGGCGGTCTCGGCGGCGAGCGCCGTGCCTGAATCGCTCACCTTTGGTACTTGCGCAAGTGCGATTGTGTTTGTCGTGTGGATGTTTCGCTCTCAATCCTTGCACCTGAGGAGGTAGAACTCATGAATCAACGCCATCTTGTTGCTTGCCTTGCACTGGCGTGCACCAGCGCCGTGTGCACGAGCCCGGCGCGCGCCGCCGACCCTTGGGCCGACAGCATCGTCAGCTACACGCCCGGCGACGGCATTACCAACGACTTCTACAGCGGCACGCCGTATAGCGACGCAACGACCGCCCTCGGCGAGCCGACGCGGTTCACCAGTCCCGATAACTTCGGCGGCGTCGTGACGCCCCTGAATTCGCCGTTTCGCTCGAACGAAGTCGTGTCGATCGGCCGCGGCGGCTCGCTCGTCGTCGCGTTCGACGAGCCGGTGGTCGACGATCCGCTCAACCCGTTCGGCATCGACCTGTTGGTGTTCGGCAACGCGTTTTTCGTGGGCACGTTCTTTAACCCCGACTTCTCATTCAACCCTGCCGGCGCGGCCGAGGGCGTGGCCGACGAAGGCGGGCTCATCGAAGTGAGCAGCGACGGCGTCACCTTCTTCGCCGTGCCCGGCTCGGCCGACGGCCTGTTTCCCACCAATGCGTATGCGGATATCGTCGATCCCTTCGCGACGACGCCGGGCGCCGTGCTCGCCGACTTCACGCGGCCGGTCGATCCGAGTTTCGACACCAACGGCAAGACCTTCGCGGAGATCGTCGCAGGCTACGCCGGCTCCGGCGGCGGGCTGGGCGTTGACATCGGACCCACCGGCCTGTCAAGCATTTCGTACGTGCGGTTGACCAATCCCACGGACGCGCAGCTCATTCCAGAGATCGATGCGCTTGCTGACGTTGCCAGCATTCCCGAACCCTCCTCGAACATACTGATCGTTTGCGCGCTCATTTTGCTTGGCAAAACTTCGCGGCGCGTTACCGTGAGGTTAGAGGAATGAACAGCGCTCATTGATCGCCGCATCTTTGAGGGGTTCGCACGGAAGACGCGCGAGGCGGACGCTTCCGCTCGCATCGGCTGCTAGCAGTCGCCTATCCGCCGAGGACTCCGCCACCGCGCGTCTTACAAACAGCTCGCGAGATGGTTCAATCGGGAGGACACCTGTGGACTTGCAGAGTCTGGACCATCTCGCGGGCGTTTTCTAATGTTGCCGAGTCTCTCCGAGACTCGGATTCGGCAGTTTCGGAGAAACTGCCCAACCGTGGTCGAGTCTTGCCGCAACTTGCTGTGGCGCGCCGCACGTCGCGTTTGATAGAATCCCGGCGATGAGCGGCATCCACGCCCACAACGCGCGCGCTTGGGACGCGCTGGCTCGCGAAGGCGTCCCGCTCGCCGCGCCCGCCACCGACGACGAGCTACGCGATCCCTGGGCGGCGATCGACCCCGCCGGTTGGCTCGGTCGCGATATTCGCGGCTGGAACGTCCTCTGCCTCGCCGCCGGCGGCGGCCGCCACAGCGCCATGTACGCGGCCGTCGGCGCCGCGGTGACGGTTGTGGACATCAGCGGCGAGATGCTCGCGCTGGATCGCGCCGTGGCCGCCGAGCGCGGCTTCACGGTGCGGCTGGTGCAAACCTCGATGGACGCGTTGGGGATGTTCGCGCCCGGCGAGTTCGATCTCGTCGTCCACCCGGTGAGCACCTGCTACGTGCCGGACGTGGCGCCGGTGTTCGCCGCCGTGGCCCGCGTGACGCGGCCGGGCGGGCTCTATGTGAGCCAGCACAAGTCGCCGACGAGCCTGCAGGCATCGCTCGAACCGGCCCCCGGCGGCGGCTACGCGCTCCGCGAGCCGTACTACCGCACCGAACCGCTGCCGCCGGCGACGGGCCCCACTCATCTGCGCGAACGCGGCACGCTCGAGTTTCTGCACCGCTGGGAGGAGATCGTCGGCGGAATTTGCCGCGCGGGGTTCGTGGTGGAAGATCTCATCGAGCCGCTGCACGCTAAGCCGCAAGCGGCGGCGGGGAGTTTTGCGCATCGCGCGCAGTATGTGGCGCCGTATGTGAGGATCAAGGCGCGGCGCGCTGGCGAAAGCATTCCGCGACGGTCACTCGTCTCGTGAAGGCGGCGCGTGAAGCTGCAGCGCTTGTACGTCGAGTTCGCGTTCCACATCGAGCTTCTGCGTCAGCACCCAGGCGCCGACATAGAGGCAAGCCACTAGCCCAACAGGGTCGACGATCCTCGAGCCGCGACTGGCCGAACCCATGTTGGCAGGCGCAGCGAGGGCCGCAAGAATTATCAATATGAGCCAAGCGCTTTCAACAATGCCCTTAGGCCATGCCTCCTTGCGAATGTCGCCCAGCGAGAGCGCAACGACACAGGTCACGGCGGCGAGAAACGCCAAGCCGAAGGCGGCGTCGCCGCCCATGTCGAGCAAGTGACGAAAGTAGGCGTGCTGCAACGCTGCGACGGCTACGGCGACGACAGTCATCCAACCCAGGATTTCCGCCATCGGGTAGCGCCACCCCGGCGAGCTCACTGGCCTGGCGCGACCGAACGTCTTGCGGCAGAGCGATTGCCAGCACCAAGTGAGCACTGCCGCTGCGATGCCCAGAGCGACGATTGCGCCAAGCACGAACGGCCCTTCGTGGATGAAGCTGCGACTTCGATCGGCGAGAAAATCGGGCAATGCGAACGCCCCCATGGCGGCGACGAATATGGCCGCACGGGCCAAGCGATGGCTCTGCCCCAGCGCCCACCAAGCGCCGACGACGATGATTTGCCCCAAGAGGAGGCCGTCGAACCACGCCGCTTCGCGACCTGCCGACAGCCCCACGACGTCGACGCACGCGGTCGCGATCAAAAACAGCCACGTCAGCGGTCGCTGCCAGAAAGTGGGCATCCCTCCACGATACCATGCCCGTTGGACTGGTCCCTTAAGCGACCAGTCCGTAGCAGAGCGGACGCCGCCTCGAAGTTGAAAAAATGCCGCGTTCGCGGGAGAATGGACCATTCACAACGATTGTGCTGTTTTCGCCAGGGCCAGCGAACATCGCGAAAGAACGCGGATGTCCGCGAATCCTCAACCTCGCGCCAGTGTGAGCTCACCGAAGAACGTCGTCGCCTTTCCCATTTTCGCGCCCTTTTGCGTGTTTCGCGGGCTCCCCATCCGCAACACTCGACCTCCGAACGACCGCCTGAACGCGGGCTCACTCGCCACATGCCCACCCATACGCAACAGGATGTGTGCTGCCTGATGGGCGACCCCGTGGCGGGCAATCCCACGCACTACATGCTGGAGAAGGCGTTCGCCGTCGCCGATCTCGACTGGCGGTTCCTCACCTTCGAAGTCCCGGCCGACGACTTCGAGGCGGCCCTCAAGGGCGCCGCCATTTTCGGCTTTCGCGGCGTCATGCTCGCGCCGCCGCATCGCGGCAAGGCGAGCCAGTACGTCGCCTCCGTCACCGACGCCGCCCGGCTCAGCCACCAGGTGAACTGCCTCGTCCAGCGCAACGGCCAGCTCGAAGGACACAACACCGAGGGGCAGGCCCTGCGGCGGCTCGTCGACGGCCGCGCGCCGCTAGCGGGCCTGCGGGCGACGATCCTCGGCTCAGGCCGGCTCGCACGCGGCATCGCGGCCGAGCTGGCATTGGCCGGCGCCGCGGCGATTGAGCTCGTGTGCATCGAACCGGCGCAGGCCGACCCGCTCGTCGCCGCGCTGCGCGAAGACGCGCGCACCGCGGCGCTCGAGTGCCGCATCACTCCCTGGCCCGCCGCCGGCGCCACGATCGCCATCGGCGAGGACTGCCGGCTGCTCCTCAACGCGACGCCCGTCGGCCGGCACGATCCGAAGGCAAAACTGCCCGTTGACGTCGAGCTCACGCCGCCGGGCCTGCTCATCGCCGACGTGGTGTACAACCCGCCGACGACGCGGCTCGTGCGCGACGCCCGCCAGCGCGGCCTGCAGGTGATCGATGGCCTCACGCTGCTGGTCGAGCAAGCCGCGGTCGCCTTCGAGTTGTGGACCGGCGCGAGGCCCGACCGCGACGCGATGCGCGAAGCGGTGGAGGAGTTTTTGGCGTTGTGAGGAAGGCTGTAGGCTGTAGACCTTAGGCTGTAGGTCGGAAATGAAGTGAGGCTGTAGACCGTAGGCTGTAGACTGCAGGTCGGAAACATCGCTCGGCCATGAACCCACAACCCTACAGCCTCCAGCCTACAGCCTACAGCCTCCCAGGCCTCTTCCTCGCCGGCACGAACACCGAGGTGGGCAAGACGCACGTCGGCGCGATGATCGCCCGGGCGCTGGTCGCCGACGGGCGCCGCGTGGGCGTGTACAAGCCGGCCGCGAGCGGCTGCCGCCGCGAGGGCGACGCGCTTGTCGCCGACGACGCCGTCGCGCTCTGGGAAGCGGCCGGACGCCCTGGCATGCTCGAGCAAGTCTGCCCCCAGCGGTTTCTCGCCCCGCTGGCGCCGCATCGGGCGGCGCGCGAGGAAGGCCGCCGCGTGGACGCCGCCCTGCTCCGCTCGGGCGTCGACGCGTGGCGCGCCTCCAGCGAGATCGTGCTCGTCGAGGGCGCCGGCGGCCTTATGTCCCCGCTGAGCGACAAGGACTACAATATCGACCTCGCCGCGGAGTGTGGCTATCCGCTGGTTATCGTCGCGGCCAATGAATTGGGCGTAATCAACCAGATGCTGCAGACGGTCATTACGGCACAATCGCGTGCTCCCAAGCTGCCGATCGCGGGGATCGTGCTCAACCAAGCCGCGCGGCGAGACGGGGATGCCAGTCTTGCCTCGAACGCGGAGGAGATCGCGACTCGCTCGCCCGCGCCGTTGCTCGCTACGGTCGCGCATGGTGCAACATCGTTCGATTCAGCCATCGACTGGTTCGCACTAGCGAACTTTAAACAACCCTCCGGCTCCCTCCCCTCGGCGGGGAGGGTTGGGGAGGGGGGAAGCGCGCCGAACGACGATCAATTCAGCGCGAGTACCCCTCGCATCACCCCTCCCTAACCCTCCCCATCAAGGGGAGGGGACCGGAGGGGTGTCATGAGGTCACGCCGTCGCCGCTTCCACGATCTGCGGCATGCGCGATTCCGCCAGTTGCGTGTCGATGCTCAGCCGCATCGTCGCGCTCCAGCGGCCTTCGGCGTCGGGGATCACGATCCAGTGTGGCAGCACGGCCACCGACTGGTGCACCAGCTCGAAGCCGCCTTCGCTCTGGCTCACCGTGTCGACGGGGTAAGTCCAGATCGACGCCGGCTGATCGAACGACAGCGTCACGCCGATGCCCAGCCACTCGTCGACCAAACCCAACTGCGTCATGCCGTGGAGGTCGAGCTGGTGGCCCAACTGGCCCAGCCGCCGCCCATCGCTGCCGGTGAAGTACCGGTCGTCGGCGCCGGCGGGCAGCCCCGCGAAGTTGAACTCCGGCGCCAGGTGCAGGCCGATGTCGGCCGGCACGTTCTCCAGGTAGTACGCGATCTCGAGCGTTGCGTCGCCCTGGTTGAGCGTGACGCCCTTGGTGACCTTCACCTTGCGGCCTTGCACCGAGCCCTCGCGCGTGAGCTGCACTTGCACGCGGCCCTCGCTGCGCCGCAGCTTCACGTCGTACACGCCGTGCACGAAGTCGCCCTGCTCCTCCGCACGGCCGGCGGCCACTTCGGCGGGGTCGACTTCCACGTTGAAGAAGTGATCAACCAGGCTGTTGCGCTGCCAGCGATCGTAGCCGATCCGCTGGTCGAGCCCTTCCTGCTTGAACACGACGCGTTCGTGAATGCTGGCGGCGTTGTTGTCGCCTTCGTTCGACGGGCCGCGCAACACGGCCCGGTGATACGCCTCGGGCCGCCGTGCGAGCGACGCCAGCAGGTTGTGGCAAATCGCCTTGGCATCGAGCTCGTACATCTGCCCGCCCTCCGCGGGAGCGATGAGCGCCACAACGCGGTTGTTCGCCAGCCGCGTTTCCTGCCGGCCGTCCAGGTTGTAGTCCGCGGCGGTCAATTCGACCCATTGCTCCTGATCCGGCTGCCACGACCGGCCTTCGTACTGATCGAGCAGGTTGTCCGCGGCAATCAAATGTTGGTACACCGCATTGCGCAGGTGCGGCAGGTACGCTCCGCCGAACGCGCCGTGCCAGTAGCTGCAGTTGCACTGGCCGCGGTACAGCTCCATGCGTGCCTGATCGACAAATTCGCCGCTCGCGCCGTTCTCGACCATTTCGTGCAGCCGGCGGCTGACCATTTGCATCCGCGCATACATCTCGTTGGTTTCGGGATACTTGGCCTTGAAGTTCCGCCAGTAGCCGCCGCGGACGAACGGCTTGATCATATCCCACAGACCGTGATGCTCCAGCTCGTGCCGGGCGTCTTCGTACTGGTTGATTCGCGCGGCCGGCAGAGCCCACTCGGTCATCTCGCGGTAGCTGCCCTCCGGCAGGTACAGCTTGCCCAGGGGCGGCACGGCTTCGATTGCCTCGCTGGGCGTGGTCAGCCGCAGCCAGTCCGCATTGGCGACCAGCGCATCGAAAAACTGCCGCAGCCAGCCGCGGTCGTACACGTGCTCTTTCGTACCCGGCCAGGTGCCGAACTTCTCGCCGTCGTCGCCGAAGACCATCACGGCGCCAGGGCGGCGCTCGGCGACGCCGCGGAGATACTCGATCGTCTCCGGCGGATTTTGAAAGGGAATGAGATACCGCAGCCGTTCGCTGCCCGGCAGCACGCGGAGCAGGTGGCCGTCGTCTTCGGTCACGTAGTAGCCGTCGAGCTGGTCCTCGCCAAGGCCCGCGTTCTTGAAGTGGAAGTCGTCGAGCACCGTGTATTCCATGCCCGCCTTGGCCAGGTCGCTGGTGAGCGACTGCTCCCACACGCGCTCGGGCATCCACATCCCGCGCACGCGGGCGCCGAGGCGCCGCTCGAGCCACTCGCTGTATGCGGTGATCTGGCCGATGCGGTCGCGCGACGGAATCATCGTCAAAATCGGCTCGAAGAACGGCCCGCCGACGATCTCGATGCGGCCCATCGCCACCAGGCCGGCCAAGCGGTCGACGTACTCGGAATGCCGCGCGTCGAGCCACTCCATGAGCGACCCGCTGGTGTGCAGGGCGATCCGCAGCCCCTCATACTGCTCGAACACGTCCAGGAACGGGAGGTAGCTGTCTTGAAAAGCCTGTTCGAAGACGCCGTCGAAGTTGCCGACCGGTTGATGGTTGTGCAGCACCAGGACGAGCCGGAGGGGATGATTCATAGGTTTGCTTGGGGGGCTGGCGCCGGGCCGCGGCGCTGCAAAGCGTGGCGAAGCGGGAAGACGTACTAATGTTGCGGTTTTGGCGGGAAAGGGCTAGCGGAA
This sequence comes from uncultured Planctomycetaceae bacterium, assembly GCA_964430075.1. Taxonomy (GTDB): domain Bacteria; phylum Planctomycetota; class Planctomycetia; order Pirellulales; family Lacipirellulaceae; genus Lacipirellula. The sequence continues at coordinate 8,034 of CAYSFP010000128.1, read as the reverse complement.
CCGCGGTGGGATTGTGCGGGTCGCGGAAACTTGTCGCCGCGTCGTCCCGCACTATTCGGAATAGGCGCCAGCGACGCCTGCAACCGACCCAGTTTACTGATTCGGCAGTCTTTCGCACCGGAGTTCAAGGGAAACGAAGGAATCGACGCCTCGTGTGGGCGGCCGCGGACAGGTCTCGCGCGTTGCGCCGCTTGCGCAGCAGCGTCTACAAGCCACCGGCTCTGCCGGCGGACTCTTAAAACGTTGACCCCCTCGCGGGGCGTCCACCGGCAGAGCCGGTGGCTTTGATTTCGTCCGACATCAGCCGCCGATGGCTCGCAACTCTCGGGCCGCGCGTTCGGGAGACACCGGGTTCACGAACACGCCGGTCCCCCATTCCAACCCCGCCAGGTGCGTGACGCGGGGGATGAGCTCCCAATGCCAGTGGTACGACTCGGCATGGGCACCGTCGAACGGCCCCGTGTGCAGGACCAGATTGTACGCCAGCGGATACCCGCGCTTCCGGCACGCCGCGGCCAAGCGGGCGACGAGCCCCTGCAGCACCGCGGCCAGCGGCGCGAGCTCGCCGTCGTCCAGCTCGTCGAACCGTGCGGCGTGCCGCACCGGAAGGATCCAGGTCTCGAACGGTTGCCGGCCATAATACGCACAGGCCGCCAGGTAGCCGCCCTGATCGAGGACCAGGCGCGAGTCGGGGCTTCGCTCCCGCTCGACAATCGCGCAGAACGCACACAGGCCGTGATTGCTCCGCCAGCGGGCCGCGCCGTCGAGTTCCGTCTGCACGGCCGCCGGCACATACGGCAAGGCGACAAGCTGGCTGTGGATGTGCGCCAGCGACGCCCCGGCGCCATGCCCCGAATTCTTGAACACCAGCGCGTACCGCAGGCGAGCGTCCTGGACCCAGCGCCGCAAGCGGTCTCGGTAGGTTGCCAGCACCGCGACCAGTTGGTCGGCGTCGAGCGCCGCCAGCTCGGTGACATGCTGGGGCGACTCGACGATCACCTCGTGAACGCCCAACGCCGCTTGCGGCTTAGCGCGTCCTTCGCCCTCACGCGCTAAGCCGCAAGCGGCAGCCAGACTTACCGCCGGATACTTGTTCGGTACAACCCGCACCCGCCAACGCCCATCCGCGTCGAGCACCGTCGCCGCCGCGTCCGGGGTAATTGCCTCGTTGCCCGCACAGAAGGGGCAATCGGCCCGATAGCGCGGACCGGTCGCCGGCGGTTCGGCGATCAGCGCCTGCTCCAACCGCTCATAGTCGTTCGGCCGCCCCGCACGATCCTCGGCAATGTAGACGCGGCGCCCGCAGATGGGATCGATGCGCAGCTCGGGCATGGAGGGAAGGAAATGTGAGATGGATGTTTGATGTTTGATTGATGATGTCAGAAGAGAAAGAGGCCGGGGCCAGGATGCCTTGATTCTGACATCATCAATCTCACATCACACATTTCACATCACCCCGACCGGCGTCCGACTCAACGTCCGCTCGTACAGCACGCCGTACTGATCGGCACTGTGGCCCCACGACCAGTCTTGGCCCATGCCGGTTTGCACCAACTGCGCCCACACGACCGGGTCGGCGTACGCCCGGCAGGCTCGCTCCAGCGCCGCGGCCAGCTCCAGCGACGTGTAATCCTCGAACGCGAACCCCGTGGCCGTGCCGTCGGCAAGGGTCTGCTCGTTCGCATCGGTCACCGTGTCGACCAGCCCGCCGGTGGCCCGTACCACGGGAACCGTGCCGTACTTCAGGCTGTAAAGCTGATTGAGCCCGCACGGCTCGTACTGGCTGGGCATGGCGAAGATGTCGGCCCCGGCCTCGATGCGGTGGGCCATCTCGTTGGAGAACTGCAACTGCACAGCCACCTTCTGCGAAAACTCGCGGGCCAGGTCGCCCAGCACCTGGTGGTAGCGCGGCTCGCCCGTCCCCAGGATCGCCCACTGCACGTCCATGTGGACGGCCCACTGCTTGATCACCCGCACGAGCAGGTCGCACCCTTTCTGGTCGACCAGCCGGCCCACGAAGGCGATCACCGGAACCTCCGGCCGCTCGGGCAGGCCCAGCCGCCGCTGCAGGTCGGCCTTGCAGGCCGCCTTGCCCGTGGAGAAGCTGCTCGCCGAGTAGCGGTTCTCGCCGAGGAAGCGGTCGGTGGCCGGGTTCCACTCATCGTAATCGACGCCGTTGATGATGCCGACCAGATCGTCGGCCCGGTGCTGCAGCGCCCCCTCCATGCCGCAGCCCAAAGGCACCGACATGATCTCGCGGGAGTACGTGGGGCTGACGGTCGACAGCATGTCGGCAAACACGATCCCCGTCTTCAGGAAGCTCAGGTTGCCGTAGAACTCCATCTGCCGCCAGTTGAAATACTTCCAGTCGAGCCCGGTGAGGGCCATGTCCCAGTGCCAGAAGTTGCCCTGATAGGCCAGATTGTGGATCGTCAGCAGGCTGGAGAGCCGCTGGAACGGCCGGCGGTTCGCGTACAGCGTCTTGAGATACGCCGGAATGAGCCCGGCGCACCAATCGTGGCAGTGCACCAGGTCGATGCGGAGGTTCAAGAGCGGGATCGCCTCGAGCGCCGCCCGGCAGAAGAACACGAACCGCTCGCAGTTGTCCTTGTAATCCTCGCCCTCGTCGCGGTAAAGCTGCGGACGGTCGTAGTAGTCGTTCTGCTCGATGAAGTACGCCGGCACGTCGCTGCCCGGCAGGCGGCCGCGCAAGAAGTGGCCCTCGACCTGCTTCTGACCGATGGGCACTTTCACGCTCACGCCGGTCGGCTCGAGCGGCGTCCCCGACTCCCGCACCTGCCGGAACGCCGGCAGGATGAGCGTGGGATTATGCCCCATCCGCGCCAGCTCCCCCGGCAGCGCCCCGCACACGTCGCCCAGACCGCCGGTCTTGACGAAAGGAGCGGCCTCGGTGGTGGCAAAGAGGATGTTCAATTTACCGGTTGCTTCAGGGGATGGAACCGCCAAGGACGCCAAGAGCGCCAAGGAAGAATACGATCGATCCTCCTCATAGCGTCCATGTCCAAAACCAGTTCAAATAAACGTCACGCAATGGCTTGGGGCCAAACATTGTGATATCCGGGCCCCGTATGGCCACGTCAAAGCAATAGAGTAGCACCGAAGTTAGGACAACTCCGGCGGAAACATACATCGCCAGCGGTTTCTGCTTCCAATTCGCAACGCTCGCATAAATCGTCGCCGCCAAAAACGCTAGTGCCGGTACGGTTCTCACCGCAAGAAACGCCGCGATCCGCTGATTCCCTTCGTCGTTGTGGAAAAGGAACATACCGATCAGAAGCAGATGCCCAAAGACGGCCAAAGCGAAGTTGATAACCTGGAACAACGTCAGGGTGATAAGTCCGTGGTAGCAAAGCATCGCAGCCGCAGCCTTGACGTCCGCATGGGCCGTCGTGCTCGTCGTGCCGTAGTGAATCATTCCCTTCCGACCTTGGCGTCCTTGGCGTCCTTGGCGGTTCAATCCGAATCCTAAACCGGCTGCCCCACCACCGCTCCGATGCACTCCGCAACGCGGTCGACGTTTGCAGGAGTCAGGCCGGCCACGTTAATGCGGCCCGATCCCACGGCGTAGATCGCATATTCCGACTGCAGCGCCGCGACCTGCTCCTTCGAGAGCCCGCTGAACGAAAACATTCCGCGTTGCCGTTCGATGAAGGAGTAGTCGCCCGGCACGCCCTGGCTGCGCAGCGCCGCCACCAGCGCCTTCCGCATACCATTGATACGGTTCCGCATCGCCGAGAGTTCGCCTTCCCACTGTGTGCGGAGCGCGGGGTCTCGGAGGATCGTGTTGACGATCTCGGCCCCGTGCCCCGGCGGATTCGAGTAGTTCGCCCGGATCACCTTGTCGAACTGCGACTGCACGCTCGCCGCCGCCGCGGCCGTGGGCGCCAGGCCGAAGAGCACGCCGACGCGCTCGCGGTACAGGCTGAAATTCTTGGAGAACGAGCTGCACGCCAAGAGCTCGGCGCCCGTCCGTGCAAACTCGCGGAGGCCCGCCGCGTCGTCGTCGATCCCGTCGGCGAAACCCTGGTACGCGAAATCGATCAGCGGCAGCACGCCCTGCTGGGAGGTCGCCTCCGCGATGGCCCGCCACTGGTCCAGCGTCGGATCGATGCCGGTCGGATTGTGGCAACACCCGTGCAGCAGAATCACGTCGCCCGCGGCCATCTTGCCGATCGCCGCCAGCATGCCGCTGGCGTCGAGCGCGTTCTTCGCCTTGTCGAAGTAGGGATACGTCTTCGTCGGCACTCCCGCCGCCGCGAAGATTTGCGGATGGTTCGGCCATGTCGGCTCGCTCAGCCACACCGTCGCCCGGGGGAGGTTCGTGTGAATGAAATCGGCCGCCACGCGCAGCGCCCCCGTCCCCCCGGGCGTCTGCGCCCACGCCAGCCGCTTGCGGCTTAGCGCGTCGCTCCCCGCCCCAAACGCCAACTCCGCCACCGCTTCGCAGTACGCGCCCAACCCCGAAATCGGCAGATACGACTTCGTCGTCGGCGCCGCGGCCAGCCGCCGCTCGGCTTCCTTGACGCACTCCAAGATTGGCGTCTTGCCCGCTTCGTCCTGATAGACGCCAACGCTGAGGTTGATCTTCTCCTCGCGCGGATCGGCCTTGAACGCCTCGCTCAGCCCCAGAATGGCGTCCTTCGGCGCCGCCTCGATCGTCTCAAACATGTGTGTGACTCGCTCCGCTGGCGCGCCGCCGGTTGACCCTGTTTCGATCGGCATGCGACAATCATAGGTTGCCTAGTGCGACGTTCCAAGGCGCTTGGCGCGTCGTCCGCCGCACGTCTCGTTGCCGCCGCGATCCATCTGCCGCGCGGGGCGGTCCGGAACCTTGAGGCCTGCCATCGCATGACTGCTCCCGCCCCCGCTTCCTCGGCTCGCATCGGTCTCTGGCTCATCGGCGCCCGGGGGGGCGTCGCGGTCACCACCATCGCCGGGCTCATCGCCCAGCGGCGCAAGCTCGCCGATGGCGTGGGCCTGGTCACCGAGCTACCGCAATTCGCACATCTGCCGCTGCCCGCCTGGGATCAGTTCGTCGTGGGCGGGCACGACATCCGCACCGACGCGCTGGCCGACGAACTCCAGCGCCTCCACCGCGAAAGCCGCGTGCTAGCGCCCGAACTCGTGACCGCCTGCCGCGGCGACCTCGCCGAAATCGAACCCGACATCCGCCCCGGCACGCTGTGGAACGTCGGCCCGCGGATCGCCGAGCTGGCCGGCGCCCGCCCCGCCGAGGTGATGAACGACCGTTCTCCCCGCGGCGTCATCGAACGCGTGCAGGCCGATTTGAAAGATTTTCAATCGCGCCACGACCTGGCGACGGTCATCGTCGTCAACCTCGCCTCGACCGAGCCGACGCCCCCGCCCGACCAGTGGCCCGCCACGTGGGCCGCGGCCGAAGCGCTGCTCGACCGGGCCGACTGCCCGCTGCCGGCCAGCTCGCTGTACGCCATTGCGGCGCTTGACCTGGGGATGCCCTACGTCAACTTCACCCCCTCGCTGGGCGCCGCGCCGGCGGGCCTCGACGAGCTCGCCCGCATGCGTTCCGCCTGCCACGCCGGCCGCGACGGCAAGACGGGCGAGACCCTGCTCAAGAGCGTGCTAGCGCCGATGTTCGCCGCGCGGAACCTCGATGTCATGAGCTGGGTCGGCCACAACATCTTCGGCAACATGGACGGCCGCGTGCTGGACGACCCGCGCAACAAGTCGGCCAAGCTGCAGTCGAAGGATCGGGCCCTGGCCGACATCCTCGGCTACGCTCCGCAGACGCTCATTTCCATCGAGCACATCGCCAGCCTGGGCGACTGGAAGACGGCGTGGGATCACGTGCATTTCCGCGGGTTTTTAGGCACGCCGATGACCCTGCAGTTCACCTGGCAGGGGTGCGATTCGCTGCTCGCGGCGCCGCTGGTGCTGGATCTCGCGCGGCTCGTCGCGGCGGCTCGCCAGCGCGGCGAAACCGGGGCGCTGACGTTCCTGTCGAGCTTCTTCAAGAGTCCCTTGGGCGACGCGCCGGCGGCCTTCGCCGATCAGTTCCGCGCGCTCCAGGCTTGGTGCGCGGCTCAATAGTTGGTCGCTGCGCGACCACCTCATCCGCATCAAGCGCACCCTTGCCGAGCAAGCCATTTGCCGCCGCCGCCGTGGAATGGGACGCGGATGAACGCGGATTTTTCGGATTTCCGCGGATCGGAGAAAAGGATCGAAGAACATGAGCGCGAGCCGCTGTTGAGCGACTCTGGCCCCGATTGTGGCCGCAGTTGCTCGGATCACCGTCGCTCGGCGTCGATCAACAGTTCTGCCCCCTCATGCCTGTTTCTGATCCGCGAGAATCCGTTAAATCCGCGTTCATCCGCGTCCCCTTCTCCGCCATGAATCCGCGCACACGCCAAGCAATCAATTCATCAGAATGACCGAACCGCTCCTTGCTTCATCCCGCGCGAAAAACCCGCAACGCCAATTTCGCGATTTTCTCGCAACTCGTATTGACGCGTTGGTCGCGAAATTGCTTCAATGCGCGCAGTGAAGTAAGCAATCGCCGTCGGTCGATCATTAATCATCAAAGAAATCATCACGCGACGGCGAAACCAAACCTCTCTCCCCCAGGGCCGGCTTCGCCTGGTCGCAAACATCATCAGCACCCCGCGACATTTTTTTCTTTTGCGTTGGTTCGCGGTTGTGCGGCCTGCTGCTTGATACAGCGTTCTTTGGTTTTCCCCTTGAGTTGAGACCCCTCGGAGCGGATTTTGCGAAGACGTTCTACGGCAACCGCCTCGGGATTCCCCAGGCGCCGCGTCTTCGATTTCCTCTAGTCGGTCCTGCCTCCACGATACGTGCGCCCGGGAGGAGGGCTGGTATTTCCCTTAGTAAGGGCGCCGTTATTGGAAGGAGCCTGTAAGGCTATGGCTAAGAAGAAGGCTGCTAAGAAGACCGCGAAGAAAGCCCCGAAGAAGGCTGCCAAGAAGAGCCCCAAGAAGAAGGCCGCCAAGAAGACGGCGAAGAAGGCCGCCAAGAAGAGCCCGAAGAAGAAGGCCTCGAAGAAGGCCCCGGCCGCCAAGCCAGCCACCGCCAGGCCGGCCGGCATGTAATTGCCGCGCGTCGCCGACGCGACGCGGCTTGGTAACGTAGCAATTGATCGACGAGGCCGATCGCGCCCCTGCGGCGCGATCGGCCTGTTTTGTTGGTAGACTTACGTGTATGGACAAATCGCCCCAAAAGCGCCGCGGACGGACGGCCAGGCCGGTTCGCGGGCGGCGCCGCGAGCTGCCGCGCCGCGAACTGCCGCGGCTCGACATCCCGCTCACCGCCGAGGAGTGGAAACTCCTCGACGCCGCCGTGGCCACGACCGACAAATCGCGCACCGCTTATGCGCGAGACGCCATCCTCCGCGCCGCCAAGCGCGCCATCACCGCCTCCCGATGACTCCCGGCGCACACGGCAGCCTCTCTCCCCACGCCGCGCAATGAGAGGGCACGGGGAGAGGCAACGCGCGGCCAACTGAGCCTTTCGTTAGGCGGCTGGGGTCTTTACGCCGAAGGCGTTGAACGACGTAGCCCAGCGCGGGCCGCGGCCAACCCTGGGCTACGCTATCGAACCGCGTTGCGGTAAAGATGCCGGCGACGCAATCAACAGGAAACTGGCCCGCCTCCCGTTCCGTCCACTATCCGGGTGCGCGGCGTGCTGGGAACCGACCATCACGCCGGCGGGACCAAGGACACCCCGTCGGCGTTTCCCGCCGGGCGGTGGGTCTACATGCGGGGCCACGAGGTCGTGGCGCTGAAATAACGGCCCATCCACACCAACACGCAGGCCGCCGCCGCGAGCAGCCCCGCTGACGCCGGCTCGGGCACGCTCACGGAGATGCCGACCTCGGGCGGCGTCGCGATGTTGGTCCCGAGCGTTCGCTGCCACATCAGGAAGTCCGCGCCGTCGACGTCGCCATCGCCGTCGGCGTCCCCTTGCCGCCGCGCGGCGGACGAGGCGCCGAAGCCAGCGCTCCACAGGCTCAAGTCCGCC
>CAYSFP010000127.1:0-17474 GCA_964430075.1 uncultured Planctomycetaceae bacterium | reverse complement strand
TGCATTCGATCTGCCCGGCGCCGTTCTCGACGGCCGACAAGGAGTTGGCGACCGCGAGGCCCAGGTCATTGTGGCAATGCACGCTGATGACCGCGCGATCGATGTTCGGCACGCGATCGACCAGCGTCTTGATCACGCGGCCGTAGTGCAGCGGCGTGGCGTAGCCGACGGTGTCGGGAATATTCACCGTCGTGGCGCCTGCGTCGATGGCGGCCTCCACGACTTGGCACAGAAAGTCGATCTCGGTGCGGGCGGCGTCCTCGGGCGAAAACTCGATATTGTCGGTGTAGACCCGAGCCCGCTTGATTCCGTCGACGGCACGGGCGACGATTTCCTCCTTGGTCATCCGCAGCTTGAACTCGCGGTGAATCGCGCTGGTGGCCAGGAATACGTGGATTCGCGCATCAGGAGCCCCGCGCAGCGCCTCGCCGGCTCGCGTGATGTCTTTCTCGTTGCAACGGGCCAGCCCGCAAATCGTGGCGCCGCGTACGGTTTGCGCGATCTTCTGTACGGCTTCGAAGTCGCCGGGCGAGGCGATGGGAAAGCCGGCTTCGATCACGTCGACGCCCAAGTCGACCAGCGCCTGAGCTACCTCGAGCTTTTCATCGAGGTTCATACTGCAGCCGGGCGATTGCTCGCCGTCGCGGAGCGTCGTATCGAAAATGACGATGTGGCGTGACATGGCAGTGTGCTGGAGTAAGGAAGTAAGGAGTCGTAGAACGGGCCAATGACGCGTAAACACAAAAAAACCCTGAAGCCTGGCGAGGCCTCAGGGTTCTGATTTGGCAGTGCAGTTTTTGTGCAGACGAACCCTAAGCCTCGCTCCTGGCGAGCTGAAGTAGTAACAGGGCTAGTAGGGTCGCGCTATGCATGGCTTCAGTTCTAGCTGAGGCGCGGGGGCGGGTCAAGGTTCGCGCCGCACGTCCGCCTACTCTATTGTACGACAAAAAACCTTGAATCGACGCCGCCCGGGCCAATCTTGAATTCGACGCGCTGCGTGCAGCGCGGGCAATGGCCGACGTAAGCGGTCGCATCCCGGTTGGGATAAATCCGCGCGTACGCGTCGCAGCGCGCGAAATGGACGCCCAGGAAACGCCGCTTGTCCGGCGGGCTGCCGCCCGTCTGCGGCGTGGCGTCGGGCGTTGTCAGGTCCAGGCGCTGGCCGATCATGCGAGAACTTCGCATCGAGAAACAAGCGAAATGGTGAGCCGCCACAAGGATAGGTCGGCCCGCCGCGCCGGCAAGGGGAATGTTTTGCCGCCTCTGCTAGCGGCCGGCTGGATCGCCTTGCCGCCCTGGGGCCGCTTTCCTACGATTCGCGGCCTTCGTGCCCGGACCTTGCGCCCCCTCAACCGTCCATGTTGCTCGACGTCGAGATTTCGAACTGCACGCGACGCTGTGCCGCCAGCGACCGCCCGCTGGCGCCAGGCGAAGAGTACTTCTCGACGCTCATTCTGGAAACCGGCGCCCCGGTGCGGCGCGACTTTGCGGCCGATGCCTGGCACGGTCCGCCGGAGGGCGTGGTGGCGTGGTGGCGATCGCGCATGGACGGCGGCGCCAAAGCACGCCTTGCGCCGCACGAGGTGCTCGTCAACCTGTTCGCGGCGCTGGCCGACCAGCCTGGCGAGATCGAGTTTCGCTACGTGCTCGGTTTGTTGCTCGTGCGTCGCAAGGTGCTGAAGCTGGTCGAAGGCGACGGCGCCGCGCCCGCCGAGCGAATGCTGCTCGAGTGTCCGCGGCGGGGCGAGCAGTTTGAGCTACTGGTCGCCGTCCCCGATTCGAGTCGAACCGCTGAACTCGACGCGCGAATGACGAATCTCCTCTACGGCGGAGCCGACGGAGCATGACAATGGCGCGCACGATGCGAGATCGAGCCAATGACCGCCAGGAGCGATCGACCGGCTCCGCGCGACGGCGGCGCATCGCCGCCGTCGCCGCACTTGCTGTTTGCCTGCCGTTCACTTCGTGCGCCCGTTCGTTTCGCAATCCGTTCAGCACGGCGGGGCCGCCGGCGCCGGACGTGCTCGTGCGGGGCGCTTCGCTGGACCAGATCATCGCGGCCGTCAACCGCAACGCCCAGCTCATCCAGAGTTATCAGACGCATAACGCCTCAATCAGCATCCCCGGCGCCCTTGGAATTCCCACGTTGCGCGGAAACATTGCCGTCGAGCGGCCCGGGCGCGTGCGGCTGGAAGCATCGACGGCGCTAACCGGCCCTGAGGTTGATCTCGGCTCTAACGAGGAATTGTTCTGGTTCTGGGTCAAGCGCAATCAGCCGCCAGCGGTGTACTTCGCCCGCCACTGGCAAGCGGTGGGCAGCGCCGCCCAGCAACTCATGCCCATCGAACCGCAGTGGCTGGTCGACGCCCTGGGCATGGCCGAATTCCGCGGGAGCGACCAGCACCAGGGGCCGCTCCCGGTCGGGAAAAACCGCGTCGAAATCACGTCGATCGTCGCCTCGCGCAGCGGCACGTTGACTAAGAAAACCGTCGTCGACGTGGCCAAGGCCTGGGTGCTGGAGCAGCATCTGTACGACGCCTCCGGCCAACTGCTGGCGAGCGCCGTCGCCCGCTCGCATGCGTACTACCCGGAAACGGGCGCGTCGCTGCCGCAGGAGATCGAGATCCGCATCCCGCCGGCGGAGCTGGCGATGACCATCGACGTGGGCACGGTGGAGCTCAACCGGCTCGTGAACAATCCTCAATTGTGGGCGTTGCCGCAGCGGCCCGGCGTGCCCGCCGTGGATCTTGGCGCGGCCCCTCCCGCCGATCCAGGCGGCGGCGTGCCGACGATGGGCGCCCAAATTGGCAACGCCGACTGGTCCGCCGCCGCGCCGCAGTACGGCGGCGGCGAAATGCTCGGCTCGATTCCGGTCGCTCCGCACGCTCAGGCGATGGCGTCAGCGCCGGCGCAAGCGCCCGCCGCGGGCGGCGCCGTAGCACAGTTCGTGCCTCCCGGCGGCGTCGCGCAGCCAGAAGTGCAAAATGCGATGGCAAGCCAACCCGCGAGCCTCGGCGCCCAACGGCTCCCCGCGGGCGGCGTCGTGACGCCGGCGCTCATGCGCTGAATCTCAACATTTCTTGAGGCCCGCGCCGTCAATGGGCTACTAACCCGACGCGTAAGCGAGGCACACCCTCGCTTACGCGTCGGGTTAGTAGCGTTAGACGCGCAGTTCTCAATCAGTTCTCAATAGCAGCGGGGCTTGCCCCGCTCGGCCCGCAAGCGGGCCGGCTAAATGCTTAAACGAATGAACCCTCGTTTACTCGTTCGACCAAAGCCCAATTCCTGCGCGCTGCGCCTCCTGTTGCGCCCGTCTGAACCGCGCCTTCTTGGCCTGGCTGTAATCGTACCCCAATCGGGCCCGCGCCAGTCCGGCGCGAATCAGCTCTTCGTTGAGCATCCGGCCATCGTGCCACACGAAACGGAGCCAGCGGTCGTATTGGTCGGTCGCCTCGCCATCGAGTTCGATCTCGATCCGCCCGCCTGCCGCGCGAACGAACTCCTTCGTGAATGCCGTGGCCTCCGGTCCCCACTCCTCGACGGGGTGATCCTCGAGCACGGTCTCGGGCGTGTCGACGCCCTGCAGGCGCAATCGCTGCCCGCCGCGCAACAGCAGCGTGTCGCCGTCGACGACGCGCTGGACGTCGACGACTTGTCGTCCCGCGGGCCGTCCCGGCGACGGCGCCGGCGCCGGATCGTCGCTAATCCATCCCAGGCCGCGGGCGACCAGCAGCAGCACGACGACGGCAATCGCGGCCAACTGTTTGGCGTACGAACGGCGAAAACGCGCCATGCCTAATTCTGGCTAAAGCCCAATTCGTGCATGGCCGCGCGGCCGAGCGGATTCTTCATGTACCGCGCCCGGCATTCGCTGCACAAATCGAAGCGATCGCGATAGTACACGTCGTCCCTGACTTCGGCGTCGTCTTCGTCGTCGAGCCGTTCGAGAATCTCTTGAATCTCCTGTAGATGATCGCGCTCGTCGTCGGCGTCGTCGTCATCCACGTGATCGATCGCCGCGTAGACCTCGACGCGGACGATGTAGCGCAAGTCTCGTTCCGGGTGGATCGAACGTTTGCAGCAATCGCACGTGTAGTGAATCATTCTAACCGCCCCTGGGTGTTCAAACGCACTTGAGCGCATTGACGAGCAACGCGCTCCCCTCCCACGGTTCATCCTACAAAGACCAGTGCGGCGGTCGCAAGACAAAAGGCGCGCCGTGCTTTGCAAACTCCGTAGCAAATTCCGCAACGCATCGGCGCCGCGTGCAGCGTGCTCGCAGCGCGCGAAGATGAAGTGACTTCCGGGGTTTGGCAAATGGCGTGCCCGTCGCTGCTGGCATGCTGGTGCATTCTCGCTTCGCGGCGCGACCGCACGTGATGCCCATGGCGCGCATGCCGCCGACGCCGGAGCGAGGGGGCTGCGCCGTTTCGTCCCGGCGAAGCTGCGCCAGCAACGGAGGAATCGCCGTCAAGGCACCTGCCCCTCGCCCTAAACCGAAGCTTCACCAAGTTTTCCGCGCTGGCTTTGCTCCAACCGCCGGTTTAGAATGAGGATGCGTGAGGCCAGAGTCATGCGGTGCAACGCGCGGTTCATGACCGCGGTGAGCGCCGTGCTCGCCAACAGCGGCGCCGTGCCATGGGACAGGGTGCGGCGCTGGCGACGTCGGATTATCCCCAAAGGAAATCGCATGTCGTGCCCCGCGATTGGGCACGCGTTGCGGTGCGCGGGGGCGCCTTGTGCACGGGGCACGGGGAAGCGCTCGCGGGCGGTCGCCGTGCAGACAAATTCAGGACAAAGCAAAGAGGGGTTGATTGAGAAGGCGCCTGCCAGCAAGACGCCCCTGAGCCAACATCTCAAGCCAAACGTCTCCTTGACGACTATGTGCCGCCACCGCGGCCACGCGGCTGCGGCGATTGTTCCGCCGGAGGACCGCATCCTATGTCGACGAGCGAAGCCAGCGGGTTGAATTCGAGCGTCCTGGTGCTGAATCGCCACTTTATGGCGGTTCACGTGGTGAACGTCCGCCGTGCGTTCGGGTTGCTGGTCAATCGCCTGGCCGAAGTCATCCACATCGAGGACGGCCAGTACGCCAACTACGACTTCGACTCATGGCGCGAGGTGAGCGAGGCGCGCTCCCGCTTCGAGCGTTCGCCGCACGAGGACTGGGTCCGCAGCGTGTGCTTCGAGATTCGCGTGCCGCGCGTCGTGCGGCTGCTCCACTACGACCGCCTGCCCAAGCAGCGCGTGCGGCTGAACCGCCGCAACATCTTCGCCCGCGACGCCAACCAGTGCCAGTACTGCGGCAAGCGGTTCGCGACCAGCGAACTGAGCCTCGACCACATTCTGCCCACCTGCCGCGGCGGCGGCACGAGTTGGGAGAATCTTGTGTGCGCGTGCGTCAAGTGCAACGTCCGCAAGGGCGGCCGCACGCCCCAGGAGGCCGGCATGAAGCTCATCCGCCCGCCGGTGCGGCCCAAGAGCAGCCCGATTCTGACGATCAAGCTGGGCAATCCCAAGTACGCGAGTTGGAAGACGTTTCTCGACAACGCGTACTGGTCGGTGGACCTCAAGTAGCGCCGCCTCAGCCGTGCCGCACGGCGCGCCGCCTGCGCGCTGCTCGCGTCGTTAATCGCGACAGCGCGGCGTCGGCCTAGTGGCCAAGCAGCGACCGCAGGAAGCCCAGCAGGCCGCCGGAGTTTCCGCTTCCCGAGTTGCCGCCTCCGGAATTTCCATTCCCTGAATTGCCGTTGCCTGAATTGTTTTGAGCAACCTGGCCCTGGCTGTTTCCGTTTCCGGGCGCGGCGGGAGCAGGTTCAACCCAGGTCGAGGTCTGAATGCCGTCCCGTACGGTTGCTTCCGTCGTTGCCGCGTCGAAATCGCCTTCGCGCTGCAAGGTGACCGACTTGAAGATTTCCTTGCCCAGAAACAAGCGGGCCAGGCCGTAGCCGTTGCGCGTCGTCACCGGAATGTGCAGGTTGACGGTCACCTGCGGCGTCTCGTCGACAATATCCCTGGGCAGCACTTCCACCATGGCGTCGACGACGCCGACGGCCTTCAGCTCGCTGAGCGCCTTGTCCCGCACTTCCGCCGCCGTGGCGCCGGCGATGATCCCGCGCCGCGCAGCTTCGGTGGCCGCGATCGAGGAGGTATGCATGAGCATGTTCGCTCGACTCATTTCGATCGCGGCCATGAAGAGCATAAACAAGATCGGCGCCGTCAAGGCAAACTCGACGACCGCGGCCCCGCGGCGCGACGCCTGACGCCAACGCTTCGACGATTCAGCAATCGATGGACGCATGGTGGACGAGGTTCCCAAGGGTCGTTGGTGCGCTGCGACGTTCGCCGGCGCGCTGGGGCGCTATTCCGTCAAGCGCGCCGTTTGGGCCGCCAGCTCGCGAAAGATTTCGCGCAAGTTTTGCGTGCTGCCGGCATGGTAGTGCTTGCCGCGGCACGCCTCGGCGACGGCTCGCATGCCGGCCTGGTCGGCTTCGTTCGAAAACGTGATGGTGTGGACCGTGATGCCCGCCGCCGCACAAGCATTCGCGCCGGCCATGGCGCTGCCAACGTTCTCTCGACCGTCGGTCAGGACGATCATGATCTTTTCGGCCGTGGCGCGGGCGTAGCGCGTGTCTTCCAGGGCCGCGAGGCCCGTGCGGATGCCGGCCTCGATATTCGTGTTGCCGTTCCACACCGTGGTCAGCAAGCGATCCATCGCGGCGTAAATCGGCGCGAGATCGCTGCCCAGGCGGCAGTCCAACGTGGCGGGCTGGGACGACGAGCCGCACAGCGGCGGGGAGTACTGGCTCAGATCGCTCGAATACGTCGCCAGCGCCACGTACTCGTCGGCGTCGCTGTTGGACAACTCGTCGAGAAACAACCGGACGGCGCTATCGAGGCCCCTCCAGCGGCTCTGCGCGTCGGGGGCTCGGCAGAATTTCGGGTCGTTCGTGTACATCGAACCGTCGTCGTCGACGCCCTCCTTCATCGACGTCGAGCGATCGAGCACCAGGCAAATATCGACGTTCAGGAAGCTGGCCGTCGCCGACTGGACGGGCTGAAACGACCGCGACCCGACCAGCGATCCGAAGAACAACGGCACGGCGCCGCTGCGCGAGCCTTCGGTCCGCGCCGCCGTGATCCGCACCGAGTTGAGCGGCTGGCCCGAGGTCGAAAACACCCACTGGCCGCTGGCGTTGCGGTCCGAGCGGCCGATCTCGACTTCGTCGTTCCGCAGCAACAACGGTGCGCCCGCGACCGTATTCTGCTGGGCGATGGAGATGGCCATGGCGCGGGCCTCGTCGACGCTGTCGGTCATCGACAGTCGCGTGGCGCCGGCGCGAGCCGCGGAATCCGTCGCCGCCTGCAGCTCCATTCGCGTCGTCTGCATGTAGCTCAGGTCGACGGCAAAACCCAAAAAGATCAGCATGACAGGCAGCATGAGCGCGATCAGCGGCAGTATGGCGCCGCGACGCGCCGAGCGCACAGACTTCAAGCGGTCGATCATGACGAGTTCCTATCGAGTCGACGAGATGCGCCCGGTCACGTTCCGGGGCAGCGGAAAGAATCCGGACAGCGGCATGTTCTGCGACACCGGCGCGACCACTTCGATGGAAAACGGCGTTCCCGGCGGCGTCGCGTAAACGTCCGTGCCGGCCGGATGAATCTGGATCGTCGCGCCACGCACGCCCCGCGCCGCGAGCACCTGTTCCGCCCGGGCGATCACCGAGGCGCTGGACGCGTTGCGTTTGGCAAGCTCGAGCGTCCCCTCGTAGGCCGCCGTGACGGCGCCGTGCTTCAGGTAAATCAGGTTGCACGCCTGCAGCGATCCAAACACGATCAACGTCAGCATCGGCAGGCATACGGCGAGCTCGGCCGCGGCCAGCGCACGGCGGCGCGAGGGGTCCGTCATGCGTCGTCGTAAACGCCAGTGAGTCACGATAGCCGTTCCCCGTTGCACGCCTGCGGGCCCTTTGCCACGCAAGCGAGTCTTATTGAAAAGGCTATGTCGTAACCCGAGCCGAGAGTGCAGGAGCCGCAACTCGGTCGGCGACCGTGCGCTGATCGGGATCAGCGTTGCTATCACAACCGTTACGACCGGGAGGCGTGTGCGCGTTGGACAAGGCGCAGAAAAAAGGCCGCCACGGCGGCGGCCAATCCATCACGCAACTCGAACCGACGCTCGCGGCGTCCAGCCGCGGTCGCCCGCGACTATTGTTCCGCCAGCGGCGCCTTCTTTTCCGTGATATTGGGCAGCGTCGGCGCCAGCTCGGCGTTCAGCGCGGTGAAGTCCTTCCACTCTTCGGGGACATTGTCCTCGTGGAAGATCGCCTCGACCGGGCACTCGGGAACGCAAGCTTCGCAGTCGATGCATTCATCCGGATGGATGTAAAGAATCTGCTCGCCTTCGTAAAAGCATTCCACGGGGCACACCACCACGCAGTCGGTGTATTTGCATCCGAAGCAGGGTGCGCAGACAACGTGGGTCATGGCGGGTGGTACTCCTTGCGGCGCTTCGAGCGCGCTTCAATTGGTCAGAAAGCGAGTGGAGAATGTGGTCGAGGCGAGCCGCCCGTGCGGCGTTACGCCCTCTGCCCTGGATCATAGCAATCCGGCCAAACCGTGGGCAAGTGGTTGTCTGCGAACGACTTCGCGAGCGCGGCAACGGCCCGCCCAAGTGGCGGCAATCTTAAAAATGAGCGCACCGAGTGTCAACCCGATGACGCCGTTGCGCCGAGGGAGGCGAGGTTCCCACACGGGTCGACGGCGCGACAGTCGCCTTGCTCCGCGCTCCGGGCGTATCTAGAATCGCGGTAGGCGCACCCGCGGCAAGGCAAGGACGAATGGACCCGTTCAGCGCGCAATCGAATGGCGCACCGTTTGCATAGCTGATCAACACGCCTGGGACCGCCCGCTTGGTTGGGGCTCTCGCACCGAAAGGCACCCTTCACGTGGCGCTTTCCGACATCGACCGCAATCTCTTGGAACGCTGCCTGGCGCGCAAACCGCGTGCGTGGGAAGATTTTGTCGATCGATTTACGGGGCTGGTGATTCACGTCGTCAATCACACGGCCCGCTGCCGGTCGATCATGCTCTCCGCCGCCGATCGCGAGGATCTGACCGCGGAGGTGCTGCTCGCCGTTGTTCGGGACGACTTTGCCGTCCTGCGGCACTTCCGGGGCAAGAGCAGCCTGGCGACCTATCTGACCGTTGTGGCACGTCGCGTCGTCGTGCGCCGCCTCGTCGATAGCCGATCCGCCACGCCGCTCAGCGCCGCGGCGGAAGCAGCAGCCGCTCACGAGGCCAGCCCCGAACAGCGCTTGACCGACCGCGAAGAAGTCGAGCAGCTCATGGGGCAGCTCGATGAGAACGAGGCGGCCGTCGTGCGGATGTACCACCTCGAAGGCAAGTCGTACCAGGAAATCAGCCGCTCGACCGGCCTGGCCACCAACAGCGTCGGCCCCTTGCTTTCCCGGGCGCGCAACAAACTTCGCGAGGTGGGCGCGCGGCGCTCGCACGCGTAGCGCTGTGCATCACGTCGACGCCCGTCTCGCCATTTAGCCGCCGGGCTTGCCCGCCGCGGCCCGCAAGCGCACTCGGCTAAGTGGTGCAGGCAACCTCAGTACCCCGGCCCGCGCAGGTCGATCGTTCCCGCCGGCCAGTGTATGTGGGCCGGATAGCGCATGATCTCGGGGCTCCAAAAGGGATTGGCCTCGGGATCATCGGCAAGGGAATTGACAATGCGATTGTCCACAGACGCCGCTCCGAGCTTCTCGTAAAACGGCCGCACGTCGCTGGTGGTTTGAAAGAGCGATCCGCGGAAAATGCCCGCGTCGACCGGCGCAAAGGCAGCCCGCACCACCAGCGCACCGAGCCCCTGACCGCGATACTCCGGCAACGAGCCGACCCGCGCCAGTGCGGCCATCGGCCACACGCCCTCGGATGTGCCCATGGGACGCAAAAAGATCAGGGAGTGGGCGATCAGCCGTTCGCCTTCGCGCACGACGTACGACTTGGGCGCCTGGCTCTCCGGCCCGTCGAAGGACTGACCGAAGGCAAGTTGCTGTTCGATCCGCATTTCGACGGTCACGCCCGGGCGCGGCCAGATCGTCGCCACGAACTCCCCGATCGCCCGCGCCTGGTCCGGCGCGAGGCGGCGAATGTCCCACGTTTCGACATTGTACTCGGTCATGATCATGGATTGTGGCGCCTGGGTGTGTTGGCAAACAAGCGTACCTCATCAAATCGGGCTCGGGCCGTGCGTCGATTGTGGTATGCTCACGGAACAATGACGCCCCAGCGCGCTTCGAGGCGGCCCATGCCTACATTTTCCGTGATCCTGCTCGCGGCCGGGCGCAGCACCCGGTTCCGCGATCCGAACTACAAGAAACCCTTCGCCCCGCTGGGAGGCCGCGCCGTGTGGCTGCACTCGGCCGAGCGGTTCCTCAACCGCAAGGACGTCAAGCAGCTCATCGTCGTGATCGACGCCGAGGACCACGAAGACTTCAGCCGGAAGTTCGGCGCCAACATCGCCATCATGGGCATTGACGTGTGCGGCGGCGGCGCGGAGCGCGCCGATTCGGTACAGAACGCGCTGGCCAAGGTGCGCGACGGGATCGACTTCGTGGCCGTGCACGACGCCGCGCGCCCCTGCCTGGCCGATAAGTGGATCGACGCCGTGTTCGCGGGGGCGGAAAAGTCTGGCGCCGCAATCCTTGCCGCCCCCGTCTCCGCGACGCTGAAGCGATCCGACGGCAAGACGCCGCAGAGCGTAGCCGAGACGGTCGACCGCGCGCACCTGTGGGAAGCGCAAACGCCACAGGTCTTTCGCCGGGATCTGCTGAACAAGGCCTACGCGGCCCGCGGCGGCTCCAAACCGACGGACGATTCGCTGCTGGTGGAGAAGCTCGGCGTTCCCGTGACGCTCGTCGAATGCTCGCCGCTCAACGTGAAGATCACCACAAAAGACGACCTCCGCCTGGCCGAGCAGATTCTGAAAGTGCTGCCCAAGGCGAAGCCGGAGGGGTTCGCCCACCCGTTCGCGGGCGACGATCTGTGGCGATAGTTTGCCTGGCCTATGACCTCGCCGCTGCGTCATTTGCTCCACCCCTACTGCGCCGACGCGACGGACGGCGCCGCCGAGCTAGTGCTTGTCGACATCTCGCCGTCCCATCGGCGGCTCGTCGCCTTCCGGGGCAAGCTCGAAGGACCGTTCTGCGTTCGCGCACGCACGCTGCGAACGGTCTATCCAATCGAGTCAACGCACGCTCCCCATGAAATTCTCTCGGCGGTCGCGCTGGTTACCGATCCGTGCTACTGGACCCCCGAGCTTCCCTTCATCTATGAACTGACTTTCACCTGTGAATTTGCCGACGGGTCCACAGAAGAGATCCAGGACTCGTTGGGGCTTCGGCGCTGGCAGACTCGCGGCGCGAGCTTTTTCATGAACGGAAAGCGCGTGGTGCTGCGCGGCGCGGTTCGCGACTCGGAAGACGTCGATTGGCAAGCGTCCGTGCGCGCCGAGACGGCCCTCGTCGTGCCCGCTTCGCCCGCCGCGCCGCTCAGCGAGGCAAGTCGCCTGGGAGTTCCGGCGATCGTGGACTTTCGCGGCGCCTTGACGGACCCCTACATGCAAATGCGCGAGTTTGCGTGGGAGCCGTCGGTGGTTGCCGCGATCTTCGCCGAGTCGGACGAGTCGCTGGCACGCGTCGGCTGGCCGCCCGTCGCGGTCGCCGCGGCCGCGGACGTTCAAGCGGCGGAGCGCTTGCAGGCGTCCGATCGGGTGCTCGTTGCGGAGTTGAATGGCGTGGACAAACCGCCGGCGTGGTCGGCGTTCAGTGATCGGCCCGTCATTGCGATCCGCCGCGGCGTGTCCTACGCTGACTTCCACGAAGCCCGCGCCGCCTGCGACCGGTTGCAGGCCGATCTCGCGCCCGCGTTCGACCTCGCAGGTTATTTTGTGGCGCGGTGAGAATTCGGAACGGTGTGACCACGGATCTCACGGATGGAGAAGAAAGGAACAAGGCGAAATTGTCGAGATCCCTCTTCATAAATCCGTGAAATCCGTGTAATCCGTGGTCAAATAATCTTGCCCGCCATGCCGGACGAACCTCAACTCGATCGCTACCGCCGCCAAGTGCGTTTCGCGCCGCTCGGCGAAGACGGACAGCGACGCCTCGCCGCAGCGCGCGTGCTCATCTGCGGCTGCGGCGCCCTGGGCAGCGTGGCGGCCGATCTGCTCGTCCGAGCGGGCGTAGGCTTCGTGCGGATTGTCGACCGCGATTTTCTCGAAGCCGACAACCTGCACCGACAGGTCCTGTTCGACGAAGCCGACGTGGCCGAGGAGCTGCCCAAAGCCGTCGCCGCGGCTCGCCGCTTAGCGCGAATCAACTCCGCCGTAACGGTCGAGCCCGCCGTCGCCGACGTGACGGCCGCCAACATCCACGCGCTGGCCGACGACGTCGACATAATCGTCGACGGCACGGACAACTTCGAGACGCGGTTTCTGCTCAACGACTTCGCAATCGCCGCGGGCAAGCCGTGGGTCTTCGGCGGCTGCGTGGGCGCCGAGGGCCAAGTGCTCACGATCCTGCCCGGCGAAACGCCCTGCCTGGCATGCCTGGTTCCCGAGCCGCCGCCCGCCGAGACGCAGCCCACCTGCGAAACCGCCGGCGTCATCGGTCCGATCGTCAGCGTGATTGCGTCGCTGGAAAGCGCCGAAGCGCTCAAGATCCTTAGCGGCCGCCGCGACGCGATCAGTCTTCGACTCACGATCATCGACCTGTGGCGCAACGAGCTGCGGACCATCGGCGTCGCCCGGCTTGCCGACGACGCCTGCCGGGCATGCGGCCGGCGCGATTTCGTGTGGCTCGAAGGCCGCCGCGGCGCCACGGCCGCCACGCTGTGTGGTCGCAACGCGGTTCAGATCTCCAGCGACTCGCCCGCCGGGATTTCCCTGCCGGCACTCGCCGCGAAGCTCCGCGAGGTGGGTCACGTCTCGGCCAACGCCTATCTGCTGCGCTGCGAGGTCGACAAGTATCGCCTCACGGTGTTCGCCGACGGGCGCACGATTGTGGGCGGCACGGACGATCCGGCCGAGGCCCGCATCGTGCACGCTCGCTACGTCGGCGGTTAAACGCTGATCTGCGGCTTATCGGCCCAGCGCCCGCGTGCTATCGCCGGCAAAGCGGCCACGGTTTTCCCAGCTTGACGGCGCCCACGGCGCCGCCGGGCAAATCGGCAATCTCGTGTCCAGCCGCGCCGCCGCGAGTGCCGATGCATGAACTCGTCGGGCCGGCAGTCCCCGCCGCCGCGTCCCGCGTGAAGTGACCCAGATTTCTGCGCCCGCACGCATCCGAGCATGGCTACCGTCGAGCTCTCGTCTTCGCACGCGCCGACCGCATCCGCGGCGGCCGATTCCGGTTCGCTCCAGCGCAAGGCTGTCGGCCGCATCGGGCCCTGGCAGCTTGTGCGATTGATCAGCGAAAGCGACCTGACGCGCGTGTACCTCGCCCGTCCCGCCGACGCCGGCGACCAGTGCCCGCCCGCCTACGTGGTGAAGGTGCTACGCAAGGAGTGGTGGCGCGATCCGCACGCGATCGAGATGCAGCGCCGCGCCGCCTGGGTCGGCCGCAGCGTCTCGCACGCCAACCTGCTGCCGATTCTGTCGTCAGCCGTCGAGCAGCCGCCGTTCTATACAGTGAGTCCCCGGCTCAACGGCCAGTCGCTCGCCGCGATGCTCGAGCAGCACCGCCAGTTGCCGTTGGCCGTGGCCTTGTGGATTGCCCGCCAGGTTGCCGAAGCGCTCGACGCGTTGCACACGGGCCTCCGCATGATCCACGCCGACGTGAAGCCGGCCAACATCCTCGTGGGCGCCGGCGGACACGCGACCCTCATCGATCTGGGATTCGTGCACGCCCCCGTCGAGGTGCGGCACTGGTCGACGTGGCCCGTGTATGGCACGCTCAACTACATTGCGCCCGAAGCGCTCACGTCCACGCTGGCCACGTCGCCCCAGTGGGACGTCTACAGCCTCGGCGTGACGCTGTACGAGATGCTGTCCGGCGGCGTGCCCTTCGTCGGCCGCGATGCCGAGCAGCTCCTCCGCCAGCACCGCGAGGCAAAGCCCGAGTGCCTGCGGCTGCGACGGCCCGAGACGCCGAAATCCGTGGCGTCGCTGGTGCACCGCATGCTCGCCAAGGATCCTTTGCGCCGACCCGAAAGCGCCGCGGCCGTGGCGGCGGAGTTGACGCGGTTGGAGATCGAGTGCTTCTCGGCGCGGTAGCTATCCGTCCGTGTCTGCGCCCGGCGCAAACCGGACTACGCAAGGGCGAGCAACACAGGCGTGCGCGATTTCTGATCCCGAAAGGGATCGAAGCCATTAGCCGGCGGCTGAGCGAAGCGACGCCGCCGGTTACTTGTCGCGCCGGAATTCCCAACCTGGAGGGTTGGCAGCTCCTCTGCGAACCTTCCAGGTTCGACGGCCTCGCAAACATCCGTTACCGGCGGTCGAGCTTTGCACGACCGCCGGCTAATGGCTGTGAACCCTCCGGGTTCGGCTGTTGGCGATGCAGAATTCTGAAAACGCCGGGGCTAAGCTAATATCGCCGGATCTTCCAGGATCGCCCACAGAAAGATATGCGAATCGACAAGCACGCGCATCACATGTACTCGGCGAAATCGGCGAGGTGATCGTCGTCTTCGGAGATGATGCGAAGGATGCCCTTGGCCGAGCCAAGCGTCCGCTTCGGACGCTCAGTCGCCTGATCGACCGGCGTCACGCGCGCCACCGGCTTCTCGCCGTCAACCAGCACGATCTCTTCGCCCGGCTGAAGCTGGGTGATCAACGCGGGCAATTCAGCGCCGACGTGGGAAATGGGAAGCGTCGTCATGGCGGGTCGACTTCTTGACCGGGGCACACGGGCGATATTCGCGACTCATCAATTATAGAGCCCGCCCGCCAGACAATCGACGGCATCAGCGGGTTCAGCAGGGCCAACTCACGGCACGTCCGCCGGCAGCGGCTCGACCCCGTCCAGAAAGCTCGACAACGCCCGCGAGCGATACGGGCTCTGCAGCTTGCGGACCGCCTTCGACTCGATCTGCCGCACGCGCTCGCGCGTGACCGAAAAAATCTTGCCCACCTCTTCCAGCGTGTAGGTGTACCCGTCGGCCAGGCCGTAACGCAGCCGCAGGATCTCGCGTTCGCGATAGGTCAACTCGGTCATCACTTCCTCGAGCCGCTCCTTGAGCGCCGCCATGTTCGTGTCGTACAGCGGGTCCTCGTCGCGATCTTCCTGCAGAAACTCGCCGAAATAATTGTCCTCGTGGTCCCCCACGGGCTGGTCGAGCGACAACGGCTGCCGCGTCATCTTGTGCACGCAGCGGGCGTCTTCCAGCGACAGGTCCGCCAGGTCGGCAATCTCCTCGGGATTGGGCTCGCGGCCGAACTGTTGCACAAAGTCGGTCGTCACCGCGCGAATCTTGCTCATCGTGTCGATCATGTGCACCGGCAGGCGGATCGTGCGGCTTTGATCGGCAATCGCGCGGGTGATCGCCTGGCGAATCCACCAGGTGGCATACGTCGAGAACTTGAATCCGCGGGCATGCTCAAACTTATCGACCGCCCGCATCAATCCCGTGTTGCCTTCCTGAATCAGGTCGAGAAAGCTCATCCCGCGGTTGCGATAGCGCTTGGCGATCGACACCACGAGTCGCAGATTGGCGGCCGACAGGTCGCGCTTGGCCGCATCGTACGCACTCTTGCGGTAGAACGTGCGATTGACCAGCCGCCGCAACGTGGCGGGCGTTTCCAGCGTGATCCGCATGAGGTAACGCATCTCGGCGCGCAGCTCGCGCTCGCTGCCGAGACGGCTGATGGCGGCGGGATCGGCGAGTTGCTCCTTGATCGACACCATGCGGTCGGCGATCTCGTGCAGTTGGCCCATGATCGGCATGAGCCGCTGGATGCGGAGATTCAGCTCCTCGACGAGCCGCACGACCTTGTTGCGCCGCACGACGAGCCGGCGCCACGCCGAACGCTTTTCAGAGTCCGCCGCGTGACGACTCACGGCAATACGAAAGTCCGTCTGATTGATCGCGAGCAGCCGCCGGGCGGTTTCGAGATTCGGGCCGATGCGCTTCAGGATGCGTTTCTTTTCGGAGGTGTTGGTCACCGAGATTTCGATCGTGCGGTCGAGCCGCA
This sequence comes from uncultured Planctomycetaceae bacterium, assembly GCA_964430075.1. Lineage (GTDB taxonomy): Bacteria > Planctomycetota > Planctomycetia > Pirellulales > Lacipirellulaceae > Lacipirellula. Next base: position 1,270 of record CAYSFP010000127.1, on the reverse strand, counting down.
GACTGCCCTCCGCCACTTTCTGCAGCAGCTCGATGGCCGCGTGCAGGACGAAGTCGCTGCACAAGAGCGTCCGCCGGAACCGCCGCCGCGTGCCTTCGATCTGCACGGCCGCGGCCACTTCGTTGTCGCGGTTGAGCATCGGGATCTCGCCCATTTGCATGAGATACATGCGCACGGGGTCGTCGATCGCGGCCTCGCCTTCGCTCTCTTCACTGTGGTCGGCGTCGTCGCGTTCGTGGGAGTCGTCGTCATCAATCAGGGCGTCATCGACCTCCGCATCGTGGGACTCCTCGTCGTGGCGCTTCGACCCGTTGACTTTGGCAAGCGGACGCGGCCGACCAGAAGCAACTTCGCCGAGCGCCGGCGCTTCACCGCTGCGAGAGGTCTGATCCTTGACGGCGTTGTGACGGGGTTTCATCGGCACGGCGGCATCCTCGTAGGGGTCGGCAGTGGCGCTGCGGTCAGGGCTCGCTCCGATTGCAGAGGCTGTGCCGTGGGCCGCTTCCCGCAGGGCCAGAAGCGCCTTAAACTATTCGGAGTCCTCACGTTGCAGCGACGCACGAGTATCGCCAAGCGCCCGCTTTGGGCGCCGTGTGGGGGGGGGAACGCAACACGCCGCGGACCCCGACGTAGGAAAAACACATCACGGCTTCACGCTCCGCAGGCGGACCTCGCCCATGATCCGATTGGCGCGCCTTCATGCCGATGCCGACGTGGCGCCGACAGGACTTGTCGAACTGGCGACCGCCGGCGCGCTCGACTTGCTCCAGCTCGACTACGCCCGCCCGCGCTATGCGCCGGCCGACGGACCGGCGCCGCCTGAGCTGCCGGAGTTCCCCCGCAGCCTGGCCGACGTTCTCCGCGGCCTGTGCACGACGCTGTTTCTCGAGCCGGAGTTTCGCGTCATCGCCTCGGCGGGTTGGAGCAATGCCTATTTGAGCGTGGAGCACACGGCCGCCGCACTCGTTGCCGGCGGCAGTCCGCAATTGCCGGTTTCTGCCGTGCGCGGCAGCAACGTGATGGGGATTCTCGATTACCTCGTCGCCGACGGCGGCGGCCTCGAGCACGCCCAAACGCGGGCGCCGTTCAGCAGCTTGAAGCGCCCGGTGCTCGCCGCCGACTTGCATCTCGGGGCCGGCCCGTTGGCCACGGCGCTTGCCGAAGGCGGCCGCGTGGTCATCGCGGGGTGTTACGACGAGGCGGCCCCCACGATCGCCATGGGCATGCACCAGTTCGGTTGGCGGTCAAGCGATCTGGCATCCCTCGCGGG
>CAYSFP010000126.1:6977-17543 GCA_964430075.1 uncultured Planctomycetaceae bacterium | reverse complement strand
CTTACCGCTGCTATCAAACCGCCGCATAAAATACAAAGTGCGACTTGCACCCGCGGGCGTCGTCCCAGCGCCCGGGAAATGCTTCCGAATTTCCCGCAATGCAATCATCTTCTATTCGGCGGCGCCCCGGTTAAGCGAGCTGCCAATTCTGCCGATCCCCCGTCCGCGTAGGAGGCGGGCCATTGACCGCGCACGCCAATCGAGTCAGACGGGGGGCTTTCGGAACGCTCGCTGGAAACAGACGATGGCAGCGATGCCACCCAGGCACAGCGGAAATATTCCCGCCGCAATATCGCCAACGCCGCGGGCTCCTGGGGCGGCGTTACGAATCTCTCCCACCAGCATCGCTAGGGAGATCGCCGTGTAGGCTGTGGCGCAAATGCCCGCCATGAAAAAGACGACTTTCATCGTCCCACTATACACGCAGGCGGGCGGTAGAATGAGGCGATGAACGAGTCTTATCGCGGCTGGTGGCGCCCGGTCATTCCGTGCACGTTGGCGGGGGTCGCCTTGGGCTAGCTTTCGCCTCACGCAATCAGCCCGCCGACCAGTTTCCTGTGGGGCGGGATCATAGGCGGCGTCCTCGGTTTTATCGTTGGCGTGGCGCTGGAGCGGCGACCGTAGCCCTACACACTTTGTAGCCCACCCCCGCCAAGCGGGTCAGGCGGGCGGCTTGCCCCCTTTCGCCAGCGACCACAACCACGCGGACAGGAACACTGCCGAAATCGCCAGGAGGAAAATGGCTGGAAGATTCTCGGAGTACAGCAGTGGCATCACAAGAACGGGCAGATACGCGACGCCAGCGGTGATGGCCAGCACTGTGCGAATTGAGAAGCGAAACGCCCCCCCCACTATACCCGACAGGCGGGCGGCTCAGACGCCCCCGTAGTCAATCTGGGCGGCAGTCAGCGCCGGGTCATCATGCATGGTCAATGCGGCCGTACCGCCCGATTCCCCTTTGCTGATGGGCGCAGGGCTCGCCGCCCCTATGCCCGCGCCAAAGATAATTCCAAGGCCCGCGTCCCCGAGCATGGCCCCAACAACAAGGCCAAGCGCCGCGCCAAGCTCAACGCCTATGCCGAACCTGGTTGTCATCGACTTCTCCCAAATGGACGGTCGGCGGTTGCCCCTATAATTCTAGTCGTCCGGGGACATCGCAGGTTGCATACTTACTCGCCGCCGCCCCCAATTCCCTGCCCACTTCCTGCGCCGCACACTTTTTCACCCACGACCCCCACTTCCTAGCCCGCCACACTTAATGACCCACCCCCCTAAGGGGGCGGTCCACCACTCTCTTGGCACGCACTTTGCACTTAGCCGTGCCATCGCAGCAGCCCGTGAGGGCCCGCAAGGTCGCGGAACACGACACGCGCGGGGCCGAAACAGAGAAGAGTTTTGCTTGGGGCCGGCGGCGAAGAGGCAGTCCCCGGAGGTTCGTAAGACGATACCCGATAACAACTTGCTTAGGCGGCCGTCGCCCTCCCAGCCGGCCACCAACGCAGGTTGAACGAATCTCCAAAACAGGCGGGTCCGGGAAGCACCGAAGAGGCATTCCCGGGCTCGCCTGTTCTTTTTTGGATGTTGCAAAATCGAACACGTGTCTTATTCTGCAGCAGTACTGGGCCAGTGCCAGGGGCTTCGTGCGGAGAATTGCCGTGCGATTGCAACGCGAACTTAGTTGGGCCGTGGGGCTAGCGCTGGGGGTTTGCGCCACGCTGGTGGCGGCGTCGTGGTGTTGTGGGGCGGAAGAAGCAGGGGTCAGGGGTCAGGGGTCAGGAGTCAGGAGTCAGGAGTCGGGGGACAGGGGACGGGGGACGGGAGACGACGAAGACTTCAAGGCTGCGAATCCCAACTCGCGCCTGAGCGACTCCCAAATCGTCGCGCTCGTCAACGAGCGGATTCGTGCAGGGTGGGATGCGCGCAAGTTGCGGCCGGCCGCGGAAGCCACTGATGGCGAGTGGTGTCGGCGGGTTTATCTCGACCTGGTTGGGCGGATTCCCACGGTCGAGGAGCTCGACCAGTTCACGGCCCGGCGGTCACGGGCGAAGCGAGCCGAGTTGGTCGACGAACTGCTGGGGGAGGAGTATCGCGAGGAGTATGCGCGGAACTGGACCACCGTGTGGACCAATCTCCTGGTCGGCCGCACGGGCGGGACCGATCGGCAGTCGCCCGTGAGTCGTGCGGGGCTCGCGGCGTATCTCAGCGGGTCGTTTCTGGCGAACAAGCCGTACGACGTACTCGTGCGCGAGCTGGTGACGGCCACGGGCGACGCTCAGCCGGGGAGCGAGGCGTTCAACGGGGCGGTCAACTTTCTGGTCGACAAGCTCGACGACAACGCCGTGCAGGCAACGGCGAAGACGGCCCAGTTGTTTCTCGGGATGAGCGTGCAGTGCACCCAATGCCACAACCATCCGTTCAACGACTACCGGCAGAACCAGTTTTGGGAGCTGAACGCCTTCTTTCGCCAGGCGCGCGTCCAGCGCGACGACATGGCCGACGGGATGATGCGGGCCGCGCGGCTGGTGGACGTGGATTTTGCCGGGCAGGGGCGGATGCTGGGCGATCGACGGGACGAAGTGTTTCTCGAGCTGCGGGACGGGCAGCTCGTGGATCGCGATCGGGACGCGATCGATGCGGCGCCGATTTTCTACGATTTGCGGAACGGCCAGGTGGCGGCGGCGTATCCGGCGTTCGTCGACGGCACGCGGCTGGCCGACCTGTATGCCGACCGCGGGGCGGAATACGGCAACAGCGGCCGCGTGGCGCAGGTGCATCGACGGGAGGAGCTCGCCAGCCTCATCGAGAAATCGCCGCAGTTGGAGCTGGCGGCCGTGAATCGGATGTGGGGACACTTTTTTGGCTACGGGTTCACGACGCCGGTGGACGACCTCGGGCCGCACAACCCCGCGTCGCATCCGGAGCTGCTCGAGGAGCTGGCGACGCAGTTTCGCGCGGGCGGGTTCGACCTGCGGCGTCTGATGCGATGGATCGTGCTGAGCGAGGCCTATGGGCTGAGCAGCCAGGCGGCGGGGGGCGAGCGGACGGACGATCCGACGGCGGGCCAGCCGCCCGCGTTCAGCCGATTCTACGTGCGGCAGATGCAGCCGGAGCAGTTGTACGAGTCGTTGCTGGCGGCGACCGACGCGGCGGCGGGGATGGCGGCGTTCGACCGCGAGGCGATGAAGCTCGCGTGGCTCGCCCAGATGAACACGGCCGTGGGGAACGACGAAGGGGCCGAGTCGACGACGTTCAACGGATCGATCCCGCAGGCGCTGATGATGATGAACGGCGAGCTGACGCGGCGGGCGTGCGCGACGGACGCAGGCGGGTTTCTTGCGCGCGTGGCCACGAGCCTGGAACTGAGCGATCGCGAGAAGATTCGCTACCTATACCGGGCGGCGCTGTCGCGGCTGCCGGGGCAGGACGAAACGGCGGCGTGCAACGAGCTGCTGGCCACTCGCGGCGGCGACGTGGTGAACACGCTGCAGGATGTGTGGTGGGCGCTGCTGAACAGTGGGGAATTTATCCTGGTGCACTAGGGAAATAGGCCGCGGATGAACGCGGATTGAACGGATGAACGCGGATTCAATTCATTCTGATCCGCTCCGCTCATTCTGATCTGATCTGCGAAAATCCGCTAAATCCGCGTTCATCCGCGGCCCATTTCCGTTGAAAAAAGTTGCGGCCGGCAGTGACGAAAACGAGGTCGAACATGCTTGCACAACGCGTTCCCCACGGCATGACGCGGCGGCACTTCATGGAGCACCTGGCCGGGGCGAGCGCGCTGGCCGGGTCGGCGCTGGCGTTTGGGCATTCGCTGCGCGCCAATGCGGCGGCGCTGGCGCGAAATCATAGGGCGTGCATTCTGCTGTGGATGGGCGGCGGGCCGCCGACGATCGATCTGTGGGACCTCAAGCCGGGGGCCACGACGGCTGGCGAGTTCAAGCCGATTGGCTCCAGCGGCGCGGGGCAGATCAGCGAGCTGCTGCCGCTGGTGGCCAGGCAGATGCATCGGCTGAACGTCGTGCGGTCGATGAGCACGCGCGAGGCCGATCACGCCCGCGGCACGTACTATCTGCACACGGGATTCGTGCCGAACCCCAGCGTTGTGCATCCAGGCTACGGGTCGGTCGTGGCCCACGAGCTGCGCGAAGCGACCTCAGGGCTGGAGATTCCGCCGTTCGTGTCGATCGGCGGCGCGAGCGAAGGACCGGGCTTTTTGGGGATGGCGTACGCGCCGTTTCAGGTCGACTCGAGCGGGCGCGTGCGGAACCTGCAGTCCAGCGTGGAGGAGGCCCGTGCGATGGATCGCATGCAACTGTTGGGCGTGTTGGAGCGGCGGTTCGTGGGCGAGGGCCGCGGGCGGGCGGCGGCCGAGCATGCCAGCGTGCTGCGGAGCACGTTCGACCTGATGACGAGCGACCAGATGCGGGCATTCCGAGTGGACGAGGAGCCGGCCGAGGCTCGCGAGAAGTATGGGGACAGCGGCTTCGGCCGCGGCTGCCTGCTGGCACGGCGGCTGGTGGAGACGGGCGTGCCGTTCGTCGAGGTGAACCTCGGCGGGTGGGATTTGCACCAGGGTTGTTTTGAGGCGCTGCGAACCAAGGCGCCGGAACTCGACCGCGGGATGAGTGCGCTGGTGGAGGACCTGGCCGAGCGCGGGCTGCTCGACGACACGGTCGTACTGTGGATGGGTGAATTCGGCCGCACGCCGCGAATCAACGCCCAGGCGGGGCGCGATCACTGGGCCCGCAGTTGGAGCGTCGTCGTGGGCGGCGGCGGGCTGCCGGGCGGGCGCGTCGTGGGCGCGACAAACGAGGACGGCACGCAGGTGACGACCGAGCCGTACTCGAGCGAAGACCTGATGGCGACCGTGTGCCAGGCGCTGGGGATCTCGCTGGAGACGGTGTTCACGGCCAGCAACGGCCGGCCGATGAAGATCGCCAACGGCGGGAAGGTGATGCGCGAGTTGATCTCTTGATTGTCGACGGGGGCGAATAACCACGGAGGCACGGAGAGCATGAGGGAAGAGAAGATAACCGCTAAAGAATGCTGATGGACGCCAAGAGAAGTCGGACTGATTTGCGTGAATTAGCGTTGATCAGCGGTTCCTCGGACTTTCTCCGTGTCCTCCGCGCCTCCGTGGTAAATCGTTTGCTCTTCACGCACGGCCGAGGACGCGGTCGTACACTTCGGCCACGTTGAGCGCCATGATCTCGGCGCTGAAGAACTGGGCGTGGCGGTCCTGGGCGTTGCGGCTGAGGTCGGCGTAGTTGAGCTGGCCGGCGGTCAGCTCGGCGATGGCCGCGGCGAGGGCGGCTGCGCCGCCCGGCGGCACGAGCAGGCCGGTCTCGCGCGGAACGATCGCTTCGGGCACGCCTTCGACGTCGCTGGCGATAACGGGGATCGCCGCGGCCATGGCTTCGAGCACGACCATCGGCAGGCCCTCGCCGAACAGGCTCGGCAGCACGAGCGCGTCGATGCGGTCGAGCTCGGCGGCGATGTCGGTCGTGAAGCCGGTCCAATCGATGGCGTCGTCCAGGCCGAGCCGATCGACCAGGCCGCGAACGTCGGCCTCGTAGGCGGGCGTTTCGAAGGGGCCGATGGCGCGCAGTCGCACTTTGGCGCCGGCGCTGCGCACGTGGGCGAGCGCTTCGAGTAGCACCTCGACGCCTTTGCGCGGGCGGAACAGCGCGGCCATGCCGAGCGTCCAGGCTTGCGGCGTTTCGCGGCGCGGCGCCACGTCGAACCGCGGCACGCCGTTGGGCACGCACACGACCTGGCTGGCCCGAAAACCCTGCTCGATCATGTATCGCCGCACGCTGGGCGAGACGGCGATCAACCGGGCGGCGCGATGGCCGGCGCGGCGTTCGAGCCATTTGTTGATCTGATTGCGGAGGAGGCGCGTCGAATCGCGGCCCGCCGGGCTGTGGACGTGGTAGACGAGCGGCACGCGCGCGATCTTCGCCGCTCGCATGCCCACCAGCAGCGAGCGCGGCGTGTGGGCGTGAATCAGAGCAAATTGCTCATCGCGGACAAGCTGGGCGAGCCGGCGACCAACCGCGAAGTCCAGGCGGGTGCTCATCGGCAGTTCGTAGAGCCGCGCCTCCTGAAAGCGCCGCGCCGCCGGGAACCGCCCCGGCTTGACGCAGGCGAAGGCCACTTCAAACCCACACGTCGGCAGATAGCCGGCGAGCAGATCCTGCACGCGCTCGGCGCCGCTGTAGTGCTCGCCGTTGATGACGTGCAAGACGCGAACGAGCGCCGGGGGCGCGTGCTGGTCGACGGCCCGTTCGATTCCCGGCGTCGCGACGAACGTGGCATCGGCGTCCAACTCCGCGACGGCAACGGCGGCATCGTCGTCGTCGGGCGTGGCGTGCGGGTCGTTAAGCGAGGGCGCGGCGAGAGTCGCCGGAAAAGTCGCAGCCTGAGAAGTCATAATCGGACAATCGGCGCGGGTGGCTGGGAGCTGTGGAGGGGTCGACTCCACAACCTCAACCATACGTCACGCGCGTCGGCCGCGACCGGGCGCGAAGCGATGCCGCCGGTGACGCCGATTATGCGGCCAAGAATGCCACCAGCTCTGCCGGTGGACGGCCTAGAAGGGCCTCACGCGGGCTTTGCCCAAAAACTCGAAATCCGAAACTCGAAATCCGAAACAAATTTCAAGATGTGAAATTCCAGGTCCAAATGGAGAATCCGTTTAAGTTCCTTTGAATAATTCTTGCTTCGTGCTTGTTTCGTGCTTCGTGATTCGAGTTTCGGATTTTGTAGGCAAAGCCGCATCACGCGTGTCGAGAGTCCACCAGCGGAGCCGGTCGCGTTAGCGCGGCACGCCGGCGCCCGGAATTGCAGCTTGGGGCCCCGGCGCAGCCGGCGTCGCGGGCGGAAGTTCCGTGTCGCTCATGACGACCTTCTTCCAACCCGGCGGAGTAAACGGCGAGCTGAACAGGCGGCCAAACAGTGCTTCCATCTTGCCGTTGATGGTCGTCTCGGTGAACGTGTAGAGGTGTTTTTGCTGCCCGCCGGGCAAATGAATGCGAATATTCTTCGGCTGCATTGTTTTGCGATCGAGCATGACGTCGACGTAGTCGTAGTTCGCCGCGTCGGATTGTCGCCGCGGGTAAGCGATCAGCCAGATTTGCTGCTCATTGCTCAGGTTGTGCTTGATCCAGTAACGCTCCATGAGGCTGTCGGCCTTAGCGCCAAAGATGAACGGCAGCGGTCCGTCGGCGATCGCGACGCCGCGCATCTCCTCGGGAATGCGCGTCACCTTGAGCTGTTTCAGGCGATGGTCGTACTCGTACACGGCTTTGCCGTCGCAGACCCAGTGTTCGCCGATCTCGTCTTTCTGCTGCTGCCAGCTTCCGGGGGCGTCGGGCGCAGGATTCTTGGGATCGTCCTTGACCCAGCGGCGGATGACCTCGATTTTGAAGCTGCCTTTATCCGGTTTGGCGTAGGAGACCTCGCCGTCGCAGACCTTCATGGGGGCATCGCTGCCGGGATTCCACACGGCATCGAACTCTTGGCGCTCGAAACGGGCGCTGAACGTTTCGATTTTGGAGCTTTCCGCTTCCCACATCCGCAGGGTCTGGTAGACGAACTTCATCTCCGCGTCGCTGAGCACGAACGGCGGGGCGGGCGTGGTTGGCGTCACGGGCGCGGCGGCTGTCGGAGCGCCGGCGCTGGGAGCGGGGTACTGCGGCGGCTGGCCGTAGGCGGGCGCGGGGCCGGCCGGCGCCGCGTCGAATGTCAGCGGCGCCTGTTCCTGGGCACGTGCGGAAGAGGCGCCGAAGGCGGCCGCCAGCGCGGCGATCAGGCACAGCGAAGAAAGGCACAAGAGACGATGGATCATCGCGGCGGGTCTCGCGAGAACATGGGCGGGAGAGCAAAAAATGCCGGCGGAGGATAGCAATGCCACGGCGGCGGCGAAAGGGGAATGCGGGCGCCGATCACGATCCCAGTTGGCGGGTGCAGCCTGCACTTTGCGCGGGGTTCGGCTGTGATGTAGAAGTGTGGCGAGGAATTGACCGCAGGCGGGGCGTCCCGGCGAGAAGCTGGAGAATCGAGGGAGCCACGGATGGCAGTTAGCCCAGAGTTGAAGGAGCGGATTGCGGCCTTTGCGCGTGAATTGGCCGCCGAATTGGGAGAGGTCGATGATAGCGATGCCCTCAGCTGGCTCGATGCGATCGAGAGTCAAGCCGTTGAAATCGGCGATGCGATCAGCACGGAGTTGTTGGAGCGCAGGGCGGCGGCGCTGTCGACTTCGGACAAGGAATCGACCTGCCCCCAGTGCAGTCAGCCGGGCCGTTATCACGGCCAGCGGCAGCGGGAACTGATTGGTCGCCGCGGGCCGGCGACGATCGGCGAACCGGAATACTACTGCCCCGCCTGTCGGCGGGCTTTTTTCCCGGCGCCCCGCGCGATCGGCGTTGAGGTCGATTGTCCGTTTACGCCGGCCCTGCTGCGGAAAGTCGCTCACGCCGGCGCGCAGCAGCCGTCGTTCGTGGTGGCGACGCGCGACCTCGCCGTGTTGGCCGAGCAGACGGTGTCGCGCCAGCGCGTGCAGCGCTGGACCAAGCGGGTCGGCAACGAGTGCGTCCAGGACGCCCGCGCGTTGGCCGACGCGTATCAAGCGCTTCCGCTTCCCGAGCAGCAGAAGAGCCCCGCCGCTCAGGTTCCGCAAGTGGCGTGCGTGATGATGGACGGCGGGCGGATTCAGGTGCGGGCGGTCGCCCGGCGCGCCGACGAACTCGGGGGCGCCCCCGACGGCGACGAAACGTCCCCCGCTGCGATTGTGGCCAAGACGCTGGGCTATCTCCGCAATCAACAGAGGCGAATGACGTATGATGAGTACCGCCGGCTGAGGCTGCCGATCACCAGCAGCCACATCGAGTCGACCATCAAGCAGATCAACCGCCGCATGAAGGGAACCGAAAAGCTCTGGGACCAGGGCGCCCAACCGCTCCTGCAACTCGTCGCCGGCGGGCTCAGCGAAACCGACCGACTCGACCGGTTTTGGCGCAACCGCCGAAAACGACTCCAGCCCATGCGATGCTACCAAGCCGCTGCCTGAAAAATACAAACCGCAGGCTTTGTGGTGGGGAGTTGCCGCTACTCCTTAATGATATCCCGCACGGTCATCCCGCCGGGGATCATCGGCAGCACGTGCTCCTGGTACGGCGTGGCCACGTCGAGCACATACGGCCCGTCGTGAGCGAGCATTTCCTCGATCGCCGGGGCTAGGTCGGCCTTCTTGTCCACGTACGCGGCGCCGCAGCCGAAGCCCTTGGCGATGCTGACGAAGTTGGGATACCGATGCTCCTGGTCGAGCGAGCCGACGCCGTCGCCCTGGCCGCTCCACTCGGGGTTGTCGATCGGCCCGAGATACGTGTGGGCGCGGTTGCCCTGCATGAAACGGTCTTCCCACTGCACGACCATGCCCAGGTGTTGGTTATTCAACAGCAACACCTTCACGGGCAGTTTTTCGCACACGCAGGTGGCGAGTTCCTGAACGTTCATCAGGAAGCTGCCGTCGCCGTCGATGTCGATGCACAGCCGGCCGGGGTGAGCCGCCTGGGCGCCCATCGCGGCGGGCAGGCCGAAGCCCATCGTGCCCAGGCCGCTCGAGCTGAGCCACCGCCGCGGCTTGTCGAACTTGTAGAACTGGGCGGCCCACATCTGGTGCTGGCCCACGCCCACGGCAATCACCGGATCCTTGTCGCGCGTCATTTGCCACAGCGTGCGGATGGCGTGCTGCTGGAGGATACCGGCGTAGGACTCGTCGTACTTGAACGGCTCTTCGGCCTTCCACTTCTGACACTGGGCGACCCAGTCGCTGATGTCCTCAGGCGCCTCGACGATCTTGTTGAGCTCGTCGATGGCGTATTTCACGTCGCTGCACACGGGGATGTGGGCGGGCTTGTTCTTGTTGAGCTCCGAGGCGTCGATGTCCACGTGGATCACCTTGCCGTGCTTGCAGAACTCGTCGACCTTGCCGGTGACGCGATCGTCGAACCGCACGCCCAGGGCGATGAGCAGGTCGGCCTGGTCGACCGCGTAGTTGGCGTACACCGAACCGTGCATGCCGAGCATGTCGAGCGACAGCGGATCGAGCGACGGATACACGCCCAAGCCCATCACGGTGGTGGTGATGGGGATGCCGGTTTTCTTGACGAGCTTGCGGAGCGCTTCGCTCGCCTCGGCGATGACGATGCCGCCGCCGGCGTAGAGGATGGGCCGCTTGGCCCGCTTGATGGCCGCGGCGATCTGGTTGATCTGCTCGGGCCGGGCGAGCGGCGCGTCGGCTTTGTACCCCGGCAGGTTGAGCGGCGCGTCGAAGTCGGGGATCACCTTGGTCAACTGCACGTCTTTGGGCATATCGACCAGCACGGGACCGGGCCGGCCGGTGGTCGCCACGACGTAGGCTTCGCGCATAATGCGCGGCAGGTCGGCGATGTCGGTCACCAGGTAGTGGTGCTTGGTGATGCCGCGGCAGACTTCGACGATCGGGGTCTCCTGGAACGCGTCGCTGCGGATGGCCCGCGTGGGGACCTGGCCGGTGAT
>CAYSFP010000126.1:0-6967 GCA_964430075.1 uncultured Planctomycetaceae bacterium | reverse complement strand
AATGCTGTCGAGCTTGGCGTCGGCGATGGCGGTCACCAGGTTGGTGGCGCCAGGGCCGCTGGTGGCCATACAGACGCCCAGCTTGCCGGTGCTGCGGGCGTAGCCCTGGGCGGCAAAGGCGCCGCCCTGCTCGTGGCGGGGCAGAATCGTGCGGAGCCGATCGCTAAACCGCGTCAGCGCCTGGTGCAGCGGCATGCTGCAGCCGCCGGGATACGCGAAGATCGTGTCGACCCCCAGATTCACCAGAGATTGCACCAGGATATCGGCGCCGGAGGTGAGTTCGGTCTTCGAGGCGGGCTTCTTGTCGACGGTGGCCATGGGCTCAAGGGGGCTGGGGGACGATCGAGGGAGGGCACTTCGGGTGCGCTAGCACGGACGGCGAAACGCGCGGCGGGGTTCGACGGCACGCGCACGGGGCTGCTCGGCCCTAAACCCGTTTATGGTAAGCGGGTTGGGGCAAAGTGGCAAGGAATCGCGGGGCGCGCGAGGGCCCGCGGCTGGTCAGGTGAGACGGAAGCGGTTGGGTTGTACGGATTGATCCGCGAGATGCGATGGACTCTGGCGTCTCAAATCCCTCCCCTGGCCCCCTCCTTGCAAGGGAGGGGATTTGGCGCCGCCGCTAGCCGCCCACACGGCGGGGAATGGTGAAGGAGTAGATCACCACAACGGCCCCGCCGGCCATCAGGCTCCACGGGGCCCACTCGGGCGGATCGATCACTTTTTGCGTCGCGGCGCTGTTGCCCTCAGGCTTTTTGAGGACCGCCTGATCGACAAACAGCGCTTCGGCGCCGAGCAGGACGCTCGAAGCGCCAAGGGCCAGGAACAGGGAACGCCACATGACAGAGGCCTCCGCGGCAGGCGTCGTTTTACGGTGGCTCCGGGCGTTGCCGGCGCCATTCCATGCGCTAGCCGCCCACGAAGCGCCAACTTCGGGGGCACGGACCCGATCACCGCGTCGTTAGTTCATCATCGTCCAGAAGAATGCCTGCGCTGCAGGCTGCTAGCGGACGGCGATCGAGGTCGCGGACGGCGCTGCGTCGCATGGCGCCGGTGGCGCGGATTTTGAGGCGCCCCGCGTCATGCTGCGCGGCGCAGCGAGCGGGAGGGTCCGTTGTGGCCTCGTCGAGAGGCCAACCGGCGGTAGAGTTGCAAATGCCGCTCGACCATGCCTTCGATCGAGAACGTCTCGAGCGCCCAGCGTCGGGCGGCGGCGACGCGGTGCTTGGCGTGGGGCTCAAGTTGCAGCGAGCGATCGATCGCAGCGGTCAGGCCCGCGACATCCCCGGGCGCGGCGATTTCCGCAAAGGGGCTTTGATTCGCTTCGTTCGCCTGCAGGGCTTCGGCGCAACCGCCGACCGGCGTGCTGACGATCGGGCAGCCGCGCTGCATCGCTTCGACGAGCACCAGGGGCAACCCCTCGCTGTGCGAGGCCGAGACGAAGGCGTCGGCCGCCGCCATGAGGGCGGCCACATCGCGGCGGAAGCCGAGCAGGTGGACGCGGTCGGCGACATTCGCCTTCGCTGCCAGGGCGGTCAAACTGTCGCGCAAGACTCCGTCGCCGGCGATCCAAAGTTGCCAATCCTTGCCCGCCTGAACTCCGGCGGCGAGCGCTTTGATCGTGACGTCGAACCCCTTCACCGAGATGAGGCTGCCCACGCCCAGCAGGTGGCGCGTTGCCGCCTTGCCGCCGGCGGCGCTGTGAAACATGCGCTTCACGGCGGCGACCGCATTGAGGTCCACGGCAGCGCCAGGAACGCCGCAATGAATGACGGAGGTGCGATCAAAGCCGACGCCAGCGCGCACGCACTCCCGCTGCGCCGCCTGCGACACGCAGAGCACGTGATCGACCAGATGCCGGTGCTTCCATGCCGAACGAACGGGAAAGATCGTATGCCGGACGCCGACGCGGGCCAGCGGCAATCGCCAGGAGGCGATGCCGCCGCTGGTGATGGCGTGGGGATCGTTGAGCACGAGCACGTCGAAGGCATGTCGACGAAGCCACTGTCGAATCGCCCAGATGCTTCCCGGCATGCGGCCCAGACGCTCGATTTCGAGGACGAGCGGCATTTGAGCCGACGCGGCCCATGACGCCGTGGCCGCGCCGCGGCGGGCGACGAGGCCGACCTCTTGCCCGGCGCGCACCATGCCCGTCATGAGATGGGCGAGGAATTGTTCTCCGCCGCCCCAGGACTTGCACGTGCTAGCAAAGGCGATGCGCATGGGCGGCGTGACAACCAAAGTGGAGGGCGGCCATGTGGGCGGGATGAGCGCTGTTGCTTCCGCGCCATTAGCCAGCTGCGCGTCGGACAGCACCCCCTTTTTTTAAACGCAGATAGTTCCACCATCGCCGCGGCGACCCCGCACTGGCAACTCCCGGGCCGGAAATTTCATGCAGCTTCATCGGATAAGGCTGTTGGCTCGGGCACTCGTCCAACCGTGGATAGTTCAGACGAGTACAAATTTCCGCGTACGCAGCCGATTCCCGGGCAGCTTGAACCAACTCCATCGTATAGCTTCGCCTGGGGCGCGGTTCTATCGTATCCGAGAGCCGACCTGAGTTGCCGGAGCTTGTAATGGATGTGAACGGTTTTTTTCCGAGCGCTTCTAGCTTGAGCCATCGGGCGACTTGCGCAACGGCTTCTTGTGGGTCAACGGTAATGTCTTCGTATTTAAGCAAGTGGATTGGCGCGCCTTGGCCGCGGCGCTGTTCGACAGCGTCGATCCACGCGAGATACCGCCGACAGTATTCGGCGAAGTCGTAGACGACCGCGTCTGGAAAGCTCACCACCATGCCAAGCCAGCAGTCGATTGGATCTCTCACGGAGATAATGCCCGGCACTTGCATCTTCTTTCGATCGAAGTACTGACGCTCGACCCAAGAGTATCCGCCATCGTAGATGGTTTCGCGGGCATCGAAAAAGTACTGATGCGTGTGCTCCCGAATCAGCAGCGGCTTACGAAGTTGCGCAGCGATGTCGACGGCCGAAAGGATGCGATTCCAATACAGCTCTTCAACCAGCGCGGGATCGTCCACCTGGTCGGCCAGAAGATGCGATTCAGGATCGAAAGGCCGGAAGTGCCTTTCGCGGCCAACATACCGATGGCCGACCTCGTACACGCCGTAGCAATCGAGCGCGGCGACCAGGCATTTGTAGATAAGCGATCCGCCCGAGCAGGCAGGGTGGCAGAGCAGGATTGGTTGTCGCATAGCGCCAAAACCTCTTTGCGATGCCCTCAGCTGGCGACGTGAGCATGATGTAGCAATAGTCGATTTAACGTCGAGTAAATCGATTTGCAATATCATGATGATGGCGGCATGCCTTCAGCGATGCTCTGTGCCGTGGCGATCTTTAGTGCGTATCGACCTCGATGCGCTTGTGACTTCAAGTTGTGCAAATAGATGCAAGAGGAAATGTTATGTCACTTGCTCGCACCGGCATTGGGACGCCCAGCGATAGCCGTTGTAAGTCGGCGCCAGCAGTGACCTGGATTCACAAAATAACAGGCGTTCGTCACGCGACAAAGGACACTTTTGTTCAAGGCCGCCGGGGTAGGCACGAAATGTCCAGGCGGTGGCTACTGACTGGCGACGCGACGCAGCTAGCTTCTCTATCCTGCTGGTTGCCGGCGGGCCTGCACGCCGAGTGTCTAATCGGCCGAGGCGGGGTGCAGCCCGCACTTTGTATTTTCGCGATAGCGGTGGAGTTTAGGCGGTTCTCACGGCAAGCTGTACGCGACTGGGAGAGTTCGACAACGACAATTCCAACCCGGTAGCAGGGGAGCTACGCCAAGTCCGACTCGCAATTGCTCGCCCAGTTTTCGCATGGCGCGCAATTTCATGCGAACCGGACTGCGCCCAACGCGATTCCAGTCACATTCAAACCGCGCGCTGACCCCCGCGCGCAAAGGGCAGGCTGCACCCCGATTCTCGCTGCTCTCCAAAGTGGCCTTGCTGCCGCCTGATCGTGCAGCAATAATCCGCGCCCTTTGGCCTGCAAGCACTCGACGAAGTCAAGTTTCCAGCGTTTGCTGCATCGTTACCCGCTCGACGCATTTTGATGATCAAAGACGAGATCACCGGCGGTGCTGTGAGAAGGAATTCGCACACCCTACGAGATCTCGCGGACGGGAGTCCGCAAAAGACGGTTCGCTACTGCGGGGAGCCTCATGGCAAATTGCCGTGCATCACGCTTGTCACACCCGTTTATAATGGCGAAGCTCACATTCGCGAAACGATCGAATCCGTGCTCGTCCAAGAGTATCCAGACCTTGAATACATAATCGTCGACGGAGGATCGACGGACGGGACGATGGCCATCATCCGTGAGTATGAGGGCAAGCTGGCACGGGTCATCAGCGAGCCTGACAACGGCATGTACGACGCCCTAGCCAAGGGATTCGCGCTCGCGACGGGCGAAGTGCTCGCCTACATCAACGCCGACGACGTGTTCGAGCCGGGCTCTCTGCTTCGCATCGGCGAATACTTTCGCGACAACCCGCGGGTCATGGTCTCGTACCGCGATTGCACCGTGACCGTGGACGGCTGGCGGTTTCCCAATCGGTGCCAGCCATTGATTGACTTCCCAGACCTGTTGCGGGGCCACATTCTCAACCAGGAAGGCATCCAGTTCCGCCGCGAGGCGTACCTGGCCGTCGGCGGCGTCAGCCGCGATTTTCGCCTTGCAGGCGACTACGACCTATGGCTCCGCTTCTCGCGCCGGTTTCGCCTCGATCGGACGACCGGTCATGTCGGATCGTTCCGCGTACGACCGGGGCAGCTTAGCCAGGACATGGAGGCGTATCGAGCCGAACAAACTGTCAGCCAAAATCAGATTCGAAGTTCTTGGAGCTCGTTGGAATTTCTTCCACATGCACCGCGGTACTTAGTCAATCGTTGTCGGCGATTTTGGGAACGCATCTGGGGTCGACCCCGGTTTTATTATCCCTTCGCATTTCAAGGACGGATTGCACCTGGCCAGGCCCCTGATCCCTTTGCACCGCCGCCCAAATGCCCACTAACGGGGCGTCCGGCCGACAGCTTGTTGTTCAGCTCGCTTGACACGCGATATGGCGATCAGCACATCAACTACGTGTATTATTGCGGCGAATCGCAATTGGCCGTTGTCTGGCCTCCCACCGGCGCAAAGGAGTTGGCCGAACGTCGCGAACAGCGGAGCGACGATGACGCCGCAAGGTTGGTTGAACCGCCCGCGGGATATTGCTCGCCGTATCGGCACTATCGGCCCCGGCGCAAGTGGCGCCGCCTCGCTCTTCGACTGCGCTTGCCGAAGCCACTCGTCAGAGTCATCAACCGACGCGAACAAGCCGATTGGAAAGAAGCGTGCTTTGCCGACCTCTGCGCCGTCTTGGGGCGCCGGTACATTCCGAGCGACAAGAGCGTACGCTTTCTTCAAGTCGGAGACGGCGACTCGGAAATGCTTGACGCGGTGTGCCGCAATACCTGTTGGCAATCCGCACGACTCGACGTGATGAATCTCGACTCGCCTCCGCAAGATACGTTTGAGATCATCTACCTAGGACAAACAATCCAGCGATGCGACGACCCGCTCAGCATCCTACGAAAGCTGCGACCCCTGCTCAAAGCGAACGGCGTTTTGGTCATTACGACGCCCAATCTCGATTCACGCCAAGTAGACCTATTTGGTCCAACATGGGCGCACTGGCACACGCCTTATCATCGCACGATTTTCAGTCCACGTGCGCTGCGACGCCTGGGCGAGCTGGCGGGCTTGCGCCAATGCCGAGCGCTGAGTCGATCGCACACTAAGTGGACGGCGTTGTCCATGCAACTGAACAGCCTGGGCGTCGCGGGGGCGGTTTCGGAGCGTTGGAAGCCTACGGCGAAAGTGCTTCGCCGGTCCAGTAGCATCACCGCCTGGGCGCGCCTGCTGTGGAATTGGCGAGACCGAGGCGACTACCTCGTTGCCATGTTTGAATCGTCTGAGAAGCACAAGCTGTATCTTGGCGATTGACCGGTCGTTGAACTCATCGCGCGTTCTGCCTTGTTGGTGAACGGTGCACCTCGAAGGGACGCCAACTTTCTCCATGTTGACGGAGTTTACATGACGCACAACTCTCCACTGCCAACGAAAACAAGCGTTCTTTCTCGACTTAAGGCCAACATCCCCATAACGGCGATCGTCGACGTCGGCGTACGAGAGCACACGGGAGAGCTGATCGACCGATTTTCCGACAAGAAGCACTATCTCTTCGAACCAGTCACGCTCTTCTTTGATTCGATTGCAAGGCACTATCGCGACATCAACCACGAGCTATTTCCAGTCGCCTTGTCGGATAGCAGTTCCCAACTTTTTCTCGTCCTGACCGCTCTCCAAAAGGACGGAGTCGTTACTCACAGCCAGATTAAGGATGCGCCCATTGAACCTGACGGCAAACACGTGGTTTCTTGCCATCCCGTCGACGTCAGGCGTTTTGACGATTTGGATGTTTCAACAAGCATCGATGAGAATTTTTTGTTGAAGGTTGACGTTGACGGAAAAGATCTTGAAGTCCTGAGTGGATTTGGCGATCAGCTTAAGCGCGCCTCCGCCGTAATTGTTGAATGCCCCTATCACTCGGCCGTAGAAAGACTCTCCTTTTTAAAGTCGAAGGGTTTTTCATTATTGGATATGGTTGATCTGGTTTACTATGGCGACGCTCTCTACCAGTTTGATGCGGTGATGATTCGTGAAGAGCTTGTTACGCCGGCGCTGCGGCCCCCGATTGATCGTTTCGAGCCTGGTTACTGGCGCGAGTTGTCGTTCAGCAATATTGAACCGAGTCTCGGGCGTGAGTTATCATTCCGCCGTCGTTTTCGGCGATTAAGAGGCATCTTCGGCCGCAAAGCCGCGTAGACGGGTCATTGACGGACAACCAGCACTACAAGTCGACTAAGGATTCAACGCAAAATAACTTCCCGACTTTTCACTTCAGCAGGCGGACCAAG
>CAYSFP010000125.1:0-17591 GCA_964430075.1 uncultured Planctomycetaceae bacterium | reverse complement strand
GGCCCTGGCTCCATGACGCGGCCCCTCCGGGGCCAAGACGCGTGCGTCGATAGCACTTGCATCATCCTGTGAATCGCTGGGCTAGTGTCGTCGCGTCCCTCTGGGACGACAAGAATGGCTCCGCCCCACGGACAAGGCTCACTGGCTGCGCGGTCCTCAGTGGGACACGTATCCGTAGCACGGCATGGTACAATTGAATTGGATGAATACGCACCGGCTGCGGAGACTACGTCATGACCACATCCTTCACTGGCACGATCGTCAACGGGATGATTCAGCTCGATCAACCGATCGATCTGGCGGATCAGTCGCGCGTCCATGTGACCATCGTTCCGCTCACGGAAAGGAAGCAGCAATTTCAACGCGCGCTGGATGCCCTCGACGAACTGAGACGAACGCATCCCATCGATTCAGGCGGATTGCACTACACTCGCGATCAGCTCTATGAACGCGATTAAGGCAAAACACAGTCGACGTCAAGAAACAAATCTACGCATGGAAGAGGCGTCCCATGTCAACCGTAGTCAACGTCAATCCCAACATCCTCGGCGGCACGCCGGTGTTTATGGGCACGCGCGTACCGGTTGCGTCGTTGTTCGACTATCTGGCCCACGGGTACTCGGTCGAAGAATTCGTTGAGCAGTTTCCATCGGTAGATCGCGAGCAGGCTGTGGCGCTGCTCGATGAAGCAAAAGCGGCGGTCGTTCCGAAGCACGTGACGACATGAAGCTGCTGCTCGACGAGAATTTTGGAAACTTTCCCTTGCGTCCGCGGCCGCCGCTGCCGACAATACACCAACGATGAACGCTTATTGGTCTTTCTACTGGTTTACCTTTACCCGTGCGGCGTCACGGGCTGCGGAGGTTGTGCACCGGTAGAAGCCGATTCGCCAGCACGAGCCATCCCAAGCCCCGGGCGCCGCAAGACGCCTGGGGCTTTTTTTGTTTTTGGCTGTCGGCTCTCGGCCAGAACGAGGCAACTCCCCTCTGGCCGACAGCCGACAGCCGATAGCTCTCTCCGGAGTTCCCCATGATCGTCGTCATGAAACATCAGGCTAGCGAACAGGACATCACCGCCATGATCAGTCACGTCGAATCCCTCGGCATGAAACCCGTCGTGCTGCGCGGCACGGAACGGACCGTCATCGCGGCCATCGGCGAGGAACGCATCGCCGGCGTCGGGCAGCTCGAAAGCGGCCCCGGCGTCGACGAGGTGCTGCCGATCCTCGCGCCGTACAAGCTCGCCAGCCGCGAGCTGAAGAGCGAACCCACGGTCGTCCGGGCCGGCAGCCTCACCGTGGGCGGCGGCGTGATCGGCGTGATGGCCGGCCCGTGCTCGGTGGAGAACGAAGAGCAGATCATCGCCACGGCCCGCGCGGTGAAGGCGGCAGGGGCGACGGCGCTCCGCGGCGGGGCGTTCAAGCCGCGCACCAGTCCCTACAGCTTCCAGGGGCTCAAGGAAACCGGCCTCAAGCATCTCGCCGCGGCGCGCGAGGAAACGGGCCTCGCGATCGTCACCGAAGTGATCGCCCCGGACGACGTCGAGCTCGTCTCCGACTACGCCGATGTCCTCCAGATCGGCGCCCGCAACATGCAGAACTACCGGCTGCTCGAGGCCGCCGGCAACTCGCCGCGGCCGGTGCTGCTGAAGCGCGGGCCCAGCGCCACGGTCGACGAATGGCTGCTGGCGGCGGAGTACATCCTCGACGCCGGCAACCCCAACGTCATGCTGTGCGAACGCGGCATCCGCACGTTCGAGACGCACACGCGGTTCACGCTCCCCTTGGCCTCGGCGCCCTACGTGCAGGCCAAGACGCACCTGCCGATCGTGATGGACCCCAGCCACGGCACGGGCCACACGCACCTGGTCACCGCGATGGCGCGGGCGTCGATCGCGGCGGGGGCGGACGGGCTGATCGTCGAGGTGCACCCCAACCCCGACAAGGCGATGAGCGACGGGTACCAGTCGCTCAACGTCCCGCAGTTCGAGCAGATGATGCACCAGTGCCGGCGGATCGCCGAGGCGATGGACCGGACCATGGGGGACTGACGTGGTTCGGCGACCGGATGGGGACGCCATGCTATAATGGCAGTGGCAGTGGAGGTGTTCCGTGGCGAGCGTGATTCCAGCGCAGGATGCGGCGCAACTTGACGAGATGCACGCCGTCTATCGGCAAGAGGGAGCTGCACGCGCCACGGCCCCGCATGTCATTTACCAAGATGCGGAGTGCCCGCACGAAGGCTGCCATCAATCGCTGCGCGCGATCGACTTTCGGCTCGATGCGTTTGGGCGCGCGGTGCACGATCCGCTCGTCCGGGCGTGGTGGGACGACACCGGCTTTGTTGGCCAGTGCCCGGCGTGCCGCGGGTGGATCCATTTCACCATTCGGGGGAAGCGTCCGATCGAAAAGGCCGAAGCGGAGACGTTGCCTCAACTTCCAGAGAATTGGTCGGACGAGGCGGTGATTCTCTAGGCCGCGCATGACTCGGAGATCAGACATGACGCCGCCGGAGCCGCGCTACGAGTTGATCATCTACTGGAGCGATGCGGACCAAGCGTTTATCGCGGAAGTGCCCGAGCTCGCGGGATGCGCCGCCGACGGCTCCACCTACCAAGAGGCTGTCGTGGCGGCCGAAGTCGCGATCCGCGAGTGGCTTGAAACTGCGGCCGAGCTTGGACGTCCGATTCCAACGCCCCGCGGACGGCTTCTTTTCGCGTGAGCCGCACCGATCGCCAAGGTTGGCTGATCGACCGGCCCTTTCGGTCGGCGGGGGCGGGACGATAGATTCATGGAGCCGCGACAGGCGTCGTCCGCGCCTGTGCCGTCGCTTCGTCTGCCCGGGAGGCCCCCTGTCTTGAAGAAGCCGATTCGCCGTCTGCTGGTCGCCAATCGCAGCGAAATCGCCATCCGCGTGTTCCGCAGCGCCCACGAGCTGGGAATTCGCACGGTCGCGATGTACTCGCACGAGGATCGCTACGCGCTGCACCGCTTCAAGGCGGACGAGGCGTACCTCGTGGGCGTCGAGGGCCGGCCGCTGCAGTCGTATCTCAACATCGACGAGATCGTCGCGCTCGCCAGGGAGCACGAGATCGACGCGATCCACCCCGGCTACGGCTTCCTGTCGGAGAATCCGCAGTTCGCCCGCGCGTGCCAGACGGCGGGCATCATCTTCGTCGGGCCGCGGGTGGAGCTGCTGGAAACGCTGGGCGACAAGATCAGCGCACGCGAGCTGGCGATCAAGATCGGCGTGCCCGTGCTCGGCGGCAGCGAGGCGCCGATCGTCGACGCCGACCAGGGCCTCGCGACGGCGAAGCAGCTCGGCTTTCCCATCATCTTGAAGGCGGCGCACGGCGGCGGCGGCCGCGGCATGCGCGTCGTGAACGACGCCGCCGAGTTTGCCGGCGCCTACGAGTCGGCCCGCCGCGAGTCGCTCACCGCGTTCGGCAGCCCGGAGATCTTCGTCGAGAAGTTCATCCAGCGCGCCCGGCACATTGAGGTGCAGCTCCTGGGCGATCAGCACGGCAACCTCGTGCACCTGTTCGAGCGCGACTGCTCCGTGCAGCGGCGGCATCAGAAAGTCGTCGAGATCGCCCCCGCGCCGAACCTGCCGATCGACGTGCGCAATCGCCTGTGCAACGCCGCGCTGCAGATCGGCAATGCGGTGCGGTACGACAACGCGGGGACGGTCGAGTTCCTGGTCGACGCCGACACCAACGAGCTGTACTTCATCGAGGTGAACCCGCGGATCCAGGTCGAGCACACCGTCACCGAGGAGGTCACCGGCATCGACGTCGTGCGGTCGCAAATTCTGATCGCGCAGGGCGAGGAGCTGAGCAGTCCCGCCATCGGACTCGCCTCGCAGAAGGACGTGGAGACGACGGGTTTCGCGATCCAGTGCCGCGTGACCACCGAGGACCCCGCCAACCGCTTCATGCCCGACTACGGCCGCGTGACGCACTATCGCTCCGCGGGCGGCATGGGCATCCGGCTCGACGCGGGCACGGCGTTCAGCGGCGCCGTGGTGTTTCCGTTCTACGACTCGCTGCTGGTGAAGGTGAGCGCCTGGGGCCGGTCGTTCGACGACGCCGCCCAGCGCATGGAGCGCTGCCTGCAAGAGTTCCGCATCCGCGGCGTGAAGACGAACATCCCGTTCCTGACGCGGCTGATCACCGACCCGACGTTCATTGCGGGCGAGTGCACGACGCGGTTCATTGATGAAACGCCAGAGCTGTTCGAGTTCGTGCCGCGGCGCGATCGGGCGACGAAGATCCTCACCTACATCGGCGAAACGAACGTCAACGGCAACCCGATCGTGAAGGACCAGCTCAGGGCGACCCGCCGCGCGCCGGCCAAGCTGCCGTCGATCGACGTCCGCGGCACGTTGCCGCAAGGCACGCGCGACCGATTCAAGAAGCTGGGCGCCGCGGCCTTCATGCGGTGGATTCGCGAGCAGCAGCCGCTGCTGTGGACCGACACGACGATGCGCGACGCGCACCAGTCGCTCTTGGCCACGCGGTTTCGCACGTACGATTTGGCCACGATCGCGGAGGCCTACGCGCAACGCTGCGCCGACCTGTTCTCCATCGAGATGTGGGGGGGCGCCACGTTCGACGTGTCGATGCGGTTCCTCAAGGAATCGCCGTGGCAGCGTCTGGAAGTGCTGCGGCAGAAGATTCCCAACATCCTGTTCCAGATGCTGCTCCGCGCGAGCAGCGCCGTCGGCTACGCCAACTATCCCGACAACGTGGTGCGCGAGTGCGTGCGCGAGTCGGCGGCGGCCGGCATCGACGTGTTTCGCATCTTCGACGCCCTGAACTGGACGCCCAACATGCGCGTGGCGATGGAAGCCGCGTGCGAGGCCGGCGCCATCTGCGAGGCGGCCATCTGCTACACGGGCGACATCCTGGACCCGGCGCGCTCGAAATACGATCTGAAATACTACGTCGCCCTGGCGAAAGAGCTCGAGCAGATGGGCGCCCACATTCTGGGCATCAAGGACATGGCCGGGCTGTGCAAGCCGCACGCCGCGGCGCTGCTGGTGAAAACGCTGCGCGAGGAAATCGACCTGCCGATCCACTTCCACACGCACGACACCGGGGGAATTCAGGCGGCGTCGATTCTGGGCGCGGCCGAGGCAGGGCTCGATATCGCCGACGCGGCCATGGCCTCGATGTCCGGCGGCACGTCGCAGCCGAATCTCAACACGCTGGTCGAATCGCTGCGGTTCACGCCCCGGGCCTCGCAGCTCGACGGGCAGGCGCTCGACGAGATTTCGGAATACTGGCGCGAGACGCGGGAGTTTTACGCCCCTTTCGAAAGCCCCGTGCTTGCCGCGGGGACCGACTTGTACCAGCACGAAATGCCGGGCGGGCAGTACACGAACCTGTTTCAGCAGGCCCAGGCGCTGAGGCTGGCGTCACGGTGGCTTGAAGTTTGCCGCGTGTACGCCGACGTCAACAAGCTGTTCGGCGACATCGTCAAGGTGACGCCCACCTCCAAGGCAGTCGGCGACATGGCGCTCTTCCTCGTGGCCAACGATCTGAGCTGCGACGAGCTGATGGCGAGCGACCGCGAGCTGGCGTTCCCCCGCTCGGTGATCGAGCTGCTCGCCGGCAAGATGGGGCAAACCGTGTTCGGCTTCCCGGGCGATGTGCAGGCCCGCATCCTCCGCGATGAGACGCCGGTGGAGGGCCGCCCCGGCGACACGCTGCCTCCC
Source organism: uncultured Planctomycetaceae bacterium (assembly GCA_964430075.1). GTDB lineage: Bacteria > Planctomycetota > Planctomycetia > Pirellulales > Lacipirellulaceae > Lacipirellula. The sequence continues at coordinate 11,874 of CAYSFP010000125.1, read as the reverse complement.
GGCGACTTCGTCGCCGCGAAACAGAAGATCGCGTCGCTCATGGACGCAGAGCCAACGCTGCAGGACATTGTCTCGCACTTCATGTACCCGCAGGTGTTCGAGCAGTTCGTCGTCCACCACCAGCGCTACAGCGATACCAGCGTGCTGCCCACGCCCGTGTTCCTCTACGGCATGGAGCCGCAGGAGGAAATCGCCGTCGACATCGAGCCGGGCAAGACGCTGGTGATCAAGTTCCTGGCCGTCGGCGAGCCGCACGCGGACGGCACGCGCGGCATCTTCTTCGAGATGAACGGCCAGCCGCGCGAAGTGACGGTGACCGACCGCTCGCTGGTGAGCGACACGGCGGTCGCCGCCAAAGCCGATCCCAACAATCCCAAGCAAATCGGCGCCAGCATGCCGGGCATGGTGATCCTGGTGGCGGCGCAGGCGGGCGAGAAGGTGGCCCGCGGCCAGAAGCTGATGACGCTCGAGGCGATGAAGATGGAGACCACGATCGCCGCCGAGTGCGACGGGACGGTCGAGACGGTGCACGTGACCACCGGCACGCAGGTGAACGCCGGCGATCTGCTGATCACGTTGGCGTGAATAAGAGCCCCCGGCTCCGCCGGGGGACTTCGAGAGCCTCGACTCCGTTGTACTACTTTTCCCTCCGGTCCCCTCCCCTTGATGGGGAGGGTTAGGGAGGGGTGAGGATGAAGGTACACGCGTTCCAATAGCCGCGCGTGTACCCGCTTCATCCCCCCTCCCCAGCCCTCCCCACCGAGGGGAGGATTTATTCAGTCCTCACGCATTCTGGTCCCGCCGCACCGCTTCGCGGGCTTCGATGCGGTCCCAGGCGTCGCGCGACGCCTGGCGGGCCCGGTCCCACGCGACTTCGCGTTCGGTGCGTTCCCAATCCGCGCGGAGTTCCGGCTCGACCTCGTCCCAATCGCGATCGGCGTACCGCGAGCGCGACTCCCAGCCCAACTGGTACGCCGGGGCGATCGTTTCGTAGTCGTACTCCGCTGTGTAGTAGTCCCGCCGCGGGTATTCCTGCCGCCAATAGTCGTGCTCGATCGTGGGGTTGATCTCCTCGGCCACGACCTTGCCCGCGTAGCCGCCGGCCACGGCTCCGGCGACGGCGCCGACGGCCGCGCCCACGGGCCCCGCTGCCGCGCCAGCGGCCGCACCGGCCGCCGCGCCGCCAGCGGCGGCGCCCAGTCCGGTCCCCACGGGGTGCGAACCAGGCGCCCCGGTGATGGGGTCGCGATTCGCGTCGCGTGCTTCACGATCCTGCGTATTGTCCTTGTGAGCCATGATCGCCGCTCCTTTTCGCGTTTGCATGTGATGAGAGCCGCGCGACGACAATCGGTGATCACGGCATGATGACACGCCGCCGCCGCGCGTTGGCCGACAGGGGGCAAATCCTATGCCGCCCTCCACAACCTCCGTGGGCACGAAGCCGGGTGCGATGGACTGGTCGCTTAAGCGACCAGTCCGCCGCGCGTTTGAGAATGCGTACGCGCCCGCGCCCATTCCATTCAACACACGGCGACGGCGGGTTAGAATCAACGCTTCGGGAACGTGCGCCGTGGCGCCGCTCCCCGCGCTCGTCCTGAACCCCGCGTCGCGTGTTGCCGCAGAACGGCGCCCGCACATCCTTCTTCGTGATCTTGAGGACCCTCGTCATGTCCAGCTACACACGCCGCACGTTTCTCTCCACCGGGGCCGCCGCGGGACTCGCCGGGGCCGGCGCGCTGGCTCTGCCCCGCTTCGCCCGCGCGGCCGGCGCCAGCGATACGATCAACGTCGGCGTCGTCGGCTGCGGCGGACGCGGCAACGAGCTCATCAGCCAGATCAAGGGCGTCGCCGGCGTGCGGATTGTCGCCCTCTGCGATCCCGATTCGGCCCGCACCGCGGCAACCGCCAAGGAGAGGGAACTGGGCGGCGTGAAAGAATTCACCGACGTGCGGCGCCTGCTGGACGGCGGCGGCGTCGACGCCGTGGCCGTCGCCACGTGCAATCACTGGCACTGCCTGGCCTCGGTCTGGGCAGTCGAGGCCGGCAAGGACGTGTACTGCGAGAAGCCGCTGTCGCACTCGCTGTGGGAAGGTCGCCAACTTGTCGCCGCGGCGAAGAAACACGACCGCATCGTCCAGGTGGGCACGCAGCAGCGCAGCGATCCGCTGCAGGCCGAAGTGAAGGACTACCTGCACGAGCAGCAAGCGCTGGGGCCGATTCAGTCGGTCGTCGTCGCGCGGTTCGGCGTGCGGGGCACGATCGGCAAGCGGGACGCGCCGCTGAACCCGCCGGACACCGTGGACTACAACCTGTGGCTCGGCCCCGCGCAGGACGAGCCGATCATGCGCGACAAGTTCCACTACGACTGGCACTGGTCGTGGAACACCGGCGACGGCGAGTGCGGCAACTGGGGCGTGCACCTGCTGGACGACGTGGTGAACGTCGTGCTGCTCGACAAGCACAAGCTGCCCAGCCGCGTGGCCAGCGGCGGCGGCCGCGTGGCATGGAACGACGCGGGCGAGTCGCCCAATTTGCATGTCGCGTATCTCGAAGCGGGCGACATGCCGGTGCTGTTCGCGCTGAGCAATCTGCCCGCTGCGCCCGGCGTGAACAACGGCGTGAAGTACAACGGCGTGGAGACCGGCTACGTCGTGGTGTGCGAAGGCGGCGCGTACCGCGGCTGGCGCGGCCGGGGCCAGGCAGTCGACTCGGGCGGCAAGGTGATCCGCGAGTTCCGCGGCGACTCGGGCGGCGGCCACATGGAGAACTTCTTCACCGCCGTGCGCGACCACGACCGCAGCAAGCTCAACGCCCCGGTCGAGGTCGGCCACTCGTCGGCGGGCTGGGCGCACGTGATCAACGCCGCCGTCCGCGCGGGAACGCACGAGGGCCTGGCCCCTCGCGGCGCCGAGGCCGACAACGTGGCTGGGTGCGACGAGCTTAAGGAAGTGATTCGAAGGCACGTCGAAGCGTACGACGTCGACCAGAGCCAATGCCGCGCCAGCGGCATGTTCGAGATCGACCAAGAGACCGAAGAGTTCGCCGGCGAGAACGCCAAGAAAGCGAACGTGATCCTCGGCAAGCCGGATTATCGCGAGGGGTTTGCGATCGAAATCTAGTGATGCAGCGCGACGCCCCTGTGGACAATGAGATTCAGGCTCCCGACATGGCTTCTAGCGAAGTCGTGCCGTACGCCTCGCCGCGCGGTTGCGGCCGGCTCGCGCTGGCCGCCCTCATGCTCGGCGCCCTTGTAGCCGTCGGCGAGATCGTGACGGACTTGCGCTGCGTCGCCTTTATGAAGGTGCAGCAAACTCGCGAGCTCACGGACGCTGAATCACAAAGCTTCGATGCGTACTACGCGTGGCTGCAGCGATTATCAATGATCGGCGTCGCGGCGTATTTGGGGACCGTCGTCGCCTGGTGCGTTTGGAAGTATCGCGCTCACCGGAACTTGCCCGCTTTGGGCGCGGTCAATCTGCAGTTCACTTCCCGCATGGCGGCGGGATGCTACTTCCTGCCGATACTCAACTTGTTTCGACCATACCAGGCAGCGAGCGAGATTAATTGGGCCAGTCGGCCCGATGCGGACGCCGTCGTCGACTGCCGTCGCCATTTCGTTGAAGCGAGTTTCCTCCTGGTCGCTTGGTGGGTCATGTTCATTGCCAGCAACCTGGCCAGCCAATTCAGCGGCTCCACCTGGCGGCGCGCCATCGAGTCGAATGAGTTCGAGTTCTACCGTGCCGCTCATTACATCAGCATCGGCGCTAATATTGTTTTCCTTATTGCAACGATACTTGCCTGCACCGTCGTGGTTCGCATCGTGAGCGGTCAGGAACGACGAGCAACCGCGTTTGGTTTGGCCGCATGAGATAACCCAACCGGTTGGAATTAACCGTAATGCCAGCCGCGGTTGGCCGAAGGCCTCGCATCACCGTAGCCTTGGGCATCGCCCCAGGTAAGCGGTTGTAACAACGCCTTTGGCCGAAGGCCATAATCACGCATTGGGTGAAATTGACCTTCGGCCAATAGATCGAACGATCGACCGGCCTGGGGCGATGCCCCAGGCTACGGTGTCATGTGGCCTTCGGCCAAATAAGGGATGCCCGCACCCAAATTGTTCTAGCGCGTGGTGCGCGCGAGAACGGCGCCTCCCTCTGTCCCGGCGATCTGAGTCCACACGCCGCTACTTCGCAACGTGTTCGCCAGGGCCTCGTGCGCCGTCTCGACCACGACGGCATTGACCTCATGGTGGTCCAAGAGCGCGAGCGCCGCCGGGCCGCCCTGAGCAATCTGCACGTAGTCGCGCCATACGTCGTCGGGAAAGAAATCGACGCGCGAGTCGACGAACGACTTGGCATCGCCGTCGGTCCGCCAAGTGAAGTAGGACGCCCATGGCAGCGGGGAATAGGTGCGCACCGGCCCCAACGAGATCAGGGCGTCCGCCAGCTCCCGTGGAGCCTCGGCAGGATCGGCTTGGCGTTTGGCGGGCGGCAGCAGAGGATTGGCGATGCGCGTCCAGGGGGTGGCCATTGCCAGGAACCCAAGGAGCGAGAGTGCCGCCAGCGCATCGGCAATGTGGGCCAGGGACCGAGAACGTGTATGAAGTGGCGACGCCACTCCGTGTGCCACTGGCGTGTCGCCAGTGTGAAGTGGGTACTCGTTCGCCGCTTCAGCACTGGCGACACGCCCGTGGCACACCGATTCTCTCCTGGATCGCGGTGCGAGCCGGCGCCACGCGCTCGCGGCCGGACGTGCAAGCACCAGCGGCAACACAAGTCCCCACCACAGGATCATTCGCTGCGACTGCACGGCCAGCAGAAAAAACGGTCCCGCAAGGATGATTTCGCCGAGCGCCAACCGCCGCCGCGACAGGGCCAACACAATCAGCGCCGCGGCGATCGTCGCGAAGAACAGCGCGCCGAAGTTGCGATCGAGCGCCGGCGGCAGCCACTCCTCCAGGCCGCGCGCGACGGATTTCGAGCTGACGCCGAGCACATACGCAAGACTGTTCTGGGGATCCGGCCGCACCAGCACGCCAACGGCCGCGGCGACGGTCGCGGCAGCGTATCGGACGCACCGCCGCCACTTTTGCGTGCGGTCCGTCGTGGCGAGCGCCCCCACGGCGAACAACGCCGGCAACGCCACGGCCAGCGGAAACGCGCCGTGCAGGTTGGTCCACAGCGCAGCAATCGCCAGCGCCGCCGCTGCTGCGGTCGTCGTGCGGCGCGCGGTGCAGAGTAGCACCAACTCAACGGCAAAGAGCACCGCGGAGAACCACTGCGTACGCACGCCCAAGTTGGTGGCCATCGCAGCGACGGCGACCAGTCCAAGCCCGGCCGCGACGGCGCTGTTGGCGCCGTGGCGCCACGCAAGCCACGTGGCCAGAAAGGCCGCCAGCGCATACCCGGCGCCCGCGGCGAACTGGTTGAGCGCGTACCCGCCCCGCTCGTGGAGCTGATACATCACGAGTTGCGCCAGCCACGGCTGGTTCAGCACCGGCTGGCCACCGATCGTGTGCGAGAACTCGTCGACCGTCACGAGCTGGCCCTGCTCGGCCATCCACCGGCCGCTCGCCACGTGCAGCCAATAGTCGAGCGGGTAGTCCGCACTGGTCCACACGACCAGCATAACCAGCACAGCCGGCATGCCCAGCCACAGCCGCGAGCGCGGGGTCGCACGAAGGTTCATGGCGTCGGCGGGAGGGAAGGTACGGTACGGTTAAGCGGTTACTTGGCGAGGGGGCTCCGGCCTCTCGCCGGTCGCCCGCCTCAAGCCTAGCTTTCCCCATTCCGCGGCGCTGCCGATCCGCCATGTCCGACCACCTCCCCGCCGTTTCCGTCGTCGTGCCCACCTACCAGGAACGCGAAAACCTGGACGAACTGGTGACGCGCGTCAGCGATACGCTCGACCAGCTCGAGCTGCTGTACGAAATCGTCGTCGTCGACGACGACAGCCGCGACGGCACCGACCACGAAATCGCCCGGCTGCAGCACTCCGGCCGCCCCGTGCGTTTGATCGAACGCCAGGGCGAGCGCGGCCTCAGCTCGGCCGTGCTGCGGGGGTTCAGCGAAGCGCGGGGCGCGTATCTCGTCTGCATGGACGCGGACCTCAGCCATCCGCCCGAGGCATTGCCCGAGCTGCTCGCCGCGGTCCGCACGCCCGGCGTCGAAATGGCGGTGGGCAGCCGCTACGTCCCCGGAGCGTCGACCGACGAGCAGTGGGGCGCCTTTCGCCGCTGGAACAGCCGCATCGCCACGCTGCTGGCCCGCCCCTTCACGCGGCTGAACGACCCGATGGCGGGGTTCTTTGCCGTGCCGCGCGAGGTGTTCCGGCGCACCACGGCGTGGGATCCTTTGGGCTACAAGATCGCCCTGGAAATCCTTGTGAAGGCCGACTGCAGGAGCGTGCGGGAGACGCCAATCCACTTCGCCAATCGCCGCCGCGGGCAGAGCAAACTCTCGCTCCGCGAGCAGCTCAATTACCTGCGGCACCTCGTGCGGCTAGCCAACTTCAAATGGGCCCGCCGCCGTCGGGGTCCGTGGCATCTAGGCGACCGCGCCGAAATCCGCTAGAATCCGCGACGGTTGGTTCGTCGAACCGCGTCTGCGCTGCCGCCTGCCTCGGCACGTGTCCCGCATCGCCCTTCGCCCTTCCTACCTGCGGGGCGTGCACTGCGCCCCTTCCGATGGACGCCCGGAATCTTTCTGAGTGCGGCGTCACCTGAAGTGTGTGGGAGTTCTACGGTGGGCAAGAAACTTTACTGCGGCAACCTCAGCTACAACGTCTCCAGCGCGGATCTCGAAGGCCTGTTCGCCGAATACGGCGCCGTGCGCAGCGCCGACGTGATTACCGATCGTGACACCGGGCAAAGCAAGGGCTTCGGCTTCGTCGAGTTCGAGCGGGACGAGGACGCCCAGGCGGCGATCACCGGCCTGAACGGTCAGCAGCACGACGGGCGCGCCCTGCAGGTGAACGAAGCCCGGCCGCGCGAAGAGCGTCGTCCCGGCGGCGGCGGCGGCGGTCGCGGGGGCGGCGGCGGCGGACGCGGCGGCTACGGCGGGGGCGGCGGCGGCGGTCGCCGCTGGTAACGGTCCCGTAGATTTGTGTGCCACTGGCGCGTCGCCCGTGAGAAGTGGGTACTCGCTACGCGCCTCAGCACTGGCGCTCGCGCCAGTGGCACGCGCGCGGCGCGCTCCAAGCGGAGGATATCAACGTCATGCTCACCGCACCCGAACAAGCGGCGCTGGCCGTGTTCCGCTCCTTTCACGTTGGAGCCGGCCAGATGCTTTGCTTTCATGGCCCGCAGTTGGAGAAACATCGCGCGCCGTTGCGCCAACTCACCGAGAAGAATCTCGTCGTGAAGGAGCAGTTCGCGGGAGGCTACTCGTTGACCCGTGCCGGGTTCGAGGCCATGTCGGCGCCGAGCGCCGCCAGCGGCGCTCACTCCCCGTCGCCCGCCGCAGCGTCGCGTAGGCGCTCGGCGAGCGCACGTTGAAGGGGCGCGGGTTGCCGCACCAGCAGGATGCGATTGCGAGCGTCGTAGAACACGGTCGACTCGACGTCGACGCCGCCAAGCCGCGTGACGGCGCCGCGCCACTCCTTCTCGGAGTTCGGCGCCTTCTCGGAGTTCGACGCCGCGGCCCCGACGCGGTAGAGCTTCAGCCGCGGCTCGCCTTCGATCGCCCGCCGCGTCGAGACTTCGATCGTGCCGGAGTCGACGATCGACCAGCCGAGCCCCAGCGGCGCCAGCGCCGCGCTGAGAGCTTCGTCCCAACGCTGATTAAGCGCGGCCGCCGTCACCCGCGTGCCGGGCGACAGTCGCTCCTGAGCCAGCGCCGGCCAATCGACGAGCACGGCCACGCCGAGCTCCTGCTGCCACCAACGGGCAATTTCCCCCAGCGGGGTAGGCTGCGAGAACGTGAACGTCGTCGGCTCGGCTAGCCGCGGACTCGGCGTGACGACGCCGGACCACTGGGCCAGAAACTTCGTGGGATACTTGCTGCGCAGCGGCAGGCCGCGGGCGTGGCGGTATTGCTCCAAAAACAGGATCGTTTCATATCCAATGCGCTCGCTGTGGGCGATGCGCAGCGAGCCGCCGCCCGCCGAAAGCTTGCCGCTGCCCGCCACCGCGCTCCACGACTGCGGCTGGACGAGGCCCTTCACCCAGGCGATGAGCTCCGCCTCGTCGACGCCCAGATCGGCGATAGGGTAGTTCAACTCGCGGGCCTTGTCCTCGGCGGCACGACGCAGCACGATCTGCCGCTGGTCGACCAGGGGCGTGAGCCGCAGCGGCTTGAACGCCGCGGCGAGGGCCGCTTCGATCGTCGTCTCCGATGCATCGAGCGAAACGGGCGTCGCCGCCGAAACGGCCGCCAGCCGCAGCTCCTCGGCGGCCACGCTCACCGGCATCGCCGACAGCGACGTCGCCAACGGCAGGAACTCGCACAGCGGCATCTGCTCAACCTTGATCCCGGCGAGCCGGCGGGCCAGCAGCACCTCGGGCGCGACCGGCGGTTGCACGTCGTCGCTGGGCGCGACCGCATGGCCGGGCGGCGCCGCGGGTTCAGCGGGCGCCTCGCTCGCGGAGACCGGCGGAATGGAAACGACCAGAACCTCGTCTTCGATCGCCGGGACCGAGGGATGCGGCGCGTCGCCGGCGAGCAACGCCGAGAGATTCAGACCTTCGGGGTCGAACTCCAGCGGATCGATCCGCAACCGCGGCTCCCCCGGATCGCTGAGCGCGGCGTCCGCCGTGGTCGCCGACGACGCCGCGGCGGCGGGTGGTTCGACCGCGTCGGCCGGCGGCGCGGGGTCCGCTGGCGGCGTGGCCGGGTTTTTCTCATGCGGATTCTCGACCGGGGCGAAAGGATTGTCCGTCGGCAACGGCGCCACGTCGGCGTCTGGACCCTGCGCCGATGCCTGCGGCTCAACAGGCTTTGGATCTGTCTCGTCAACTCGTTCCGGCGTTGAGGGAACGGCAGATGGTAACGCATCGGGCGCGACGCGCTGCGAGTTGTCGCTGAACGCACGGGCCGCGGCGTCCGCGACAGGCGCCGGCGCGTCATCGCGCAACAGCACCAGCACAAGGGCGACCAGCGCTGATCCGGCCAGCGCACTTCCCGCGGCCAGCGCTGCCATGGTTCCCATACCCCAGCCGGAGGAAAGGGATGCTGGCGGAGTGGGCGCTGCGGTCGCCTTCGGGGGCAGGATTCCCTCGCCCGCCGGCGCCGTCGTTGCGGCGGGCGGCGTGTCGGCGCCGAAATCGCCAGCGTCGTCAAATCTCGGAGCGGCGTGGGCGGCGGGCTCGATCGACGCCGCGCGCGCTGGTTGCGGCGGAGCGTTCGCCGGCGGGTGCTTCGGAACCAGCGCCGGCGCCGCGATCGCGGTAGCGACCGCCGGCGCGGTCACCTGCACCATGCTGCCGCAACGCGGGCACGCCAAAATCTTGCCGATCGCCGACTCGTCGCGCACCGTCAGCCGGGCATGGCACGTGACGCAAGTGATCTTGAACGGATCCACGGCGCGGGTCCGGCGAAGAGCGGCGTGAAAGACAGCGGCCAGGGCGGGGGCGACGGTTCTTTCAGTATAGCCAGGCGCGGCGACGAAAAGCGGCAAAATCGCTCACTGCCGGCCCTCAGTCGCCCGCGACCGGCCGCCCAGGCGGCGCGAGCAGCAGCTCTGTCGCCATCAGGAGGTTGTGCCCGGCGACGGCCGGCAGATAGGAGCGCAGCACCGCCAGGTTGTCGCTGGCGCCGCTGCGGGTCGTCGCGGCGAGCCGGGCGATCATGGCAGGAAAGCGGTCCAGCACGGCCCGGCCGTACTCCGGCCACGCCCCGCCCGGCGGCGTTGGGAGACGGTCGGCCGCCTTGCCGACGCGTCCAGCCAGCGTCGCCGCAAGCCACCGCGGCGAGGCGGTGAGCGCCGGCGCGGCGGCCAGTTCCACAAAGAACTTGTCGCCCCAGTCGACGCTCAGGGCAACGGCCGTTGCCTCGCGGCCCACGAGCTCGGCGAGCGCCGCCCGCAGCGGCTCGGCTTCGCCGGAGGCGACGCGCGCCGCGCCCGCCGCTAGAAATCCTGTCGACGTCAGCAGCGTGGCCGTCCGGTCGGCGTCGGTGTGCGCGGCGAGGGCTTCGAGGTCACGGGACACTAGCGGCGGCTCACCGTTCGAATCGATCAATTCCGTGACGAGCTGCTCAGGGCAGAACACGAGCCACGAGCCGCTGCCAAACCCACCAGACCATGGGACGAACGCGGCGCCGGTTTCATTGACGTTGTACTCCTGTTCGGCGTGCACGCGTCGCGCGCCAGGGCCCAGCATGCGGTTGATCTCTTCCTCGGCGTGCACGTGAGTCAGCTCGAGGCGGACACAATACTCGACGTCGCCTGCCGCGTTGGTCGCGGCGGCCAGCAGCAGCGTTTCGACATGGCGCCACTGGAGCCCGGCGATCGCCTGCAACTTGTTCGCCGCGCGCTCGCCCCACGGGCCGAGTGCGGCCAGCACCTTCTCGCCTTCAGGGTGATCGACCAGCTCGCGCGGCCTGACGAAAAAGAAACATTGGGCGCCCGGCGGCATGTACGCCAGCGAAATCGCCGGCCCTGCCGTCGGCGACGCCCACAGCAAGCGGCCCGCGGGGTCGTCGACGATCTGTTCGCGCAATCCGCTGGAGGGCGCTTCGACCACCTCGATAATCGTGAGGTCGAGGTCCGCGAGATCCCGCGCCAGCTCGGCCTCCATCTGAGCGTCCTGAGCTGCGGCGTCCCGGTCCATCCGCTCGGCGCGCGCACGATGCCACATGAGGACGGCCGCCAATGCGCAGAGCAAGATTCCTACAGCCACAAGCGGCGCCGCGAGGCGCCCAGGTCCGCGCGGGCCAGGACCGGCTGGCTCAAGCAATGATTCGTCGGAGTGGGTTGACGACTCGGGCATAGGCGTTATGCGGCGCCCGTCCTGCTTGCTTGTCGGACGAAGGGCCTCGCCGTATTATCCACCCCAAGTGCGATCGTCGCCAGCCGGAGGCGTAACGCTCGCATCCGTGTGGATGACTCACCGCGATGCTACGCATCGCAGGCGCGCACCGAGAGACTCCGCCACCGTAGCGCCCCTGCGATGCGTAGCACCGCGGCTATCGCGCAATAACGTGTTGCGTTCCTTTGAGCCCCCTTCGAGCCGCCGCCATGAACTCCTTCGAGGCCGCCCTGCACTACTTCAATCGCGCCGCCGACGAGCTCGAGATCAACGAGAGCATGCGACGCATGCTCGCCATTCCCAAGCGCGAAATCCAGGTTGAAGTGCCGATCGAGCTCGACAACGGCGAGCTGGCCACGTTCATCGGCTATCGCGTGCAGCACGACAATTCGCGCGGCCCGATGAAGGGCGGGCTGCGATTTCATCACGAAGTCGACCTCGACGAGATTCGCAGCCTCGCGGCGCTGATGACGCTCAAGACGGCGGTCGTCGACATCCCCTACGGCGGCGCTAAGGGCGGCATCGCGGTCAACCGCCGCAGCCTTAGCCGCGGCGAACTGGAGCGGCTCACCCGCAAGTTCATCGACGGCATCCACGACGTCATCGGCCCCGACGTCGACATTCCCGCGCCCGACGTGGGCACCGACGCCGAGGTGATGGCCTGGATCATGAACCAGTACGGCAAGTACCACGGCTTCAACCCCGGCGTGGTGACCGGCAAGCCCGCCGAACTGTACGGCATCCCCGTCCTGCCGGAGACCCTCAACGGGTTTGAGGGGAAGACCGTCGTGCGCAACATCCAGACCAAGAGCGGCAACCGCTACGCCACGGGCCTGGCCATTGTCGCGGTCGGGACGGAGCCGAATCTCGGGCTCGTCGCCGGCACCCCGCTGGGCACTCCACACGGC
>CAYSFP010000124.1:0-17718 GCA_964430075.1 uncultured Planctomycetaceae bacterium | reverse complement strand
ACCGCCCCTAACTGAACACATCACAAAATATCTGAAAAGTGCGACTTGCACCCGCCGGCGATTAACGGCGGAGTTAGAGGTTTACCTGAAACGCTCCAGATGCGAATCTGTCCGTTTGACGTTGCGGAAACTATCTTGTCGCCCGTTGGCATAAGAGTGCAGTGTCCGGGCAACTTAGTGATGACGGTTGAAGCTTCCTGGCTTAGGTATCGCCATTCCCATCCGCGCAATGACTTCGGACATGCCTCGAGTCGCTCGCGCGCCTCTGGATAGCTTTCGCTGGCAAGAGCGGCCTGCGCTGCCGCGAGATTGCCGATGTAGGACTCCAATGCCATTTCAGCCCGCGCCTTCGTCTCACTCTCGGCCAGGCTCGATGCTTGTTCACTCGCGTCTCGATATCGAAGGGTCATGATGCCTGTGCTGATCAGCCCAATCGTGAGCGCGGCGACCACCATCGCCGCCGCGAGCGCAGGTCCCCGATACTTGTGGACGAACTTTCGCGAGCGATAAGTCCACGACGGCGGCGCCGCCACGACCGGCTCATTCACCAAATGCCGCTGAACATCCGCCGCAAAGCTCGCCGCCGACTCGTACCGCCGGTTGCGATCCTTTTCCAGGGCCTTCATCACGATCCAGTCGAGATCGCCGCGAACGAGCCCCGACAGCTTCGCCGGCTCGATGTGCCGCGTCGCCGCCAGCGACGGCAGCGCGTCGCTCGTCGAGATCCGCAGGCTCGGCCGCGGCGGCTCGACCTCGCGGATGACGCGGCAGATTTCGTCCCAGGCGGCTTCATGCAGCTGCCGCCGCTCCAGCGGGGTCGTGCCGGTGAGCAGCTCGTACAGAATCACGCCCAGGGCGTACACGTCGGCCCGCGTGTCGACGTCCAGCGCGCTCACCGCCACCTGCTCCGGCGCCATGTACAGCGGCGTGCCGGCGGCGACGCCGTAGCCGGTGTGGAGGGTGTGCTCGGTGAGCACCGTGCCGCCGCCCAGCGCCTTGGCCAGGCCGAAGTCGATCACCTTGGGCAGCGGCCGGCCGTCGAGCTCGGTGACCAGCACGTTGGTGGGCTTCAGGTCGCGGTGGATGATCCCTTTTTGATGGGCGTGCTGGACGGCGGAGCAGATTTCCATGAACAGCGTGAGCCGCTCGTGCACCGGCAGGCGGCGTTGGTCGCAGTAGTCGGTCAGCGGCAGGCCGCGGACCAGCTCCATGGCGAACCAGGGATGGCCGCGGTCGGTGACGCCGCCGTCCAGCACCCGCGCGATCGACGGGTGGTCCATCATGGCCAGCGCCTGCCGCTCGGCCTCGAAGCGGGCCAGCACGGAGCGGCTGTCCATGCCGGCCTTGATGAGCTTCAGGGCGACCAGCCGGCGCACCGGGATGCGCTGCTCGGCCATCCAGACGACGCCCATGCCGCCTTCGCCGATCGGCTCGAGCAGCTTGTACTTGCCGGCGATCGTGGCGCCGGCCACGGCCTCGGGCAGCAGCGGCGTGGGGGCGGCGCCGGGAGGGAACGGCGGCGGCAGCGGGGGCGCCCCGGGGAGCTTGCCGGGGAGCGAGCCGGACGCCGCGTGGGCGGCCAGCAGGGCTTCGACGCGAGCGCGGAGGGCGACATCGCCGGCGCAGAGGCGGTCGAGAAGTTCGGCGCGGGCGGCGGGGTCGTCGATCTCGACGGCTTGCAGGAAGATCTCTTGCAGGCGATCCGGTTCGGCGGGCATGGGATGGCTCCGGGTTGTGTCCATCATGTCATGCGTCCTTGGGGCGGCGAGCTGTTGAAGAAAGGGGGAAGATTTCAGGGGGCAGGGGGCAGGACCGAGGGTTCGGGGTTCAGGGTTCAGGGGACGGGGGACGGGGCGAGTGATCGATCGGACTGACTCCTGACTCCTGACTCCTGTCCCCTATTCCTGAACCCTGAACCCCGAACCCCGAACCCTACTCTAGAGCATCCCGCAGCCAGGCTCGGGCGAACGTCCATTTTTGGCGGACGTGGTAGACGGTGGCGCTGAGCGTCTCGGCCGTTTGTTCGTGGGACAAGCCGGCGAAATGGTGCAGCTCGACGACTTCGGCGGCGGCTGGGTCGATGCGGGCGAGGCGTTGCAGCGCCTCGTCCAGTGCGAGCAATTGCTCGTCGTTGTCGAGTTGGGGAACGTCGGGCTGGGCGACATCGGGCTGGGCGACGTCGACGAGCTCCACCCGCTGGGCGGCGCCGCCGCGTTTCTGCCGACGGCGATGCCGCGCCGCGTCGACGAGAATTCGCCGCATGGCCTGCGCCGCGGCGCCGAAGAAGTGGCGGCGGTTCTCGAACGCGAGTTGTCCCGCGGGATCGACGAGTCGCAAATAGGCCTCGTGCACCAGGACCGTGGGCGAAAGCGTCGCCTGCGGGGCTTCGCGCGCCATGTGCGCGGCGGCGAGCCGATGCAGCTCGGCGTACACGAGGCGCAGCAATTCGGGCGCGGCGCGGGCGTCGCCGGCCGCGATAGCAGCCAGGAGTTGGGTCGCCTCGGGCATGGATCAACTCCCGTGCCAAAGTTGCGATACAAATCGAAGAATCGGGCTGCCTGATGGTAGCAAATAGCCAGCCGGCGAGTGAAACGAATGCGGCGGGCCGTGGGCAGCGCATCCGGAGTTGACGGGCGACGGCCGCAAGTGGCCGCCGCCGGAGTCTTTGACACGTTTTTCTTCGCGGACCTATACTGAATCACGGAGGGGAGGCGTCGGGGCCGCCCCCTCGGAGAGCGACTTGCCACTTTGCCTGAAGGAACGCCACGCCGCGATGAATCCCTACGCGCAACTTGCCGACGATTTTTACATCAACATGAATCTGGGCACGGAGATGGACCTCCCCAGCAGCCGCGAGACGGTGCTGCACTACTTCGAGCAGATTCAGAAACAGTATCCGCAGATGCGGAACTTTTACGCGCGCGACAAGAACGACTTTGTGCTGGAAGAGGACAAGGATCGCGGGGCGTATCGCTGGTGCTCGATCGAGCCGCGGCGGATTTGCTCGGGGCAGGTCAATCCGGCGACGGTCGAGGACGCGCTGCGGCAGCACCGGCTGGCGCTGGAGATCGCCCCATACGCGTTGTCGGTGAGCCCGCTGGACTGCGAGGCGCTCGACCTCTTGATGGGGTTCGACTTCACGTACCGGGGGAATCACAACCAGTTGATCGCCGAAGCGCTGGGCATGTCGCCGGCGCTCGAACGGATGGCGTCGATCCCCGGGGCGACGATCATCAACAACGAACCGTCGCTCACGTTCGCGCTGGACGAAGAGTGCCGCGTGCAGTGCCGGTTCAACATCGAGGCCCGCACGAACGCCTACCAGATTCGCACGAGCGAGTTCCAGGAAGAGCAGCTCAGCGTGTACGTCACGGCGCGGCAGTACGGCAGCCTGTCGGCGGACCAGACGTTCGTGGGCATGCTGGAGCGGCTGTGGGACGTGTGCCGCGACGTGGTGGACAACTATGTGATCGACGCGGTGCTGCAGCCGTTGGCGCGGACGATTTCGTTGGAGTAGGAATAAGGCTGTAGACCGTAGGCTGTAGGTCGGAGGGGAGCGGCGCGCGGGGGGCGAGACCAATCGGCAGGGACGTGCGATGGTTGGGGAGGTCGCGGAGGCTCGGGGCGGCTGCTTCGCGGCGTGACTGCCAGCGGGCTCAGTCGGCGTCGTCTTTGGCTGCCGATTCATCGGTCAGCGTGAACGCTTCCAGATGTGCCCCCGTGGCAATGAGGGCGAGTGGTTCCGCGTCGTCCCGGTCGAGCAGCTCGACCGCGGGCGAGTGGCCCATGCGGCCGACGCTGCCGGCAATCTTGCCGTCGGCCAGGTCGACGACATGCACGAGGCCGTTGCGGACGGCGACGATCGCCTGCGCGCCGCGGGAATCGATGCTCAACGAGTCGACGTGGTCGACGCGGTGCTGCAGTTGCGAGCGCGGGCGATTCCGTGGGAGTGATGCGAACCGGCGCCGTGGGCACGAGGGTTTGCCGACGGAACTCGATCGGCGTCTACTCCGCGATGCGCGGTTGCATGTCCGGCGTGAAGATGCCATGCCCCAGTTGCAGGAACTCGATCAAGTTCCCGTCGGGGTCGCGCACGAAAAGCGATCCAACGCCGAAATTCAAAGGGTCGTCGAGCGACGTGACGTCCCTCTCGTCGCCCGAGAAGTCGACCTGCGAAACGCGCACCTTTCCGGCCAGCAACAGGCGAAGCACCGCACGGAGGTCGGGGACTTGCAGCGCGACATGGCGATAGGCGTGGTGGGGCGGGTCAACGGCCGCAGCGTCCGCCAACGGAATCAGGTGGAGCGTGCTGGCGGCGTTGAGGACGAACCAGGACGGGCGGATATGGTGGCGCTTCAGCCCGAGGACGTCAACGTAAAACCGCTCGGCGGCTTCGAGATCCTTCACGACAAGGCCGACGTGGTTGATCGATTCGACCGTGATGCTCATCGTGTCCATGGCCTCCGCTGGTTTACCGGCTTTCGATTCGGCGCTCTTTGCCGCAGAGTCTGGTGGGGAATGCTTGTGCAACTCATCAAACACTGCGTCCGCTTGTTCGTCGGACAACTCGGCCAGCCTGAACTGCTGGACGATGTCAGGCGGCGCCGCGGACATGGCGATTGTCCCATGCGCTATGCAAGCGCGGCATAACTGGACAACGTCCGCATCCTCGGGAATGCGATAGCCCACCGGCGACCATGTGAAGAGATGCCACCGACCGCCGGAGCGCGTCATCCAGAAGCTATTGCCGCGGTCAGGCCAAGCCGGACCGGATTGTGCGGACACGACCATCTGGCCGGGCTGTTGGAAGTAGCAGCGAATGCCGTCATTCGCCAACGCCGCCGCGAGTTGTTAGTAGGGGTCCATCTGAATCGCCGCTCGGTTCGGCGTTCGGCTGCCCGCCGCGACGGTTAGCGCGACTCCCCCAGCAACCGCTGCACGCTCTGGATGAGCCGGTCCATCGGAAAGGGCTTGCGCACGTAATCGTCCACGCCAAGCATCTCGGCGTAGGCTTTGTGGCGGTTGCCCTCGTTGGCGGTGATCATGATGATGCGGTGCTTCTTTTCGCCGAGCCGCTTGAGCCGCTCGAGGACGAGGAAGCCGCTGCGTTTGGGCATCATCATGTCGAGGATGATGAGGTCGGGGTTCTCGCGCTCGATGAGGGCGAGACCCTGGTTGCCGTCGCGGGCCACGAGCACCTGGTAGTTGTTCGCTTCGAGGGCGAGCCGCAGGGACTCGATGATTTCGGCGTCGTCGTCGACCAGCAGGATGCGCTTGTCGCTCTTCGTGGTAGCTGTCTTGGCCATGATGCGGTGTGAAAGTTGCTTTTCGTATGGAAGCGGCGCGCGGGCCGCTGGGCTGTTAAGGGCGAATCTCTCACGATACCGGTCTGGGGCTGGTTTTCAAGGCTCACGACCTTTGAGTTATGTCGCCGTCTCGCTCCGCGAGACGAAATTCCTCTCGCGGAGCGAGAGGTCTACACACGTCGGCATGCCCTGGCAGCGGGGTGCGCGGCCTGATAATCTGCCCAGATTCCCGCGATCGACCCCAGGGAGGACGCTTGCGCGCGGCGCGGCGGAGCCACGATGCCTGAACCTTCGCAAGCGATGCCCAGCGTCACGCTGCCGGCGCTGGCGTACCAGCCGCGCAGTCCGCGGAACTACGCGCCGGGGATTGCGCTGGTCGGGTGCGGCGGAATTACCAAGTACCATCTGACTGCCTACGCGGCGGCGAAGTTCCGCGTCGTGGCGCTGTGCGACGTCGTGCGGGAAGCGGCCGAGCGGCGCCGCGACGAGTATTATCCCGACGCGGCGGTGTTCGCCGATTACCGCGACGCGCTCTCGCTGGACGGCGTCGAGGTGGTCGACGTGACGACGCATCCGGAGATTCGCGGGCCGATTGTTGCCGAGTGCCTGGAGGCCGGCAAGCACGTGCTGAGCCAGAAGCCGTTCGTGCTCGATCTGGACGAAGGCGAGCGGCTGGCCGACCTGGCCGACGAGCATGGCGTGTTGCTGGCGGTGAACCAGAACGCGCGGTGGGCGCCGCACTTCAGCTACATTCGCGAGGCGGTGCGCACCGGGCTGGTCGGCGAGTTGGCCAGCGTCCACTGCGGCGTGCACTGGGACCATAGCTGGGTGCGGGGCACGGCGTTCGAGCGCGTGTACCACCTCATCATGTACGATTTCGCGATCCACTGGTTTGATTTTCTGGCGACGCTCATGGGCGAGCAGCGGCCGGCGCGGGTGTACGGCTCCACGGTGAAGTCCCCGTCGCAGGACATCATGCCGGCGCTATTGGGGCAGGTCGCGGCGGAGTACGCCAGCGCCCAGGCGACGCTCGTATTCGACGGGCACGCGCAGTTCGGGCCGCACGACCACACCTACGTGGCGGGGACGCACGGAACGCTCCGCAGTATTGGGCCGGACGTGAATCGCCAAACGGTGGAGTTCGTCCGCGAGGGCGGCCGGTATCGGCCGGACCTGGTCGGCTCGTGGTTCCCCGACGGCTTCCACGGCACGATGGGCGAGCTGTTGTGCGCGATCGAGGAGCGGCGGGAGCCGAGCAACAGCGCGCGGGCGAACTTGCGCAGCCTGGAGTTGTGCTTCGCGGCCGTGGCAAGCGCGCTGCGGCACGAACCGGTCGAACCGGGCAGCGTGCGGCGGCTGCCGGAGCCGCCGGTGGAGTAGGAGAATGAGAATAGTGAACCCCTCCGGCTCCCTCCTCCTCCGTGGGGAGGGCTGGGGAGGGGGGTATGAAGCGGGTACACGCTGAGCCAGGGGGCGATGCGACTTCAGCGCGTGTACCCGATTCTTCACCCCTCCCCTAATACTACAGCGCTGAGTCGGATTGATGCCTGCAATGCCAGCAGCCGACGACGTGCTTGTATTCCCGATGCATTCGAGATCCCGCGTACAAGAGTCGACGAATCGTTGTCGCAAACAACGTCCGCTGCGATTTGCGCCGCAAGTCGCTGATGTCAAAGACCTTCGAGTGAGTCTGGAAAAACAACTTAGCGCTGTCGTACTAACCCCTCCCCATCAAGGGGAGGGGAACGGAGGGTCATCCTTCGCAACTTCCGCCGTTAACCATTGTCGCACAGGCTCCATGCCGATTTGGTCGGGCGGCGCTGGGGGTGATACACTTGCCGGTTAATTCAAAACCAGCGCCGAACTGCCGGACCGATCGCCGGCGGCGATTGCCGTGAAGTTCCCCTACCAGCCGCACCTGGCGTACATCGGCCTTGATCGCGGGCGGGCGTCGCTGGAACACGCCTACGCGGGCGAGCTGCCGGCGCTCAAGTCGCTCACCACGCTCGAGCTGCAGCCGCACGTTACGTTCTTCATCGGCGAGAACGGCTCGGGCAAGAGTACGCTGCTCGAGGCGATCGCCGTGGCCGACGGGTTCAACGCCGAGGGCGGCACGCGGAACTTCAACTTCTCGTCGCGGGCGACGCACTCCGACTTGTACAAGTGGCTCCGCCTCGGCCGCGGCGTGCGCGGCAAGCGGCGCAGCGACGGGTTCTTCCTGCGGGCCGAGAGTTTTTACAACGTCGCCAGCGAGATCGAGAACCTGGGACTCGAGGGGCTGTACGGCACGGGCGGCGTGTCGTACCACGCGCAGTCGCACGGCGAATCGTTCCTCGACCTGATGACCAACCGGCTGCGCGGCGACGGGCTGTACCTGCTCGACGAGCCCGAGGCGG
The DNA here is from genome assembly GCA_964430075.1 of uncultured Planctomycetaceae bacterium. Taxonomy (GTDB): domain Bacteria; phylum Planctomycetota; class Planctomycetia; order Pirellulales; family Lacipirellulaceae; genus Lacipirellula. The sequence goes on along the minus strand of CAYSFP010000124.1, from coordinate 10,016 downwards.
CGCTCTCGCCGCAGCGGCAGCTCGCGTTTCTCGGGGCGATGCATGAGCTCGTGCAGCGCGAGTCGCAGTTCGTCATCGCCACGCACTCGCCGATCATCATGGCGTACCCGCACGCGATGATTTACGAGTTCGCGCCGACGGGCATCCGGCAGGTGGCGTGGCGCGATACGGAGCACTTCCGCGTGACGCAGGCGTTTCTCAACCGGCCGGAGCGGATGATGCGGATGCTGTTTGAGGAGGATGAAGGCGGCGAGTGACTGGCCGCCAAATGCGGAGTACAATTGGTGGAATCGGAATGCGATGCTCACTCCGATGTTCTAAGCGAGATCAATCATGTCCACGGCTGACCAAATCTTCGCGGCCGCTTCCAGCCTATCGTCGCACGATCGGTGGATCTTGGCGACGCGACTCTGGGAATCCCTACCCCCTGAAGCGTGGGAGCCCCCAAGCGACTTCCACTTGGCTGAGGTCCAGCGCCGATCTGCCGAATTCGATGCGGGCGGCGTGGAACCAATTCGCAAGGACGAGGTGCTTCGCCGTCTCCGTCAGAAGTTAACGGGCAATGCGTGACTTCCGACCCTTGCCAATCGCTCTCGAAGAACTCGAAGCGTCCGTTGTCTGAAGTCCGCGACACAGTCCAACGCAAGTGGGGTTTTAGTTCGATGTGTTGCAACACCGCGAGGAAATCGATCCGAACAAGGACATGAACTCTGCGTTAGACGTGGATCGAGTAGCGGCAGCAAGCGGATCGTCGCCGCGGCGGCGTTGGCCGCATCGATCGAGTCTGGCGATCGCACTCGCCGCATCTTTACCACTTTTCGTCGTCGCTGCAGCCGGCGAAGCATCGTATTTTGGCGGCGTTACCCATGCCGGGATGTCATCGGTGACGCTCAAGCATGGCTGGCCCTGGGTCTACATCGAGCGACGCATGGATTGGGGCAGCGAGTGGTGGAATCCCAGTCGCGACGACGGATACCCGCCGGCGGGGATTTACGGAGTGCCCTGGCTTGCCACGACGGCGTGGGCCGTCGGCGCCGGCCAGCGGGTTGCCGTCAGTTGGGCCGCCGCACTCGGCGACCTTGCCATCCTTGGCGCTTGGTTTGCCTGTGTCGCAGCGGTCGCCGAGTGGCGTCGCAATCGCCGCGCGCATGTTTGGCAAGTCAGCCTTTCGGAGTTGCTGGCAGGGCTTAGCATGGCAGCCGTTGCGATGGGCTGGATGGCCTGGAGTCAGCGCGTACATCAACGCGAACAAGCGTACGTCAGCGAACTCGAGGATCCGGACGAAGACTATGATTCGCTGGTTTACGTCGACAAAGAATGCATCGCACCAACGTTCGTACAGCACTTGTTAGGCAACGAATTATTGCCCGACTTTTTATGGCGTGCCAATGAGGCGGCCATACTTTTGTTCGGGGACGTCGCGCCCGAGGAGACGGCATGGCTCCAACGCCATCTCGTCAAACTTGAAGGCATCACGACCATTCAACTCGACAACGTCGAAGCTGAGAGCATGCCGGTAATGCTTGCTCAGTTGGCGACGTTGCCGCAGCTTCGCAAACTCGACTTCGAGTATAACTACGAACTGCGAATCGACGCTCGCCAAGCGACGTGCCTGGCGGCGATCAAGCAACTCCGCGAAATCGTGCTGCCTAATCGCGAGCAACTCGACGGCGACGCGCGCGAAATCTTGGCCCAGGAATTACCGGCGTGCACGATCCGATTCATCGACGACGAGGCGAAGCCTTCGACGTATTGACATGCACTGCTGATGCGACGTTCGAGGCCAGCTCGTTCTTGCCGAACACGGACACGCAGACGTGTTTGTACGTTTCGCCGGGGCGGAGATATAGATATAATGGAGCAATGGCACTCGGCCCAAGGAGATGACGATGTCGACCCCCCAGGAAATTCTCGCAGCAATTGAATCGCTCGCGCCGGACCAGCAACGATTCATCGCTCAACAAGTCAGCGAAATCTACCTTGAGGCGGACGATTGGACGCCAGACGAGCACGAGCTTGTCGAACTCGATCAGCGCATGGCCGACATGGAATCAGGCAAAGTGGAGTCGATCCCTGGATCGGAGGTGCGGCGGATGCTCCGCGAGCGTTTGAAGCGCTATGAATGACTTTCGCGCCTCGCCTGCGTTGGCGTCGGAGCTGGACGAGGCGACTACGTGGTACGAAATCGCAGCCCGCTCGCAGCTCAGCGCTTCATCACCGCCGTCCAAGCCGCGATCGACGAGATCTGTGCGGACCCGGGACGATTTCCGCGGCGCGGCAGCCGATATCGTTTTGCTCGCGTGAAGAAGTTCCCGTACATCATTGCCTTCACGCTGGAAGGCGGCGTGATCTCGATCGCGACAATCCGGCACACGTCGCGACACAATCAAGATCTGGACGATTGAATTCTCGCACGGATTAATCCTTCTTGCCAAACGCGTACACGCAGACGTGCTTGTACGTTTCGCCCGGGCGGAGGACGCAATTGCTCCAGCCTTCCACACCCTGCTTGTTCGGCGAGTCGGGGAACACCTGCGTTTCGAGGCAGCAGGCGCTGCGGTGGGCGTAGGTCTTGCCGCCCTTGCCGGCGCCGCCGTTCAGGAAATTGCCGCCGTAGAACTGCACGCCCGGCTGGTCGGTGAACACGGTGAGCACCCGGCCCGAGGCGGGATCGACCAACTCGGCGGTCTTCACCAGTTCGCCCGGGGCCGCGTCACCGCGGTCGATCACGAAGTTGTGGTCGTAGCCCTTGGCGGACGTTTCGGTCAGCTCGTCGACGCGCTCGCCGATGGCCGTGGGCTTGCGAAAGTCCAGCGGCGTGCCCTCGACGCTGGCGATCTCGCCGGTGGTGATCAGCGTGTCGTCGACCGGCGTGTAATTGCTCGCATAGAGCGTCAGCACGTGGTCGTTGACCGTGGGCGAGCCGTGGCCGGCCAGGTTGAAATACGAGTGGTTCGTCAGGTTGAGGACCGTCGGCTTGTCGGTCGTCGCTTCGTACTCGATGCGGATCTCGTTGTCGGCGGTCAGCGTGTAGGTGACCGCGATCGCGAGTTTGCCGGGATACCCTTCCTCGTCGTCGGGGCTGGTGTAGGTAAACGTCACGCCGCTGACGCCGTCGCGTTCGAACGGTTTGCCGGCCCAGATCACCTTGTCGAGGCTGCGGCCGTTGCCGCCGTGCAGGTGGTTGGGGCCGTCGTTGGTGAACAGTTGATGCTCCTCGCCATCGAGCGTGAACTTGCCGCCGCCGATGCGGTTGGCATAGCGGCCGGTGGTGCAGCCGAAGTACATGTTGCGTTCCGACTCGTAGCCGGCAACGTCGTCGAAGCCGAACACGACGTCGACTTTTTCGTCGCCCTCGCTGGTCGGCAGGTCGACGCCGATGAGCGTGGCTCCGCGGCTGATGAGGCGGATTTCCATGCCGGCGTCGTTGGTGACGTGGTAGACCTGGACGCTTGCGCCGTCGGCGGTTTTGCCGAAGTCGGCGACGCGGACCGCCGCCATGGCGATGCCTCCGTAGGTGAGTGCCGAAATGCCAAGAGTGCAGACGACCAGAAGCGTGCGCATCATGTGAGCCACCTTCGCTGACGGGTGTTCCGGACAAGTCGGTTAGGTGTGACGGTCGCCGGCAAGACTGCCGGCGGCGAGATAAGGTAGCATGCCACGGCGATCGCGGCCGTGCAACTCGCGGTCGGCCATGGCGGGCGGTGGACGCGAATTCGCCCCTGATGGCCAGGGGCGCCGGAGGTGTGCCGGGAACGGAGCGCTCCGCTGCGGCGGACCTTCGCGTCGCGGCTAAACGTTTGGCTCGGCGTTGAGATTCGTGGGCGTTTCGTTGGGATCGATGCTACCCAACCACCGCCTCTGGTTCCATTTCGACGCGGGTCACGCGACGCCCGGCGTTTTGCACGTCGGCGATTGCCGACCTGATGGCGTGCTGCAGCGACTCGCCGCTGCGCTCAAACGCCAATTCGACGCCTTGCGAGTGGCCGCGTATCGACGCGTCGGTGCATCCTGCTTCGCCCAACGCATCCGTCAGGTCGAGGATCTCTTCGTCGGTCAGGGTGGGCGCTGAAACGATCAGGCTGAAGCGGTAGTCGTTCATTGCACAGTTCATTAATACACGGAGCACGCCGCGGACGAGCGTTTTGGGGCGGCCGGTAAAACTCCAGTTCGATCCTTGGAACGGCGAATCGCTGCGGCTATACTGGCCCCGCCCCAGCGTTTCGCAGGTCGGGGCCTTGTCTTTGGCGGCGTTCGACCCAGTGCTCTTCACGAGGCTTTCATGGCGGAAAATAACCAAGCACGGCGGTTGTTTCTGGGCTGCTTCATTGCACTCATTGCGACGGCGTTTGGATTCGCGGTGCGCAATTCGCCCCAGGTGATTTCGAGCTGGGAGCAATCGTTTGACCTGACCGAAGAGCAAAAGGGCATGCTCATCGGCGTCGGACTGTTCCCCTTCGCGATCTCGATCATCCTGCTGAGCCTGGTGATCGACCGCATCGGCTATGGAACGACGATGGCGTTCGCGTTCTTCGGACATCTGGTCTCGGCCCTGCTGACGATGTTCGCGCCGTATGTGACGTTCGCATCGGGGTTTCAGGTGCTGTACTTGGCGACGTTCATCTACGCGCTGTCCAACGGGGCGGTCGAGGCGGTCATCAACCCCGTCGTCGCGACGATTTACCGGGACAACAAAACGCATTGGCTCAACATCCTGCACGCCGGCTGGCCGGGCGGGCTGGTGCTCGGCGGCCTCCTCGCAATCGCCGTGCTCAAAGGCGGTGAAAGCTTCGGCCAATCCCTGCCTGGCGAGCCCTGGCAGTGGCAGATGGCGATCTTGTTTCTGCCGATCGTGGCCTACGGCCTCCTGCTCATGGGCCAGAAGTTCCCGCGGCAAGAGCGCGTCGAAGCAGGCGTCAGCTATCAGGCGATGCTGCAGGAGTTCGGCTGGGCCAGCGCATACATCGTGTCGTTCCTGATCATCATGGGCGTCAGCCAGATGCTCACCGTGTTCGGGCAGAACCCCATTCTGCCCAAATCGGCATTGCTGTGGGCCCTGGCACCAACGGCCGTGTTTTTCGTTTTCGTCCGCTCGTTCGGCCGGCCGATGTTCGTGTTCTTGTTGCTCGTGATGTTCCTCTTGGCGACAACCGAGCTGGGCACGGACGGTTGGATTCAGGACATTATGGGCTCGGTGCTCAACGACCCCGTCAAGGGAACGTGGTTCCTCATCTATACCTCGGCGATCATGTTCGTGCTCCGATTCTTTGCGGGGCCGATCGTCCATCGCATTTCGCCGCTGGGCCTGCTGGCTTCGTGCGCGGCCATCGCGGCCGTCGGCCTCTACTGGCTGGGAAACGCCGGTCAGGCGCTGGGGACGCTGTTCGCGGCGGCCACGCTCTACGGCGTCGGCAAGACGTTCTTTTGGCCCACGACGTTGGGACTTGTTTCTGAACAGTATCCGCGCGGCGGCGCCCTGTTGCTCAACGCGATCGCGGGCGTCGGAATGATCGCCATTGGGACGATCGGCGGACCGGCCATCGGAACCATGCAAGATCAGGCCCTTGCGGCGGCGGTCGAGGAAAGGATGCCCGAACAATTTGAGGCCCTGCAGACGGACGTGGACGGCCTATTCTTTAAGAGCGTGGCGCTCGATACAGCCAAGATCGCGGCCTTGCCTGAGTCCGATCGAACCGAGATCGCGTCAATTCAGCGCGAGACCAAGCAGCATGCCCTTGCCAAGATTGCCGTCCTGCCGGTGATTATGTGCGTGTGCTACTTGGCGTTGATCGCGTACTTCAAGTCGCGCGGCGGGTACCAGGCGGAGGTGCTCGCCGGGCATGCCGCCAAGGACGAGAAGTTTACCGGCGGCGTGCCGGGACCCATGGAGGGTTAGTCGCTGCGTCGCCTAATTCCCGCCTGGCGAGAAGCTGCCGTCGTAGGAGCCGCTGGTGGCGGCGCTCCACGCGTCGCGGCGTTCCTGCTCGATGGTGCGCTGCTCGCCGATCCATTCGGCAAGGCAGCAGCCGCCGAGGGCGACGACGGTGACGAACAGCAAGAGCGTACGATAGCGCCGCATGCGGCTCGAGTCCTCGTCGATACTTGCTGCGGCGTTACGCCGCCATGAGCGCGCCCATGCTGCCGCCGCAAAGCTGGTCGGCGATCGCAGACGCCACTTCACTCGCGGCGAATGGGCGGGCGAGCTTTTGCATATTGGCGGCCATGTCGGCCCGCAGCCGGTCGTCGCTCACCAGCGAAAGCAAGTCGCGGGCGATTGCCGCGTCGAGGGCCGAGCCCTGTTGCGTTTGGTCGATCATCCGGCAGGCGCCGGCGGCGGCGTAGACCTTCGCATTGGCTGTTTGGTGGTTGTCGGCGGCTTGCGGATACGGCACGAGCACCGCCGGCGTGCAGGACAGGGCCAGCTCGGCCAGCATCGTCCCGCCGGAGCGGCACACAGCCACGTCGCTGGCGAACAGCACCGGGGCGATCTCGTCGATGTGCGTCACGGTGAGGGCCTTCAGCCCCAGCTGGGCGTAAAGAGCTTCGGTTTCCTGAAGTTGCCCGTCGCCGGTTTGGTGGACGATCTGCCAGCCGGCGAGCGCGTCGCCCACTTGGGCGAGGGCCGAGGGGACGGCCTGGTTGATCGAGCGCGCCCCGCCGGACCCGCCGAGAATCACCAACCGGCGCTGGCGGCGCTTGGCGTGCGGATCGAAGGCCACCGGCACGGACGTCGACGAAGGCGCGGCGGTTTGCGCGAAGCCGGAGCTATTCGCCGTGATTCGCGCGGCCGCCGCGTTGCGGCCGTGCACCTTGAAGTACAGCTCCTCGAACACGCCGCGCGACGGGTTGCCGGTCACGGTGACCGGCGCCTGCACGTGCAGGTGGGGCCGCACTTCCTCGAACGCGGCGCACACCATCGCGGCGGCGCGGCTCAGCCAACGCGTCGTGCGGCCGGGGACGGCGTTCTGCTCGAGCAGCACCACCGGGATGCCGCGGGCGACCGCGGCGCGGACCACGGCAACGCTGGTCGAGCCGCCCAGCCCCACGACCAGCGAGACGCGCTGTTCGCGGAGCATCCAGCGGGCGGCGCAGTAGCCGGCCACGTTGTCGGTGACGAACCGCAGCGCCTCCAGCGGATTGTGCGGCAGCGGGTGGGCCGGAATCATCGTGTAGTGGTGCCCAGCGAGCCGCACCGTGTGGCGTTCGCGCGCGGCGCCGGAGCCGGCGAAGGTAATTTGCGCGGCCGGCATGGTGCGGCGCAAATGCTCGGCGACGGCCAAACCGGGATGCAGATGGCTCGCCGAACCGCCGCCGGCGAACAAGACGTGTGGGGTGGAAGCCATGGGAGTGCGGAAGTCGGAAGTCGGAAGTGGAATGCAGAACGGGGAGGCGGGAGGGCGGAGGTCTATCCTTCCGCATTCCGCCTTCCCCCTTCCGCATTCGCGTTGTTCCGCTGAGACGCCGGGGCGACGCTTGCGCGCCGCCCCGACGCTCAGACGTAGATTTCATCGTGAAGCAACGCACGCGAGCGGCTGACCCAGAAGCCGCCCGGCAGCGCGTCTGTCATGCTCCAACCCCAGGGGGGGCGGTCGCCGTACGACCCCGCAATCGACGACGACCAACGATGAAATCTGACAAGTACGTGGTGAGTGTAGGTTTAGGATTCAGGGTGCAGTGGACCATAAAGCCGCGACCGTTGGTCGCGCCTCCATTGTTCTCAGCTCATGGCGGCGAGCGCTGTGCCGGCGAATCTCGATTCGAGGCGGTCGGCCAGGCATTGGCAGCCGTCCATCGCGACGCCAAGAGCCAGCACGGCGTCGCCCAGGCCGATCGAATCGCCCAGCACGTTACGCGCCGTCGCTTCGTCGCGGCACACGACCACGCGGCCCAAAGCCAAGCCCGCGTCGCGGGCGCCGAGGGCCACGTCGCGGCCGCCGACGCCGCAGACGACGACCAGCGCGGCGCCATAGTCTTCCACCAGGCGTCGGCCCCATGCGCGAAGATCGGCGCCGGCAACGTCGCTCAGTTCGGACGTGTTCCACCAGACCGCCCGGCGGACGGCGCCGCGGAAGCCTCGCAGTGACTTCAGGGCGCTTTCAGCGGCGGCGGGGTTGGCCGCGGGAGCGACCAGCAACGTCGCCCCGGGGACCTTCAGCATCGCCGGTTCGTCGGCGGGCAGCGGGCCCAGGGCGAACGTCAATGGGGACAGTTGGACGGGAGCATCGAGCAACATGACGGACGAATTCTTTCTACTGTTTGCTGACCGTTGGATCGATTTAGCCGCGTCGCTCGCGACGCGCGTCGCGAGAGCGACGCGGCTAAATATTAGTTTTGGATGGGGAAACTAACCGACGAGTTTGAGTTGGGGTTGAGCGCGGGCGTACAGCATGTCGCGGACGGCGTCGGCGTCGGTCGTTTCGACGACGCCGAATCCGCATTCGGTCGGGCCGCGGCTGCCGGCGATCACGACGACGTCGCCCGCATCCGCGACCGCGACGGCCCAAGCAATCGCTTCGCCGCGGTCGGCCGCGATCTGCATGTCCGCGGCGTCGGGCAGCGGCGTCGGCCAGTTCGACTCGGCGTGGGCCGCGTCGGTGATAATCGTCAGGTCGGCCATCCGCTGAACGATGCTGCGGACGACGGTGGCTTCGGCGGCCGAGGCGGGCAGGTTGCCCAGCACGCAAATCACCCGACCGGCGGCCAGTTGGCGAGCCGTCCGTAGCGTTGCCGCAAGCGCGGCGGGCGTCCTGGCGGCATCGACGAACACAGCGAACTCCTGGCCGCAGTCGATGCGTTCCATGCGAGCCGGCAGGCTGGCGACCGCTTCAATTCCCGCGGCGATGGTCGTCAGGTCGATGCCGTGCGAGAGGGCCACGGCCGCCGCGGCGAGGCAATTCGTCACATGGGCGTCGCCGGCAATCGCCGTGCGAACGGCGGCCGACTCGCAACCGGCGGCCAGCACGAACACCGTCTCGGTGATGTTTCGCTCGATGACATCGGCAGTGATCTGTGCGGCATCGTCCAGGCCGTAGGTGAGCGACGCGGCGTCGAGCGTGGCCAGCCAGCGGCAGGCCACGGGGTCGGCCGAGTTTACCACGGCCAAGCCGCCGGGAGAGAGCAGGTCGGCAGCGCGGCGTTGGGCGTCGCGATAGTTTTGGGCCGTGTGATGCAGATCGAGGCGGTCGACGTCGATGCGCGTGGCGACGAGCGTGTCGAGCTCGACGCCGGCAAGCTTGTGCTGGGCGAGCGCTTCACTGGAGATTTCGACCAGGGCGTGCGTGCAACCCGCGGCGTCCATGTGGGCCAACCGGCGGGCCAACGCGGCAGGCGACGTCGCGGCGGCCGCGCCCAAGCCGCGGCTCATCCCGTCGTAGCTCTTCAGCGTGCTGAGAACGCCGACGTCGCAGCCCGCCTTGGCGAAGATGGATTCGAGCAGGGCGACGACGCAGGTTTTGCCGCTGTCGCCGATGACGCCAATGACGCGGACCTGTCGCGACGGGGAGTCGACCAGCGCGTGGCACAGCTCGCCAAAAGCGATGCGAGTATCCTGAACAATGTAGACGGGAACGGTGAACGCGGGAACGAACCGCTCGGCAATGATCGCGGCGGCGCCCCGCTGAACGGCTTTCTGGGCGGCGTCGTGCCCGTCGTCGTCGGCGCCCAGGAGGGCGACGAAGGCGTCGCCCGGCCGCACCTGGCGCCACTCGCTGGTGCACTGGCGCACGGCGACGCCCGCGGAACCGGATTGACGAGCCGACGGGAACAGCTCGTCCAGCGACACGCCAAGATGTGTGTCCTGCGACATCGCAGCAGGCCTCCTTGCCTACGCTTCTTGCTCTCGCCGCGAGAACGACGCGAGTATTGGCTCCGCGAAGGGCGTCCTGCCCACTCGGTCGAAGCGACGGGAGTTGACTGAAATGGCCGCGCGGCGTCAAGGCGACTTCCGCCGGGGGGGTGCAAGGGGTGCAAGTCGCACTTTTCAGATGTTTTGTGATGTGTTCAGTTAGGGGCGGTGA
>CAYSFP010000123.1:0-17820 GCA_964430075.1 uncultured Planctomycetaceae bacterium | reverse complement strand
AACGGCCGCAGGCCGTTTCACAGACCCAGGCGATCACCCGCTCGTGCTCGGGATGCGAAAGCGTGGGCGACTCGCCGGTGGTGCCGACGGGACAGATGCACGTCGTCCCGGCCGCAATCTGGAATTCGATCTGCTGTCGGAACCGATCGTAGTCGACTTCGCCGTTCTTGAATGGGGTGACCAGGGCAACCGACAGACCGGCGAAGGCTTCTCCCTTAGTGCTCATCAACAGCAAAGCTCCTGGAGGCTCGCTTGGGAGCAAGCCGGGCGGCGGGTGTCCCGCGGACAGAACGAAATGATGCGTGGCACAAGATGATACGAGGAGCGGCGCCGGGCGACAATTGCCCCTGTGGCATCTGCCGGGCCGGCGAGATCGCGGCAGCCGCCTAGCCTCGCTCGGAGATCAGCCGTTTCATATCGCGGACGGCTTGTTCGAGCCCGACCATGATGGCCCGGGCAATAATGCTGTGGCCGATGTTGAGCTCGCCCATGCCGGGGATAGCGGCCACGGGTTTGACATTTCGGTAGGTGAGCCCATGTCCGGCGTGCAGCGTCAGTCCCGCAGCGACGATTCGCGCGGCGGCGTCCTGCAGCGTTCGCAGCTCGTCGATTCCCGCAAACCTGGCCGTTGCATGCGCGTAGGCGCCGGTGTGGAGCTCGATGGCATCGACCCCCAGAGCGACTGCGGCGTCAATCTGCCTCGGGTCGGGATCGAGAAACAGGCTGACCACGATGCCCGCGTCGCGCAGCCGTTTGACGGCATCGGCGATGCGATTTGCATGCGCGACGGCGTCAAGTCCCCCTTCGGTGGTCACTTCCTCGCGCCGCTCCGGGACGAGCGTCGCCTGATAGGGTCGCGCTTGGCAGGCAATCTTGAGCACCGCCTCGTCGCACGCCAGTTCGAGGTTGAGCTTGACGGTAACGGTCTGCCGCAAAAGTTCGAGGTCCCGCTCCTGAATGTGCCGGCGGTCTTCCCGCAGGTGCAGCGTGATGCCGTCGGCGCCGCCGAGTTCGGCCAACGAGGCCGCCCAGACGGGATCCGGCTCATTCGTTTTGCGAGCTTCCCGGACGGTGGCGACGTGGTCGATATTGACGCCCAGAGCGGTCATGGCATGGCACAACGGTTGAATGCGGCGTGAGGAAACACAGACGTCCCGGCCACGTTGTAAAACGTCGACATGCCTGTTGTCCAGCGTTAGCGCCGCGGGGCGTGACAATCGGAAAATACGGTCGATCGCGGCGGGCTCCCGCGGAGGCTCCCCTCCCCGCGCAGACGCAACCTACGATTTCCTCGCAGGCAAGATCGCACCAACGCCGAACGAAACCTCGTCGAACGACCCGCATGCAACGGTGACGTAAAAGGAAGAGCGGTGCCTACCGCGAAAGGTTCGCCGCAATTGGGCGTCGCCGTGGGTCATCCACTTCTCACAGCACGCTGCCCCGTGGGCGGCCAGGGACAAGCACCATGAACTGCCACGAACTCGCCGAGCGCATCGAGCAACTTGAGCCGGGGGCCTCGCCCAAGGACGTCGCCCGCGTCTGCTTGCTGCTTGCCAACGACAGCGTCAACCTCGCCGAACTTGGCGAGGCGGACCGCTTGCGTAGCGCCTGGCAGCAGACGAGCCTCAAATTGCAGGCGGCCACCGATCAGCACGCCGCGATGACGCAGGAGTTGGAAGAACTGGCGAGTTCCGATCCCGAAAAATACTCCCAAGAGCAGGTGTGGGTGCTCATTCGCGCGATCAAGGTGCAGAGCCAGGTGCTGCAGCTCTATGTCGGCGAGCCCGTCTTGGACGTGTAAGCCGCCGGGCGAGAACGGCGGCTCAGCCTGTGCCGGCAGGTTGCGGCGCGGACCCGACGTCTAGCAGCAGCCAGCACACCGTCATGTAGATGACGATGCCGGTGATATCGATGATGCCCGCGACGAACGGGTTGCTCATCAGCGCCGGGTCGAGTCCCATGCTCCGGAACACAAGCGGCAGGGCGCCGCCGACGAACGCTCCCCAGGTGACGACCAGGAGCAGCGTGACCGGCAAAATCAAAAGATCGCGCGCCGATGGCTCCGGCACGAAGACGATGGCAAGCACATAGGCCATCAAACCTAACCATGCGCCCAACGCGAGGCCCATGAGAAACTCGCGGCGGACGACGCGCCACCAATCGCCGACCGTGAGATCGCCGCTGTTGAGCGACGTAATCACCAACGCCGCGGACTGCCCGCCGGAATTGCCGCCGCACGAGACGATCAGCGGCACGAAGAACACGAGCCACGTGATGCTCCGCAGTGTTTCATCCGCTCGCTGTAGGGCAAACACTGTGAGGAACGAGCCTGCCAACAGGATCGACAGCCAAATGCCGCGCTTCCAGGAGAGAATGTGCAGCGGCGTATCGAGATAGGTTTCTTCGAGCGGCGCGATGCCCGCCGCGAGGTAGGCGTCTTCTTCAGTTTCTTCGCGGAGCACGTCGATCACGTCGTCGTGCGTGATGATGCCGACGAGGTGGTGCTCGCGGTCGACCACGGGAATTGCCAGAAAATTGTAATCGGCCACTTTGCCTGCGACGGCTTCTTGGTCGTCGGTCGCCTCGACCGTGACCAGGTCGCGCTGCATCAGTTCGGAGATCGGCGTCTCCGGCGTCGCCAGATACGTGACCAATTGCCGGGCCGAAATCAGTCCGCGGAGGTGGTTCTCCGCGTCGACGATGTACACGTAGTAGATGGTTTCATGGTCGCGCGCCTGGTGGGCGATCTCTTCCAACGCCTGCCAGACGGTAAGCGACTCGGGCAGCCGCGCGACGTTGGTCGTCATCAGCGCCCCGGCCGTGCCTTCGGGGTATTGGCTCAGCCGGGTGATGTCCCGCCGTTCTTCCGTGGGGATGAGCGGCAGGAGGCTGTCGACCGTTTCAGGCTCGAGTTGCTTGATCAGGTCGACGCGATCGTCGGGCGCCATCTCGGCGATGAGCTGGCTGGTTTCCGACCGATCGGCGGTCTCCAGGATTTCGACCTGTTTGGCCTCGTCGAGGTATTCAAAGATGCTCGCCCGGCGCTCCGGATCCGTGGCCCGCAGGATCGCCCATGTCTCATCGGGAGTCAGCCCCTCCATGAACTCGGCCGCCCGCGCCGGGTGCATGGCGGCGCAAAAGTCCTCCAGCCCCGCGACATCGTTCGTCTGGAGCATTTCCCGCAGTTCGGGGAGCAAGAGCGTGTTAATCATGTCGGAGGGCGCGGCGGCAAACGGCAGTTGCGAACGATACGGAAGGGTTTCGGCACAAGTTTACGTCAACCTGCGGGCCCTCGTCAGGGCTGATCGGCCCTCGAAAGCCCCGCTCCCCGAGGGTTGCTTACATTGACTCCGCGCGTTGATCCGATTAGCTTACAAACCAGACGCGCTTGTGATCTCTTGCCGGTCGCGGCCGGATAGCAATGTCCCGGCTTGACCCTGGTTCGCATGCGTCGGACGAGCATTTCTTTCACCGCAAGAGCTTTGCCGCCGCAGCGGCCGGGGCGTTCCGGCCGTTGCGGCCGCGCAGCTTACGCAATTCCCACATTGCGATGAGCACCGATTCCGCGACCGATCCGGTAGAACTGCGCCGCGCCGATCTCGAAGCCTGCCAGGCCGGAATCGGCTATCCTTTTCACGATGTGCGGCTGCTCGAAGCCGCGCTCACGCATGCTTCGGGCGTGCAGCATCGGCTCGCCTCGAACGAGCGGATGGAGTTTCTCGGCGACGCCATTCTGGGACTCGTGGTTTGCGAGCGGCTGTTTCACCAGTATCCTGAGTATTCCGAAGGCGAGTTGACGAAAATCAAATCGGTGGTGGTCAGCCGCGACACGTGTGCGCGATTGAGCGAGGCCTTGTCGCTGCAGGATTACTTGATTCTCGGCAAAGGCATGGCAGCCGATCCGACGGTGCCGCGGTCGGTGTTGGCCGCCGCGTTCGAGTCGCTCGTGGCGGCGATCTACATGGACGGCGGCATGACGGCGGCCGAGCGGTTCATCCAGGGGCAGGTCCTGTCGGAGATCGAGTCGGCCGTCTCGTGCGAATTCGGCGGAAACTTCAAATCGCTCTTGCAGCAACTCGCCCAGCGAGAGCATGGCGTGACGCCCAACTACCTGCTCTTGGATGAAAAGGGACCGGATCACGCCAAGTGCTTCAAGATCGCGGCCCAGGTCGGCGGGCGGCGGTTTGCTGCGGCCTGGGGCAAAAGCAAGAAGGAGTCGGAGCAGCGGGCTGCCCACAACGCGATTAACCAACTGCGGGGCGAGCCGGAGCCCTACCCTACCGATGATGTGACGCTTGATCCGGCCGACGGCGAGTTCTAGGCTGGGCAGTGTTGTGTCGGCGCGAGCCGACGGATCTAGTCACAGACGGTTCGCCCCGACGGGCGCGCCGCACGAGGGTTCTGCCATGACGTCGCTGCGCCGAGCTATCCCACTTGCCTGTCCGCAACTTGGCCTGGCGTTGTGCCTTGCCGCTGTGACGGCGTCTCGATTGGCGTCGGCCGAGACGTTTGCCGAGCTGGCGGAGTTGTTGCCTCGCGGAGCCAACGCGGTTGTCGTGGTGAACGCCCAAGCCCTGTACGAGAGCCCCTTGGGCCAGAGCGAGGGCTGGCAAGCCAAGTATGCCGACCGCTTTGAAGCGGCGCCGCTCATTCTGCCGCCGAGCGCGAATCGGGGCGTTCTGGGCGCCGAGTTGGATCTGGGCACGATGCGGCCCGACTGGGAAGCCGCCGTCATGGAGCTATCGACCGACCCGGCGCCCGCGGAGATCGCCCAGCGGCGCAGCGGGCGACTCGATCGGATTGCAGGAACCGACATCGTCTGGCTCGGCAAGCTCGCCGTGCTCAAGCTCGGGGAGGGGCAATTTGGAGCGCTGCACCCAGCGACGCGACAGGAGGCGGCCCGTTGGGCAGCGTCTCTGCGCGCCGGCCGAACGGGCGAACTTTCGCCGTATCTCGTCCAGTCCATGGAGTACGCCGATTCGGCGGGGACCCCACTGATTCTGGCCGTTGACGTGGCCGATGCCTTTTCGACGGAGCGCTTGAAAGCCGGCGTCGCACAGACAAGGGAGCTCGATGGCGTACCAGGCGACGAAGCCGCGTCGATCCTGTCGAGCGTCGTGGGAGTGAAATTCGGCGCGGTTGTGAGCGAGAGGATCGAAGGCCGTTTGCAGCTCGACTTCTCCGAAAGTGCTGCGGCGCTTGCGCCCGTCGCGAAGCCGCTGTTGCTAAAGATCATCGGCAAGGCGGGCGCCATGCTGCCGGAGTTCGCCGACTGGACCCCTGATGTGGGGGCAAACCATATCGCGATCAAGGGCGAGCTGACGGTCGACGGCTTGCGGCGCGTGTTCAGCCTGCTGGCGCTCGACGCTGCGGACCTCGAGGCGCCGGCCGACGTGGCGCGATCGACGACCGAATCGGGCGACGCGGCCCAGGCGGCGACGGTGAGGGCGTCGCAGCGGTACTTTCGCGGCGTGGGAGAATACATCAAGGACATCGACCGACTGCAGCGGGCCAACTCGCTCGATCAGGCCGTGTTGTGGATCGAGAACTACGCCCGCAAGGTCGAGGGGCTGCCGACGCGTAATATCGACCCGGATCTCAAGCAATACGGGACCTACGTAGCCCAATCGTTTCGGTCGATCGTCGACCAGGCTTCCGGCGTGGCCGCCCAGTACGAGGCGGCGCAGGAGCCGGTCGTTTCGAACTATCGCATTGGCTTTTTGCCCACCGCGCGGACGGTCAACTACGGCGGGGACTTTCAGCGGATGTACGCGCCGTACGGCTTCGCCGACTACGACGTGCAAGCCGCGCAGAAAAGCATGCAACAAGCGGCGGACGACGTCGCCGCCGCCGTCGAGCAGGCGCGGAAGACGCTGTCGCAGCTCGTCGCCGACCACGAAACGGTGCGGAAGAATCTTAGCGAGAAGTACGGCGTGGAGTTTTGATTTCGCTGGCCGTGTGGGTCCAATTCATTTACCACAGAGGGCACAGAGTACGCAGAGGGGGGAAGGGAAGGAGAGAATAAACGGCGTGGTTAGCGGGAATTCAATACTACCTTTTCCTTATTTTTCTTTCCTTGTCCATTTCTCTTCTCTGTGTCCTCTGCGGTGAAATTCTTACCGCTTTTCACGCCGCCTTGGCGCCGTCCTGGCGGCGGGCGGTGAGCAGGTGGATGGCGCCGGTGAGGCCGTGCAGGGCGTCGTCGATTTTTTGGGTTTCGTGGATCATCCGCAGGTTTTCGGCCAGGGTCGATTGCAGTTCAACCAGCCGGCCTTCGTCGTCGGCGATGGCTTGAATCGAGCGAGCCGCCGCTGCGAAATCGTCTCGCAAGGCGACGGCCCGCTCGAGCGTGGTCTGGATGTGGTCCATGAATTTTTCCTGCCGCCCGTCGACCAGCTCGAGCAGTTGCCGCAGGCGCTCTTCGCGCACGCCATCGTATTCTTCGTGGCGGGTCGCGAGCTCGTTGAGCGCCTCGACCCAGGCGCGGGATTCCTCGCGCTGACGGCCGTCGAAGGTGCGCAGCAGGCGGTCGAACGCCTGCGTCCAGACGTCGGTCTGCCGCTCGACCGTCGCGGCGATCACCCGGAGGGCCTCCTCGTTCGCCGTCTTGACCACGCCCAACAGCGGCGGAATGTTCGCGTCGCGCAGCTCGAACCGGTTGAACAGCTCGCGCTGCACGGCCCGATCGATGCCGTGCAGAATGGACCGCTCGGTCCATTCGCACAGGAACTGCGCGAACATCATGAACATCGCCGCGGCGAGGGCCACGGTCGTCGTGTTGAACGCCTGGCCCATTTCGCTGACGACCACGCCGAGCTGGTCGGCCATGTTGTCGAACTTCACCCCGTTCAGCGCGGTGCCGAAGTGGACCACCGTGCCCAAAAAACCGAGCACCGGGGTCACGCGAACGACGAAGCGGATGAGCGTGTAGTTGGCATGCGAGCGATCGGCGTCGCGGTCGGCGAGCGTTTGCAGGTATTCGCGGAATTCGCTCGTGGCGCCGTTTTCCACGACATACTCGAGGGCCCTGTTGAGCCGTTTGGCGAGGCGCGATCCGTGCAGCCAGCCGGGAGCCTCGGCAACGCAGGCCAGCAGCGCCGTGGCGCCCGCGGCGTCCTCGCGCGTGGTGCGTTCCGGCAGCCAGTCGTGCCGCAGGGCGAGGGCTTCGCGGGGAAAGGCGCCGAGCTTGGCCAGCACGTCCATCATGCCCCAAAAGAACAGGGCGACGATGACGTAGTCGACGATGTGCTCGGTGGTGTAGCGATGGAGCAGCGTGTCCTTCATGCCGGGCGACAGCATGACGGCGTAGAAGGCGATCGTGGCCGCGGCGCCGAGCAGGAACGAGGCGTCCAGCAGCTTGAGCGGCGAGGGCTTGCGGCCGGCGGAGGCAGGAGCGTTGGGCATGGCGAAAACGCGGCGTAGGTGCGGTGGGAACGAGCGGCCCCGAGCGTCGCGATAGCGGCGCCAGCGCGCGGACGCGGGGGCGAGATTTGGCGCGAGCTTATACGGGGCGATGGCATTTGGCACAACGGCGAGTGGGGCGGCGCAATCCTTTTGTCACCAATGAAAAACACCGCAGAGCGGACAAAATTCGGGGGTTTTGACCGACGGATTGCGCGAATTCGTCGACAATTCAGGAGCCGATTGGAAGCGGAAGCGGACAGAATTACGGTGTGTTTTGTCCGCCAGGGCGGCGGGGGAAACGGACAAAAATCGAAGCGAACGAGCATGGTCTGGGCGAGTTGGGGAAGCTGATTGCGGGATCGTCAGCGTGATGGGCCAGGCATGTTGTGTCCTCTGCCGGTTTCCGCGCTAAGCCGCAAGCGGCGGGCCGTCGCATTGTGTTCGTATGTACACTATATTTTAGCAGAGTGCGCGGCCGATTTCTAGCGGGTTTTCCGAGTAGCGGGCCGCTCGAGGAGATTCCGCGTCAGCGGCTGGAAATGTCGAAGTTCGCGGCGCTCGTGCCGCCGGCGGGGATCACGATGCGCTGCGATCCGTCGCGGTAGGCCATCGGGATAATTTCCTTCTGCGTCGGCGGCGGCGTGGATTCATCCGCGCCGGGGATCGGCTTGACCGTCGTGATATTGACGAAGTATTCGCCCGGGGCGGCGCCGCCGCCTGGATCGTCGGCCGTCCCCAGCGAATACTTGCCCTGGGCGTCGGTCGATCCCGTAAAGGGACCGGGGTCGGTCGCCCGCATCGGGCCGAGCACGACCGAGGCGTCCGCGACAGGATTGCCATCCAGAGTGACGATCCCTTCGACGGGAGCAAACGAGGAACCGCCGCCGCAACCACAGACGCCTGATATCGCCAGTACAAGGATGGCCAGATTCTTTGACATGACAAGATGGGAAAGAGAGATTGAAAGTCTCGCTCGGTTGGCGCGCGTTGATACCGATCAAGCGTCACGACGCCGGCGTCTGACGGTCGCAGATCCCGACGCTCCTACCGCGGGGGCGGCGTCGTTGAGCCACTGGGGCCAAAGACGCCTTCGTCTGCAATTGACCCCATGACGGCGAACGTCTGCAAGTCGATTTCAAAGTTAATGACGCTGACCGAGCCGTCGCACATGGCGGCGTTCATGCCGCCGGTGTGATTAGCAAACCATCCGGACATGCAGGCGCGGTTGGATTCGCCGTACGTCGGCCCCGACGCGGGCGGCTGGTTGCCTGTTCCGCACCCCGCGGCCCCCGCCGGACTGCAACGACACCACGACCCGTACAGCGTAGGAGCGTGCGGCGTTGTTTGGGAGAGAATCGAATTGCCGTAGCTGTAGGCCCACAACGTGCGCCGGGGGCCGAAATCATTCGTCGATTCCGCAACGAGCAAGGTGTTGCTCGTTCCATCGGTAATTGTCCGGATGGATTCCTTCTCCAGCTTATAAGGAGCATTTGCGGC
Organism: uncultured Planctomycetaceae bacterium; assembly: GCA_964430075.1. GTDB lineage: Bacteria > Planctomycetota > Planctomycetia > Pirellulales > Lacipirellulaceae > Lacipirellula. Next base: position 8,919 of record CAYSFP010000123.1, on the reverse strand, counting down.
GCCCGGCGCGTTGGCTCGAAGTACCATATGGAGCGGGCCGCGCCAACTCTCGGGCACTGATTCCACGCGTTCGTACAAATACCAGGTGACAACTCCATTGCCTCGACCCGCGCAGCCGCGATACGAGCCCGGCATAAAGTCCATCGTTCCGGCACCCGGCCCGCTATGGGGCGGAGTCAGCTCGAAGGGGAAGTCGGACGGGCATTGGTACATCGGCAGCGATGACTCGCGGAACTGCTTCACGCGCGTGAACTGCGCGTCGCCCGTATTGGTCAGCGTCACGGGCGTCGGCGGCGTCGTGGCGCTCGGATTGTAGAGATCCTTCGTTTGCGTGTTTTCGGCATAGGCAAGAATCTCGTGCGTCCAACCTCCATAGACGGGCAGTGAGCCTGAGAAAGGATAGGCATCGCCGATATTGCCGGCGGGAAATTCATTGTGCGCTGAATGATAATTTTGCAGCGCCAGTCCGATTTGCTTAAGGTTGTTCTGGCACTGCGCCCGTCGGGCGGCCTCGCGGGCCGCCTGGATGGCCGGCAGCAACAGGGCCACCAGGACGCCGATGATGGCGATCACCACCAGCAGCTCGACCAGGGTAAAGCCCGCGTCGCGCACGCGACGGCGGCGACCGGCGGCCAAGGGAGGATGGCAGCACATCAATTGTTTCCTTCTCGAAGGAGAATGCGAACGCACGTGCGAAAAGGCCCAAGTCAACGACGCCGCTGGCGACATCGGCCGACATGAACACTGTGAAAAAGACGCCTCATCAAATGTCCCCAATGCCCGCACGGCGAGAGCCGCCCCGCGCCGCCAAGCCGCCCTCTGGCCAACGCTGGTACTCCGCTTGCGCGAGATATGCGACCGAGAACAGGCACATTATCGCAAAACGAAGTTGGAAGTTCAATAAGAGCGCAGAGAGGACGGGAGACGGATGGGGATTCGCGCAAGGGCGTGCGTTTTGACGGAAGTGTTTTGCGGAAGAATGGAGGATTGCCGGCGCGCGACGAGAATTATTGGACTTTGACGGCGAATTCTTGGTGCTGGTTTCGTGGAACGGGAAATCGCGGGCCGTCCGGGAGAACGCACTTATTGAGTCCTGCGCTGCCAATGACCCCATAGAACTGGGCGATCGGCTGTCGGCTGTCAGCTATCGGCCAGAAGGGGAGCATTGGCTGCGCAGGGATCAATAACTGCGTTTCGCGCGATGCAACTTCTGCCGAGTGGCATGCGATGGCAGACTTTTGTCGTCCCGTCACGCTCCGCCGCGCCAATTGTGCCACAGGCTGATGACGAGCGACAGCAGGCTGATGATCGCTGCGGTGAGCAGGATGGTGTACATCAGCCCGTACTTGCGGTGCAGGGCGCCGAGGGCGTCCATCAGCCTCGAAATGTCCCGGCCCTTGGTGAGCGCGATGCCGGCGAATCCCAGCGCGGCCTGCCGCGTCCACATGCCGACCAGGAACAAGAACAAGCCGGCCAGGGCGAACGCGAGCGAGGAAATCGCGACCGGCGACGTCCAGAAGCCGCCGGAGAGCGCCTCTTTCAGCACCGTGAGTTGCTCCTCCGCCATGCCCGCCTTTTCAGCCGCCGCGATGACGCGGTCGGGATTGCGGCTCATGATCAACGACGCCACGCCGTTGATCATCTGCAACAGCCCGAAAAAGATCATCACGAATCCTACCAGGCCCATTTTCCTGGCCAGGCTGCCGAGCAATTGATTCTGGGACTCGTTGAATTCGAACTCGCCAGTGGAATCGATGGGACCGGAGGACATGGTCTGCTCCTTTTCGAGCGGAAGAGAAGTCGCTAGCCGGAGCGAGAAGACGCCCAGGCGATGCAGGGAGCATTAGACCACGATCGAGACCGGGTGCAACCGACGATGGCGCGGGGATCCAAGAGAACTGCGAAGTCGCCGTTTATCACGCCTGGGGCGCCGAAGCGGGCCGCTTCGACGACGGGGCGTTAGCGCGAACTGGAGCGCCGCGACACCGTGCGCGGCGGGGCCGCTTCGCGCTGGGCGGCGCGGCGTTCTTCCTGTTGCTGGCGGCGCTGGGCGTTGCGCTGGGCGGCTTGCTGTTGCCGCTGGACGATTTGCTCGACGCGCCGCGAGTCCTGCACGTACAGCTTGGGGTCGTCGATGATGAACGGCGTCGACCACGTGCGGCCGTTGTCGTGATTGCACACGTCGAAGAAGTAGGTACGGAAATCGCGCGCGGTGAAACTGTAGGGGTACTGCGAGCTGATGTAGTCGGCGGCGGTGAGCTCGTCGACGCCGGGGCTGGCGTAGTAGTGGACCATGCCGTCGGCGGAGAACGACATGCCGAGGGTCCACCAGCCGAACTGGTCGATCTCGCGGGCGGCGAAGTCGCGGCCCATGCGGTCGCTGCGGACGGCGATGTAGGCCGTGCCGGCCTCGGTGTTCTTGCTGGCGCGGGCGCGGTAGTGAATCCACATGCCGGGCCAGTAGGGTTCCACTTCGGTGGACGTTCCCATGCTGAACAGCCCGGTCTTTTTCGTCGTGGTGACGGTCGACAGGCTGGCGCGGTAGCCGAAGTGCGGGCCGGAGCGCTGCTCCCACTGGTCGGCGGGCGGGAGGTAAACGCGCACGGTGCAACTGGGACGTTCGCGCACCGAGATGTCGCCGCTGAGGCGCTTGAGGCAATTGGCGATCAGGTCATCCTGTTGGACGGTGTTCGTGGTGCGGCCGGGAATGCCGGAGTGAAGCGTGCGGAGCAGGAGCGCGTGCTGGCTGCCCTGCAGACCGCCAGGAGGCGCGGCGACGCGTTCGATCTGGTCGGGCTGGCCGCGCTCGGGGCCCTCGTGCCAGCGATCGTTGTTGGAGACGCCCATCGGGCCGCGGAGGTTCTCGTCTTGCTCGCGCGAGCTTTTGGGATGGCGGTGGACGAACTCCCAGGACTCGTCTTCGAAGTCGTCGCCGGCCCAGTCGATGCACGTGCCCGTGCCGGGGACGAAGGCGCTCGCGCTGGACGCACTCGCCGCGCGATTGCGCGACGACGGTTGGGCGTTGGCGGACGGGGAGGCGATCGACGCGGCCAGGGCGGCGAGCGTCGTGCAGCGGACGATTGCGCAAGCGCGCAGCAGGTTCGGCGACATGGGCGAAGTTCCAATGCAGAGACGGGCGGACGCGGCGGCCAGGGCGCACGTCGGCGGGCGGGTCGAATGGGTCTATCCGCTACTATCGGCACAGGCGGCCGGGCGGTTTGACGAAGAAGCGGCGCGAACGTCGGCGGCGCCAGCAGTGCGGGCAGTTTCGCCGCGCTCACGGAGGGCTGTCCGCAGACCGCAGCGGAGCGCTCCGCTGCGGAGGACCTTCGTGAGCGCGGCTAAACCAGGGACGGCGCCTCTAGCGCGCCAGACCGTCGGGGGCCCGGAACAGGCGGGCGCATGCGGCCAGGGCCATCGCGACGCCCCACGGCTCGGGCACGGCGGCCGTAACGGCTTGTGCGGCGGTGAGGCCCGCGGTCAGTTGCCGCTGCCAGACGAGAAAGTCGTTGCCGTCGACGTCGCCATCGCCGTCGGCGTCGGCCGACAGCGGGCCCTGGCCGCCGAATTGCTGTCGCCAGAGTCCCAGATCGTCGGCGTCGACGTCGCCGTCGCCGTCGGCGTCGCCCGGGATCGCGAGCCGCGGATTGACGAAGGCGACGTTATCGATGTGCACGGCGCCGGCCGCACTTCCCTGTTGGAGAAACACCAGCGAGAGCCGCGCCTCGACGGCCCCGCCAGGCGCCGCGGCCGACAGCTCGTGGGTCCGCCACTCGTCGTTGGGCGACTGGCCGTCGGCGACCGTCGAGACAACTTCGCTGATGAACGAGCTGGAGCCGTATTTGCCGCCGAACTCGCGGTAGAACTCGATCTTCGCTTGGACGCGATTGTTCGTCCCGGCGATCGAATCCTCGGAACGAATGAAGCTTTCGAGCGCGGCGCTGACCGCGTCGCCCTCCACGACCGCGAGCCCCTGCGAGATCCCCGACACGTTCGTGGCGCCGGCAAACTGGCCGAACAGTTTCAGCGAGGCGGCGCCGTCGGCCACCGCTTCGTTGTGAACCGAGACGTTGTTCGTGGTCACGCGATTTCCGAACACGCTCCAGTGCGCCAGGCTGCCGTCGTTCGACTCGAAGTCACCATTGCGGAAGGGGACTGCTTCGTCCGTCTTTTCGTAGATGCGAACGTAGTCGATGAGAAACTGCTGCGGCCACTCCGTCGTGCCGTCGGGCTGCTGGCTGCCGAGAAAGTCGCCGCCGACCGCCGTGTTGAGCATCGTCCACATCGGCGCTGTCTGATTGCCGAGGTAACCGCTCGTGTCGACATTGTGGAGCGTCCAGTGGTTCACGTCGTCGACGAAAAACCGCACCTTCTGGGCGTCCCATTCGACGGCGTAGGTATGGAAGCCGGCGTGGTAGTCCACCGGCTCGCCGAAGCGAGAGGTTGTCTGCTCGGCGAACCGATAGTTGTGAAAAAACGGCGAGCTCGTGCCGAAATGGTACGCGCTGCTGGTGAGCAGCGGCTGGTTGCCGCGGTTTTCCAGGATGTCGATCTCGCCCTGGCTGGGCCAGTTGTACTCGTCGGTGTCGGGCAAGAGCCAGATCGCGGGCCACATGCCTTTGGACGTCGGCAACTTGGCGCGCACCTCCCACCGACCGTGGCGCTGGACGTAGTTGCTGTGCACGCGGCCGGAGCGGTACTGCTTGCCGCCGGTGGGCTGATTGGTCGAGGTGATCACCATGTTGCCGCCGGAGACGGTCACCTGCTCGGCACGATAGGCCTGCCGCTCGTTGTTGTGGGGGTTGTTGGTGACCTCGGGCGTCCATTTGGCGGCGTCGAGCGCCGTGCCCTCGAATTCGTCGTTCCAGGTCATGCTCCAGCCGGGCGGGTCCGCGGCAACGACGGGGCGTGCGATGCTACAGAAGACGACGGCCGCAAGGCCGGCGAGCTTCACGCAGTGGGTCAGCGAGTTCAACTGCCGCATTGTTGCACTCAAAAAATGCGAATGGTCGACCGAGAGCCCGACGGCGCGGTTGTAACCGCCTCATTCACGATACGCGGTTCCCGCCGCGAAGCACAGCGAATCGATGGGATTGGGGGCCGGGCGCGGCCCTGGCGGAGGGAATTGAACACGCAGCGCCGCACCGTCCCCCTTTGTTGGCAGGCGCCACGTGCGGTACGACGCTGCGTAAGGTCCCTTCAATTCACCCGGCGGACGGCCGACGCCGTGCGACAAGTGCGGCGATGAGCCCGCCGACAAGCAGCGCCGCCGACGTCGGCTCGGGCACAGCCGACGTTTGGCCGGCAGGTCCCGTCAGGTTCTGCTGCCACACCAGGAAGTCGTTGCCGTCGCTGTCGCCGTCGTTGTCGGCGTCGCCGACGGCCGTGGCGCCGTAGGCGCCGGCCCAGGCGGCCAGGTCGGCGCCGTCGACGTCGCCGTCGCCGTCAAAATCTCCTGGAACGCCGCCTTCGCTGAGCGAGGGATTGGGGCTCGTATTGGGCGTGACGGACGTCGCATCCTTGAACACTTCCATTTTGATGTTGTCGAACCACAGGCTGCCGCCGTCGGTGAGGTCCGAATTCGCGAAGTCGCCCCAGAACATGACGCCGCGGACTTCTTCGACGTCGGCTACGGTGTACAGGTCATCGGCGATGCCGAACCAGTTCACATCGTCGACGGTGTGGGTGACTTCGATGAGCCGCCACTCGGTTGTCGTCACCGTGCGCGTTCGCCCGGTGAGCTCCGCCGCGGTATCGATCACGAAGCCATTCTCGTCGAGGTCGATCCAGATGCCCTCGGCGAAATGCTGATCGGTGTCGAAAATCTTGTCGCCATAAAACGGCTGCGCCTGACCGCCGTTGGTGTCGGCGAACGTGCTGAGGGCTTCTTTCCAGAATTCGAACTTCAGCACCGGCTCGATCTGCGGCGCCTTGGTGACGGGATTGTTGGGATCGGATCGCACCCACATCGAGAAGCGGAGCACGTTGCCGTTCTCGAGCTTGCCGGAGGCATTGCCGATCGCGGCGAACACCGGGTTGGCGGGCGTCTCATTGTCGATATCGAGGTTGATATCCGCGTTCGTGGCGCCGTCCAGCGACTGCGTGATGCCGTTCTCGCCGTTGGAGACGGGCACGGAGATGCCGGCGCCCGTGTTGTTGGAAACGCCATTTTGCGTCTGCACGAGCAGGTCGTTGCCATTGAACGCCGCCGTGGCGTCCTGGGAGTACACAGGGCCGAAGACGAACGTATCGGTTTGGCCGAACCCCAGGCCGTCGGGGTTGGGGTCCGTGTAGAGGACCGTTGCATCGGCGGCCCATCCGACTGTCGAGAGGACCAGCGACGCCAGGGCGGCGGCCGATAAGGTTGGAGTCGCAAACGGCCAGTTCGATAACGCCAATCGCATGGAACACCTCCTCCTGACGCTCAACTCAGCCGGTCGATGCCGGCATTGCCCTCGGCGCGCATGACGAACGCTGCGCCGAGGGCGCCTTTTTCTGCGATGTTTATTCCTCCGTCCGACGACTGCCCTACCGGGCTGCTAGCGCCGCCTCGCGAGGCCAAGCAATCCGAGGAGTCCGCAGCCCGCAATCAACGCGCTGGCTGGCTCGGGGACAATCGCCGCCCGCATGTCGTCCAGGAACACCGTCCCATTGTTCGTGGGACCTCCGGTGAACGTCTGAATCGCATACACGAGGCGCGCCGTATCGGCGCCGGCGGGAACGTTCGCGGTCAGTTCAAAGGGAGCGTAGTCCGTGGTGATGACCGGCAAAAAATTCGGCGTGCGGCTCACTTCGGTATCCGTGCCGGAGTTGCGCCACTCGATGCGGACCTCGGCGTCCAAGTCGAGCGGCGTGGTGGTGGTCTTGTGCCATCCGCTGAATTGGAGCGGCTGGCCGGCCGACAGCCCGGGAACGTCTTGAAACACGCCGGCGAACGTATCGTTCGTGTTGACGATCGACAAGCTGAGGTGCAGAGCGCCTGTGCGCGGCATGGTAGAGCTGTTTTCGGCGGTCGCCCCCGCCCCGCCGCTGAATCCCTCCCAAAAGCCGACGAACGGCGCCCCGTCGGACGTAATAGGATCTTCAAATCCTGGATTGGCGAGCAATTGCTGGGCTGACGCCGTTGGCGCCGCCCACGCCGCGAGCGCCGCGGCGCACACGTAAATGCGGGTCCATTTCATGAGACGCACCTCCCGGTTGACATGGCGTGCCTGGCCCACGAAGACGCCAGCGCCCGGCGAGGCACGGCGCCGGAGCACTCTGCATACTTCCGAAACGAGCACACTGGCGAAAAGCAGCCGCCTTAAGCCGCTCGAAATGCGTTGTCCGGATCAGGCCAAGAAAACGCAAGAAACTGTTGCCACGCTATTCCGGTATTTCTGCCGTGTCAACGGAATTCCTAGCAGAATGCAACTGAACGGATTTCGTTCAAAAAAACTCCCGATTCTGGCAACGACGAGGGAACGCGAATTTGTCGGCCTCGGGGCAGTTCCTTCTTGCAACTCCAACGATTGAAGACATAATTCTAGAAACAGTTTCCCCAGGGGCGCCGATTCCGCGCCTCCCCTCGTTGCGCGTTCGCAGCCGCTGAGGCGACGTTCCATGCCCTCCGTTCGTGACGTGGCCCGCGAGGCGGGCGTGTCTATTTCGACCGTGTCGCGCGTGATCAACGGTCACACGTCGGTCGATCCCCGCCTGCGGCAGCAAGTGCTCGCCGCCGTCGATCGCTGCCAGTACTCCCCCGCCGTGGGGCGGCGCCGACAGGATTCGATCGCGCTAGTGTACGTGGGCCCGTTCACGCCCGGATCGCCTTACGACTCGGCATGTCTCGACGGCATGGTCCAAGCCATGCGCGGCAGCGACTTCGATCTGGCGATCATCGACCTGCGGCGCGACAAAACGCGCGAAGAAACGTACCGGCAGTTCTTCACCCGCAAAGGAATCTGCGGCGCCATTCTGCGGTGTACGGTGGCCGAGCGTAACATCGTGGCCCAGATTGCCAAAGAAGAGACGCCGGCCGTGGTGCTAGGCGACCATTTTCCGCTGGACGAGATGCCGTTCGTCTACGCCGATTCCTCGGCGGCCAGCCGCGAGGCGATCGAGCATTTGCTTGCCTTGGGGCACGAACGGATCGCGTTCGCGGCTTGCGAGCGCGAAGATGGGGACCACGGCGACCGATTCGAAGCGTACCGCTCCGCACTCGCGGAGCGCGGGCTCTTGCATCCGTCGCTCATCGGCAGGATTCCGCCGCATCGTTTCGACGGGGCGCAGCTCGTGCGCAATCTCATGGGCAAGCCCAACCGGCCGACGGCCGTGTTCATCGCCGATCCCCTCGTGGCGGTCGGCGCCATCAATGAAGCGCACAAAATGGGCGTGAAGATTCCCGAGGAGCTGTCGATCATCGGCGTCGACGACACCGATCTGCGGGGCCTGGTGTATCCCAATATGACGGCCGTGTGCCAGGACTCGCAGCAGCTCGGGCGTGTGGCTTTTGAACGCGTCGCGGCCATCGTGGGCGGCGCCGCGAAGGGCAGCGTGGCGGGGAAGCCGCGGCAAACGGCATGGTTTGAAATCAATGAAACGACGGCGCCGCCGCCCGAAGAGGCGTCCCACGTGTTACCCAATCGGACGCGGCTGCCCGCGAGTCGTGGGAAGCTGGGGCGTTGAACGCGCGGTTTGGTTGATCGTCTTGTTGGAGAGAACTCTCGCAAAGGCGCGAAGGCGCAAAGGGAATCGCAAAGACCGGAAATGCCGGACCGATGCCTTTCAAGATTAGCTCGGCGGTTTCATCCCGATGCTTAATTGTGTTCTCTCCTTTGCGTTCCGGCTTTGCGCCTTCGCGCCTTTGCGAGAGACGAATTGCCGAATCAGAACCACCGGCAGAGCCGGTGGTATGAGGAAGGCCCCTAAAAGGGGCCG
>CAYSFP010000122.1:0-17880 GCA_964430075.1 uncultured Planctomycetaceae bacterium | reverse complement strand
CTCGCCCCATTCCCGCTAGAAATTCCATGTTTTTTGTACGCAAAGTGTTGTGGCCGCCCCCACCCCTTGTTAAGAAAGAGGCAGTTCGGAGTTCCCTCCGAGCGGCTTTTCTCGCGTCGCATCGACGCCCTATCTGTCTTGCCGGAACTTGACAGAGGCTGCAGCGGCATAGGAGGTGCGCGACCGTGTGTTGCTGCGCGCCCACGACGCGAGGCGCATGTGCCGAGAACCGCGCAACGACATCATTGATCAACCGGGAGTAGCTGCTAATGACTCGAATCTTCAAAACTCAACCCCTGCTTCTCGCCGCCGTCGTCGCGGCGTTAAGTCAGGCCACGGCCTTCGGCATCGAGCTAGGCCTCAACTTCGCGGCGACCGATCCCGACGCCGCCACCAGCTCGCTCAACGCGGGCGACGTCGCCGGCGTCGTGCCCCAGGCCAACTGGAACAATTTCGAGGGCGCCGCGGGCGCCAACGTCGGCGTGCTCAACTACAACAACGGCGGCGTCGCCGTCGCGAGCACGGCCACCGTCAACTGGTCGAGCCCCAACACATGGCGCTCCGGCGGCAACAATGCCATTCCGGCGGGCCCGAATCGGGTCCTGACTTCCGGATATCTCGACTCGAACGATACGTCCGCCGGCGGCGCTTCGGTGACCGTCAGCAACATCGACGCAGCGCTCCGCAGCCCGGCCTACGACGTCATCGTCTACTTCGTGAGCGACTCCCCCGCGGATCGCGGCGGCTCCTACACGATCGACGACGGCGGCGGCGCCCAGGTCAAGTATGGCAGCACTATGGGGATGCCGGCGTCGTTCATCGAAGATGAGGGTACGGATATCGACAATACGATTGACGGCACGCACCTGCGGTTCCGCAATCTGACCGGCTCCTCGTTTACGCTGACGTCCGATGCGTCGGTGACGACGCCCAATGGATTCCGCGCTCCGATCAACGCGATTCAGATCGTGGCTGTTCCGGAACCCGCCAGCGCGGCGCTTGTCGCGTGCGGCGGCGCGGCCCTGCTCGCGACCGTGCGCCGCCTGCGTCGGGTTTCGTAGGGTCGGCCAGTCCGGGAGATCGATAAGATCATTTTTGCCCGCGCCGCCTCCTGGCGGCGCGGGTTTTTTCGTTCCTTCGTTCTTGCCAGGCGAACGCTCGAGGAGAGGCCGCGTTTTGGCGAGCGCGGATGTGCGCGCATCGACCTCTCGCTCCGCGAGAGGAACTGGTTTCGTCTCGTGGAGCGAGACGACTGCGGAAGCGTCAACTTGGCGTCGCGGCGGCAGTTTCTTACAATCCGTCAAGACGTCGCGACGGATAACTCACCACGCCCCCTGGGAAGGCCATGATTGCTCCCGCTGACGATACGACAACTCAAGCGCCGCACGACGCCGAAGACGTCGGTTCACACGGCGTTGCCAAGCCGACCTCCTTCGAGGTGCGGGTGCTCCGCCAGCAGGCGCCGGGACAGCCGAGCCACTGGGAACGGCATCGCATCACGTACGAGCCCAACCTCAACGTGATCAGCGTGTTGCAGAAAATCGCCGCCCAGGCCACGACCGCCGACGGTCAGGAAACGACGCCCGTCGCCTGGGACTGCAACTGCCTGGAAGAGGTGTGCGGCGCCTGCACGATGCTGGTCAACGGCAAGACCCGGCAGGCCTGCTCGGCGCTGGTCGATCGGCTGCTCGAGGACAATCCCGAGGGGATCGAGCTGCGGCCGATGAGCAAGTTCCCCGTCATGCGGGACCTGGTCGTCAATCGGCGGCGCATGTTCAGTTCGCTCGAAAAGCTGACCGCGTGGGTCGAAGTGGACGACTACTTCGATCGCGGCCCAGGGCCCAAGGAATCGCAGGAGGGGCAGGAGTTCCGCTATCCGCTGTCGGAGTGCATGACGTGCGGCTGCTGCGTCGAGGCATGCCCCGAATATCAGAAGATCGAGTTAGAGCTGCCTCCGGGCGAGAGCGACGAACAGTTCGCCGCCCGCGAGAATGCCCAGTACCACCGCGGCTTCGTCGGAGCGGCGGCCATCAGCCAGGCGATGCTGTTCAACGAGCATCCGACCGGCGCCATGAAGAAGGGCCAGCGGCTCGACGCGCTGATGGGACCCGGCGGCGTTCAGATGTGCGGCAATGCCCAGAATTGCGTGGCGGTATGCCCCAAGCACATCCCGCTGACGCGCTCGATCGCCCGCGCTGGGCGGCAAACCACGCTACGGTTGTTCACGCGGTGGTTCGATAAGTAGGACGCGCGAAGCTCGAACTCGGCGGCGTCAGGGCGCATAATATAGCCCCCGGTCACTGACCGGGGGCTGACTGTGCGGATCGCGCAATTGCCGTGGGAGTTCGCCCCCACGCTCAGCGGACGATCAGGTCCCCGCGACGGGTGACGACCACTTCCACGGTGTGGCCGCAGCACGGCCAACTGAATGTCGCAACGCGGCGACCGAGGAACCCATTGCGCCACGAAACGCAGGGGGCTTCGGTGCAGCAGCACGGCACGCAAACGCACACGGTCTGAGGGGCGCAGCAGTCGCATGGATCGTCGACGCACAACGTGACTTCGATCGGCGGCGGTCCGCAGACTTTGTGGCGGCGAGCTGACGCCTCTTGCGGCGCCAAGCCGAGCGTGCCATATGCTAGGGCAATGGTCACGGCGGCCAGGGATTGACGGCGGTACATTCTTGGTCCTCCTCTTCCTCTTCAGTCGAACAAATCTCGCCGAGCCGCACGGCCCAGCAGGGCAACCGCCATCTGCCGCGGCAACCCCTACAAATACTCTAAGTCACCCCGTCCCGAACGCAAACACCTGTTTTGCGCACGTGGCCCACGGGATTTCCAGGTGTTACAACGGGCACTATGACCCCCGGCCCCAGCCCTCGCGACATCCTGGCCTGTTTGCATGCCTATCAGCAGCGGCTGCTGAGCGACGCTGAGCTCGAGGCAACGGTTCGCGAGTGGGCGGTCCTGCCCGCGCGACCGCTGGCCGACGTGCTGGCCGAGCGTGGCAAGCTGAGCAAGGGTCAGGCGACGGTCATGCGCACGGCCATCGAGCGGGCCGCCCAGGAAACCTGCGCCACGCCCTACGAAGAGCGAGCGGCGGCGTTGCCGGCCGGCGTGCGCAAAGCTTTGCTGCCTCTGTATGGCGGAGCAGCGACCACTGATCGCCCCGACGACACGCATGTCCAACCGAACCTCGCCAACCGCAGGGCGGCCGCCCCCAGCGCCCCTCGCGCCGGCTTGACGCCGGGCGAACGGTTTGATGTGCAGCAAATTCTCGCCCAGGGCGGGCTTGGCATCGTCTTCCTGGCACGCGACCGCGAAATTGACCGCACCGTCGCGCTCAAGCAAATCAAGTCGCAATGGGCCGACGATGAGGACTCCCGGGCCCGCTTTCTGCTCGAAGCGCGCGTCACGGGCCGGCTGGAGCATCCCGGCGTGGCGCCGGTGTACGCCCTGGGAACCGACGACACAGGCCGGCCCTACTACGCCATGCGGCTCATTCGCGGCGAAAGTTTGCTGGAGGTGCTGGAGCGATTCCACCATTCGCGAGTCGCCTCGGACTCGGCCAAACGCATGAGCGAATTGCGCAAGCTCTTGCAGCGGTTTCTCGACGTGTGCAACGCGGTCGACTACGCCCACAGCAAGGGCGTGCTACACCGCGACATCAAGCCGGCCAACATCATGCTGGGCAAATACGGCGAAACGCTGGTGGTCGACTGGGGTCTGGCGAAGGTCATCGGCTCGGACGAGGACGTGGCCCTCACGACGCGCATGGCGCCGAACATGAACGTTGACGGCGGCGGCGCCTCCACCCGGATTGGCGCCGCCATTGGCACGCCCGCGTACATGAGCCCCGAGCAGGCCTCGGGGCGCCATCACGAACTGGGGCCGGCCACCGACGTCTACAGTCTCGGCGCGACGCTGTACCATCTGCTCACCGGCTGCCTCCCTCATGCCCTGGAAGAGGATGTCGGCGTGATGATCGCCGCGGCCCAGAGCGGCCAAATTACCCCGCCGCGCCAGCACGTACGATGGCTGCCGCGGCCGCTCGAGTCGATCTGCCTCAAGGCGCTCGCGGCCCGGCCCGAGGCGCGCTACATCTCGGCGCGGGCCCTGTCGGACGACATCCAACGCTGGCTGGCCGATGAGCCGGCGACCGCCCACCGCGAACGCTGGACCGAGCGGATTTCACGGTGGACCCGCACGCACCGGGCGCTTGCGGCGGCGCTTCTAGCGGGTTACCTCGTGCTGACCGCGGCCATCGTCGCAGGGCTGCTCGCTTGGAACTACGTGCAAAGCAAGCGGGCGGAGTCGCCCACGACGAGCGCGCCGGCTGAGACGACGGGGCGGTAATCTCGGGCGCGGCAGATCGGCTTTGGTCTCTCGCAAAGACGGAGGGGGAGAAGGGATTTCGCTTCGTTCCCTTGAATTCTTTCTCCTTGCACTCCCCCTTTGCGTCTTTGCACCTTTGCGAGAGACGTCCTTTTCTTTAGGAGTTTTCGCAATTACAGACTTTTTTTGCTGGATTGCGAAATTTCCAGGCCGCCGCCGCGACTCAACTCCAGCTATGTTGTTTTGGCGGACATCGGACTTTTCAACGGAACGAAACGGGGACCGCCGCGGATTGACGCTGGCAGGGACGTTCTTGGGGAGCGCTCACGCGGCGCGGCCCTACGGACCCGCGCGGCGTCGAGCCGACGGCCACTCTCGCGACGGGCGTTATGCGCGAGCTTCCGAAAGTCGCACTGCTGATCGAGACCTCGCGCGGCTTCGGCCGTGAAATGCTGCGCGGCATTGCGCGCTACGCGCAGTTGCACGGGCCGTGGAGCTTCCACATCACCGCGGGCGACTACGATCACGACGTGCCGAAGATGAAGCAGTGGGGCGGCTCGGGGATCATCGCCCGGATTCCCAACGACCGCGTCGCCCGGGCCATCCTGGAAGCCGATCTTCCGACGATCGCGCTGGGGCTCACCGACGAGCAGATGCGACCGGAGAGCCCGCTGGCGGCGTTTTCGGAGCTCAGCTCGGACGCCGACGAGGTGTCGCGTATCGCGGCAGAGCATCTGCTCGAGCGACGGTTTCGCCACTACGCCTACGTGGGGCTGGAGGACCGCGCGTGGTCGACGCGCCGCGAGCGCGCGTTTGCCGCTCGGCTGGCCCAGGTGGGCTTCACGCCGCACGTCTACCGCCAACCGAAGCGGCAACAGGACCGCCACTGGGAGCGCGAGCAGGCGATCCTGGCCGAGTGGATGCGGAAGCTGCCGAAGCCCGTGGGGCTGTTCGCGTGCAACGACGACCGCGGCCGCGAGGTGCTCGAGGCGTGCCGCATGGCCGAGCTGCGCGTGCCGGAGGACGTCGCCGTGCTGGGCGTGGACGACGACGAGGTGTTCTGCGCCCTGGCCGATCCTCCGCTCTCCAGCGTCGCCCTCAACGCGGAGACGGCCGGGTATCGCGCGGCCGAGCTGCTCGACGGCATGATGCAGGGCCGCATCAAGAAGCCGCGGCGGATTTTGGTCGAAGCGCTGTGCGTCGTCACGCGGCGGTCGACCGACATCGTGGCGGTCGAGGACCAGGACGTGGCCGCGGCGCTGCAGTTCATCCACCGGGAGCAGGGCCGGGGGATCTCGGTGGAGGACGTCGTGGACGAGGTGGCCGTGTCGCGCCGCAATCTGGAGAAGCGGTTTCGCGAGACGATCGGCCGCACAATTCTCGAGGAGATTCAGATTGCGCGGTTGGAGCGGGCCAAACGGCTGTTGCTCGATACGACGTACCCCATCTCGAAAGTGGCTGACATCTCGGGGTTTGGCTCGACGGGCTACTTCATCCAGTTCTTTCAGAGCCGCGTGGGCAAGACGCCGCGGAAGTTTCGCAACGATTTGGCGAATTGAGGCGGCGGCGTGGCCCAGTGCCACGATGCCCTAATCCCGCGCTGGTAGGATTTCGAGGTAATCGAGCCCGGCGCGCTCCTCGCCGTCGGCCGTGCCTTCGATGCGAATCGCGTCGCCGGGCCGCAGCGGGACGCCGCGGATGGTGCGGCGCGAGGAGGAGTGGGCGTCGGGCTTCGTCGTCGGCGTGGGGACGTGCTGGTCGGCAAGCCACGCGTCCAACTCCTGCTCGCCTAACAGCACGCGGAATTGTGAGACGCCGTCTTCCTCGTCGAAATACTGGATCTGCAGGTCGTACCAGCCGGGTTCGCCGGCGAAGGGGAACGTGATGCTGCCGGAGTTGGCGTCGGCCGGCAACTGGGCCGCGCGGCTGGCGGAGGCGGCTTCCCACGGTTCGATGTCGGTCGCCGCGTAACCCGCGAGCTGCTGATCCTCGGCCTCGAAGCGGCTGGGGTAATTCCCCACGCGGCCATGCTCGTCGGCGATCCCCGAGCGCTTGTTGAACCAGCGGCACACGGCGTCGCGCCATACTTGGGCATGGCCGGCCTGGAACTCGAGCCGATCGAGCGTTTCGCGATACCGCTGCTCGTCGACGAGCCCCTCCAACGACTGCCACTGGTCGACGAGCTCGGCCGCCGCCTCGGCGCCGGCGTAATGCTCGTCGTAGAAGTGCTGAATGACCGTCTTGCCGTTGCGGAGCACGTGCGTATACGGCACGTGGTGCAGGAACAAGAGCAGCTCGTCCGGGCACGTCGCGATCGACTCGAACAACGCCGCGACCGCCGGCCGGTACTGGGCGGTGAAGCCCGTGCCGGAGCTGACCGTGCGGTCCATGCCGACGCCCGTTTCACTGGCGCGATGCCACTGGCCCCAGCCGTTGTACTCGCTCGACTCCGGCGCCGGGCCGAAGTGGATGTGAATGATGTCCGTGAGCGTGCCGATGCCGAGGTTGCCGGTGTACTGCTCGTAGAGAGGCCACGAGCGCATGAGCATGTCGACGATCACGCCGACCACGTCGCGATCATTGCTGAAGGTCTGGCGGGTCCACTCCTCGGCGATTTGTGCGCTCGACAAGTCGGGATTCCAGGCGAGCCGGCCGAAGCCGTAGAGGTTCGCCATCGCCAGATGATGGCCGAGCCAGTTGTCGTCGCGGCCGACGTTCGAGACGCCGACGAACCCGCCGTGCGGCCGCCGGAACGTCCGCCCCGCGACGAGTTGCTTCACCGGCGTCCCCGAGGGCTGCAGCGGCGGTCCGGCGTGCATGTCGAAGTCGAGCACGTCCTTCCACATCGGCACGACGTAGCACAGGTGCTTCTGCTGGCCGAGATACTCTTGCGTGATCTGCAGCTCAATCGCCTGGTTGGTTTTCTCGAGCCCGCTGAACAAGGGCGAGGCGGGCTCGCGCACCTGGAAGTCGATAGGGCCGTGCTTGATCTGGATGATGACGTTGTCGTCAAATTTTCCGTCCAGCGCGTGGAAGTTATTGTACGCGGCCGTTGCGCGGTCGTTCTTCGGGTCGCGCCAGTCCATGAGATGGTTGTAGACGAAGCCGCGGTAGAACAGCACGCCGCCGTGGGGCGCGGCCGCGCGGGCGATCGCGTTGGCGGCGTCGGCGTGCGTGCGATTGTACTCGCTGGGGCCAAGGCGTCCTTCGGAGTCGGCCTTGAGCACGAAGCCGCCGAGGTCGGGGACGGCGGCGTAGACGCGGTCGACGGCTTCCTTCCAGAACGCGACGGCCCGTGGGTCGAGCGGATCGAACGTGTCGATGCCGCCCATCTCCCGCGGCGCCGCGAAGTTGAGCGACAGGTACACTTTCACGCCCCAGGGGCGGAACGCCTCGGCGATGCGGGCGACCTCGGGCAGATACTCGGGCGTGATCACGCGGACGTCGGCGTTGACGTTGTTGATCGAGCAGCCGTTGATGCCAACCGACGCGAGCAGCCGGCCGTAGTCGCTCACTCGGGTGAGATCGTCGCGCACATGGCCGCCTTCCCAGAAGATCGAACGGCCGGCGTAGCCGCGCTCGATCGTGCCGTCGAGGTTGTCCCAGTGGTTCACCATGCGGATCGGCGCCGCGGCGAAGGTGCGCTCATCGAGCGATTCCAGCGGCTGCTGCGTGGCGATGTAACGCAAGAGCGCGAACGCCGCGTGCAGGCAACTGCGCTCGTTTGTGCCCACGACGTAGAGATGCCGCTGGCCGTCCCGCTCCCGGAAGAAGACGTGGTAGCCGTCGGGGGCGCGAGATTCGTCCCGCGGGCCCTGGACGAAGCCGGTGGCGACGACGGTGCCGACGACGATGGCCGGCTCGTCGGGCAATTCGTTGGCCACGCGGAGGACGCGGCCCGCCATGCCGCGCACGCCGCGGCGGATTTCGTCCGTGGCGGATTGCAGGATGGGGGACTCGCCTATCGTCACGATCGTGGCGGGGAGTTGCTCGCGTGCTTGCTGGGCATAATCATCGGTGAGCGGGGCGTAGCGCAGCCAGGCGTCGGAGCCCGTTTCGGCGCGGAGCGGCGACGGCGAAGCGAAGAGGCAAGCAATGGCAGCCAGCAGCGTGAGGGCGGGGGGAGGAGATGGCATGGAGAATCGCCTTCGGAGGAGGAGATGAGAGTTACGTGGCGCCGAGCGATTGCAGGCCCGCGCGGAGGTAGCCCAGCGCGTAGGCCATGCCGGCGTGCCAGGGGGCGCCGCAGGTCATCTGCGGGGTGTGATCGGGGATGAGCACGCCGTCGTAGCCGTTGTCATGCAGTATCCGCAGCACGCGGAGCATGTCGACCGCGCCGTCGTCGACGAACGTTTCGCGGTAGTGCGGCGCCTGGCCCACGACGTTGCGGAAGTGCACGTACGCCAGTTTGCCTTGGCGGCTGTAGCGGTCGACCGCGTCGTACACGTCGCCCTCGGTCATCTCGGCGATCGTGCCGATGCAGAACTCCAGCGCGTTGGCCCGGCTCGGCCGGCGATCGAGCACCCGCTGGAACATCTCGCTCTGGTACACCAGCCGCGGCTGGCCGCGCATCGTCGGCGTGGGCGGATCGTCGGGATGGGCAGCGAGCGTGACGCCCGCTTCCTCGGCCACGGGGACGAGCTCGTCGAGAAACTCGCCGTGGCGGCGCCAGAGTTCCTCGTGCGTCACCGGCGGGAGGAACCCGGGCTCGGCATGCTCGTGGACGATCATGTTCCACGCCATGCCGCGGGGTAGCGGCGCGTCGCAGGGGCCGTCCATGCCGACGCTCACGGCGCCGCCGCGGGCGAAGGGGCCGGTGACGCGGCCTGCCACGCCGGCGATCGAGAAGTTGTAGCCGATCACGGGAATGCCGGCTTCGCCGACGCGGCGGACGAGCGTTTTGAGGTTTTCGATCTGTTGGCGTTTGCGCGGCCCGTCGAGCAGCACGTCGCACCAGTGGGCCGGGTCGAAGTTCTCGATCGCGTGCAATTCGAGCCCCGCATCGTTCACCTCGCGCCGCAGGTCGACAAGTTCCTCGAGCGTCCACAACTGGTCGGGATCGCCGGCCAGGCCCCAGCCGCGCTCCGTGCCGGTCGGCTGGTCGTCGGTCGCGGCGTGGGCGTCGCCGCCGCGGGAGTAATCGACCAGGTGGGCCACGATGTGCATGGCGCCGGCTTGCCGCGCGAACTGATAGTTCTCGCCGGTGAGCATGTGGCGGTAGAGGCCGAGGCCGAGGAGCATGGGAATTCGGATGGCGGAAAGCGGAAGGCGGAATGGGAACGAGCGGGGCGATGCATTGGGAGGAGGCGATCCCCCGCATCTTCGCCGCAGGGAGTGGGCGAATCAATCGTGGCGCGATTGCGACATTTTTCTTCGCGATTGGAAATGTGCGGGCGCCGCGAGCGGCATTATGCTCAACTGTTCACGGCACCGGGCCTGAAAGACTGCAAAGACGCCCAGTCGCTGTCATTCTGAGGCGTCGCCGCCGAGGAATGAGAAATTGCCCGCGAAACACGCGAAAGGGCACAAAAAAAGGAGAGGAACAGGATCAGTTAATCTGTTTTTCGCGCCTTTTCGCGTGTTTCGCGGGCACTCTGGCTCTGGGAAGAATTGGACATGTCGACCACGCTCAAATGGGGCGCTCGCCGAAGCGGAGCTCGACGAGCTTGTGGCGCCGCTATTGGAGCAAAAGTTCCGACTGGGGCTCTTCGACGATCCCTATGTCGACCCGGGCAATGCCGAGCGGATCGTGGGCTGCGACGCCCGCCGCGAGTTCGCCATGGAGGCCGCCCTGAAGACGATCACGCTGCTGAAGAACGACGGCGGCTCGTGGCAGCAGGACGACGTGACCGCCAGCGACCCGGCGGAGGACCGCCGCATGATCGCCGAGGCCGTGGAGGTCGCCCGGTCAAGGATCTCAAAGGCTTCCAACGCATCGCCCTGGACGCCGGCGAGACATGCACGGTCGCGCTTGAAATCTCGCCTGATCACTTGGCCTTCTGGAACGTAGACATGCGCTTCGTCGTCGAACCGGGCGAGTTTCTTATCATGGCGGGTCCGAATTCCACGGATTCACAGTCGACGACGCTGACCGTGCGCGCCTAAGCGGCAAACCCTCTCGTCCCCGGCGTGCACTCGGGCCTCCTTTCCCCCGCTGCGACGCGCTCACGCGGCATAGGAATTGCACCTTAGCGTGGAGATGGATTTGATTGGCGGCCGCGGCGTGGGCGATGACTCCTTGGCGATGCGCCGTCGGCCGCTGCGAAGCATTGTCCCGCATTCCATAGTTCCGGGGCATGAGAAGCGAAGGAGGAATGTCGTGCGAACGATCACTGCTCACGAGTTGAAACATTTCTGGGACCGGGGCGAGGATTTTCTCCTGGTCAACACGTTGCCTGCCGGGCACTTTTCACAAACCAAGATCCCCGGCGCCGTCAACATTCCGCAGGACAGCGCCGACTTCGCGGATCGGGTTTTGGAAGCGTCCGGCAGCAAGGAGAAGACGATCGTCGTTTACTGCGCCCATCGGGAGTGCGATTCTTCGACTCAGGGGGCCAAGCAGCTTCTCGACGCGGGTTTCGAAGACGTGTGGGACTTCGAAGATGGCTTCCGGGGCTGGGAAGAGTTTCAAAAGTCCAGGAAGGGCGCCAGCGTCAGCAAGTGGGCTTAGTGGCCGAGACCCGGATGCAGCGTGTCATTCTGCTGCAGCGCTGTCATTCTGAGGACCGCAAAACGAATCTTGTTCGCCAAGGATGGCGGGCAAGTTTCATTCGACGCATCTCGAGGTGCCCGCCGTCTCGAATGTTAGCGCACTTCGAGCGGCGCCGGAGCGGACGTCCATGTCGCCGCCGACTCGCGGCGCAGCCGTAAGTCGACGCACACCGGCAAGTGGTCCGATGCGATTTGCGCGGTCGGCGTGCGCGTCTGGAGGACGGCGGCCGCCTCGAAGTGCGGGCTGACGAAGATGTGATCGATCCGCCGCACGGACACGAGCGACGGAAACGTGGCCCGCGGGCGGGCGGCGCCGGACGCGAGCAGCGCGTCGACGAGGCGCTCGCCCAGCAGCCGGCAGGGCGGCGAGTTCACCCCCGCGTTGAGATCGCCGCAGAGCACGACCGGCTGCTCAGCGCCCATCTGGCCCAGCCAGTGGGCGCCGGTCAGCGCGGCGGCCTGCAGCAGCCGTTCCTGTCGTGTCAAGCCAAAGTGCGTGTTGATCAACTGCACAGCGCCCCAGGGCGTGTCGAGTTCCACCCACATGGCGCCGCGGGCCTCGCAACGGCGGCGGGCGTTGGCGGGCGTCAGGTGCGCCGTCTTGATCACCCGCATGGGAAAACGGCTGATGACGGCCAGGCCGTAGCGCTCGCCGCGATCTTCAAGCACGGCGAAGTAATGATGGCTCATGTCGAGCCGTTCGGCGAGGAAACTCGCCTGGTCGTCGCGGCGCGAGCGCTGGCGGCCCGAATCGACTTCCTGCAAGGCAATCACGTCGGCGCCGGCGGAACGGATCACCTGCAGGATGCGCTGGGGCCGCACGCGGCCGTCCAGCCCGATGCTGCTGTGAATGTTGTAGGTCATGACGCGGAACGTGTCGCGCAGTTCGGCGCCGCTCTCTTGAACTGGAGACGCCTGCCGCACGCTGCTTCCGGCAACGGTCGGCGCTTCGCCGTGAAGGAAGAGGCGACCTGCGCGATACAGATCCTCGCCGCGGACGTACGTTTCGCCTCTGGGCGTGCGTCGCCGGTCGATCTCCACGGCGTCGGGCACGAGTGCGAACCCGCGCACCTCGTCGTCACCGACGCCGCCGTGGGCGCCGTTTTCGCCGACGAACGTCACCGGTTCCTGGGCCGGATCCCAGCCGCAGATCACCAAGTCGCCCGAGTTTTCGTGCTGGCAGAGCGCGATCAAGTCGCTCGCCGTCTCCTGCAGAAAGGGGTGATCGGGTCCCAACAGTTGCACCGCGTCCTCCGGCAGGCGCCAGCGGCCGCGGCGATTGTGTCCGCGCACGGCGCCGGCGTCGTCGCGATAGAGCACCAGCGGCACGCCCTCGCCGGCGACCAGCCGCGCGGCGTAGCGCGGCCGATCGCTCTCCGCGAGCCCGCCCGGCACGTACACGTGGCCGAGCGGCCCCAGGGCCGTGACCAAGATTTCCTCAGCGTCGGCAGCGTCGCGTGGATCCTTGCCCGCTTCCTTGTTCCGTTGGACCAGGGCCGCGCGTCGCCGCCGCGCGGCGAACAGGCCTCGGGTGCGTTCGTGCAGCTCGGCGCCGCGGGAGCGCACCGGCGCTGCTGGCCGCACCTGCTTGCCCGCGAGCGGTCCCTCGGCGAAGGCCCGCTGGACGGCCTGCTGAATGCTCTCGCCGCGCAAGCGGTCGTACATCTGCGTGCGCTGCTGGCCGTGATCGGAGAAGACGATCACCTCGTACTCGCGATGCTCCGAGCGCCTCGCCGAGCGCCACACGTCGCCCAGGACGCCGTCGATCCCTTTGAGCACCCAGTGTGCAAACAGGCTGTCCGGTCCGCGGCGATGGGCCTGCTCGTCGTAGCCCAGGAAGTTGGCGTAGATGATCGGCGCTCCCTCGTCGATGGCCAGCTTCACCGCCACGTGCAGATACTCGCGGAGCACGATCGACACCGCCACGCGCGAGCAGACGAACTTCAGCTCCGAACGCCAATCCTCGCGGCCCGCGATGCCGCGGATCATGTCGCCCACGGCGATCACCAGCTCCAAGAGCGCCAGCCCGACGACGCGCACGATCTTGACGAAGTACAACACAAACAGCGCGATCAACTGCACGGGATTGCGCAGCAGCCGATTCGGCTCGTGATCGAGCGTCTCGGCGCAAAACCGCGCTTCGGTGGCGCCGCCGGCATAGATGTTCGAGTACGAACACCCCCCTTCAAGCAGCGGCGGGCCGCCCCGCGCCGCGAGCTGCTCGGCGACGGCCCGGGCCGTGGGCGAGTCGAACATTCGCACGACTTTGTTCTGCCGGCGGTCGAGATATTGAAACGCCGGCACGGCGCCCCGCACGCCGTACATCACCTCGCCTTGGACGGCGGGCGTCGTCGACGGCAGCCCCGAGTAGAAGCTCAGCGGCGCGTAGTGCCCGCGGCGGATGAGCCGCCGCAGGTTCGGCAATCGCCCGCGAGCCAGCGCCAACTCGAATTGGGTGCGCGACAGGCCGTCGATCTGCAGCAGGATCAACCCCGGCTTGTCGCTCAGCTCACCCTGGGGGCGGCGCAGAAACCGCGCGGTCCAGCGGGTGCGGCTCACCGCCCGCCGCCAGCGCCGGCCGAATTGGACGAGCGTGTCAATCAAGGCGCGCCCTCGCCGCTTCTGACTCGATCACCGCGGCGGCCAGCGCCGTCGCTTTTTGGGTCAACAGATTCCATTCGATTTCGAGCCGATTGAGCAGACGATCCCACGGATCGGGATCCGGCTCGCCCCGCTCGTCCGCGGCGGCGATGAGTTGCTCGTAGAGCGCCGCTAGGCGGTCGGTGCAGTTCTCCAGGCTGAACTGGTCGGCCGACTCTTGGGCTCCGCGATGGAGCCGCCGCAGCCGCTGCGGATCGGCGGTCACGTCTTCCAGGGCGCGGGCAAAATCGTCGACCGTCGCGTCGGCGGGCAGCAGCCGGCCGTTGTCGCGGGCCACCACGTCGCGCACGCCGGGGCCGTCGAGGGCGACCACCGGGGCCCCCGCGGCCATCGCCTCGGCCAGCACCATGCCCTGCGTTTCGGATTGCGAGCTGAAGACGAACACATCCATCGCGGCGTAGGCGTCGGCCAGGTCGCGGCCCGTGCGTTTGCCCGCCATCAGCAATTGCTCCGGCCGGGCTCGCTCGCGGACGAGCTGCTCGAACGCCTCGGCGTGGTCGCCGGCGCCGACGACGAGAAACACCGCCTCGGGATGGTTGCCCAGATACGCGCCCACCGCGGCGCCGAGGAAGTCGAGGTTCTTCTCGCCGGCCAGCCGACCGACGTGGCCAAGGACGAGCGCCGAGGGATCCACGCCAAATTCCTCGAGCACGCGCCGCCGATCGCCGCTGCTGAAGAAGTCGAGGTCGATCCCCGTGGGAACCACCGTGACCGGCGCCGTGACGCCGCGCTCGGCGAGCAGCGTCGCGATGCTCTCGCTGGGGGCGATCACCGCCGTGCAGAGGTTGCAGTACTCCACGGCCATCTGGATCGCCACGCGCTTCATCGCCTCGGAGTCCAGCGGCACGTAGTGGGTGTACTGCTCGTACAGCGTGTGGTGCGTAAACACGATCGGCAGCCGCCGCGCCCAGGCGTAGCGCAGGGCGGAGTCGCCCAGCAAAAACGGGTGGTGGCTGTGGACGATCTCGGGGCGGAACTCGTCGAGGAAGTCCGCAATCAGCCCCGGCTGCGGTAGACGCACGGAGAAATCGCTGCCGTTAAATCCCTGGATCGCGGGGACGCGAAGCACGTTCGAAGTGGAGTCCTCGGCGCCCTCGAACGTCGGCGCCACGATTTTCACCCCGTGCCCGCGGCGGCGCAGCTCCTCTTCGAACGTACTGACGCTCCGCGCGACGCCGCCGACATGCGGCAGGTACGTGTTGGTGAACATCGCGATCTTCATGACGCGTCAGTTCCTGCATCGCGGGAATCGGCCAGCGCGGCAAGCGAAAGCTCGGACTCGCTCCGCGTGACGCGGATCGGCCGCGATGGGTCGACCTCCGCCGCAGCATCATACCCAGGGATCAACACGTCGACGCGGGGCGAGGCGCCGCGCCAGGCGGCGTCAAGTTCGACCGTTGCCGCACCGTCGTCACAACTCACGCGCACGGTGATCGGCCCCCAGGGCGTCGGCGAAGGGCCAAACGCCAACTCGACGCCCCTTTCGAGCCAGGGGTGCAACAGGCCCGAGCCGACAATGAGCTGCTCCCCCTCTTCGCGGACGAACATATTGCGGATCACCATGATCCACTCCGCGGCGGCCCAGCCGTGTTGCCCATCGCCCATGCAGCCGCCGCCGCTGAGCGGGTGGACGGCCTCGGGCCATTGGCCGGTGGGAGAGGCGATCGCCGCGACGGATTCCACCAAATCGGCGAACCGCTGGTCGCCCGCGCGCAGCATCGTCTGAGCCACGTCGAGGGTGAGATACGCGTTGATGCCCGAGTGGATGATTTCTTGAAAGAAGCCGCCGTTGTGGAACGACGTGCCCAGCAGTGCTTCGACCGTGGTTATCACCCGCGCGTCGCCCGGCGGCGTGAGCTGGAGCGGGTAGTCAACGACCAGCGAGCCGACTGCCCCCGAGTCCAGTCGGCGATAGGGCGACGCCGGCAGCCCTCCCTGGGCGCGGCGGGGCGGGATCGCCGCGAGGCTGGCGTCGATGGCATTGTGTACGTCGATCGCCTCGCGCCGCGCACGGGCTGCGGCTTCAGCTCGACCTGCACGAAGTAACAGGCGGGCCGCCGCGTGCAGGCCGGCTTCGGCCCAGAAGTCGTCCCAGTAGTAGTAATCGTTCGGCCCCAAGTGCTCCGCACTGAACCCCGGCGGCAACAGGCCCGCGTGCAGTTTGCCGCTGCCGGCGGACTCGCGTTTGTTCGCAATCCAGGCCACCGCCTTTTCGGCCGCGTTGAGCTGCGCGGCGCTCGGCGCCTGCCCCGTAACGCGGGCAACCCGGTCGAACGCCCACAATACTTGGCCGTTGGAATCCCACTCGCCGTCCTGCGAGCGGAAGTAGCCATTGCGGAGCTGCCGGTCCGGGTAGCTCGCCACGGCATGGCGGCAACGGTCGGTCAGGCCGATCGCCAGCAGCGCGTTCATCATCAGACACGCATCGCGGAACCAGAACCGGCGGTATGTGTACGGCCCGGGCACGATCTCGCCGGCGCTCAGCAGCGTGAGCGTGCAAACCGCGGCGTCGTAGAGAAACTGCATCCGCTCATCCGGAATCTGCAGTTTGGCCGTCTGCTGGCGGATCGCGGCCCAGGTCGTCGCCTGGCGGTAGGCCGGATGACTGCCCAGGGCGGCGAACTCCTGGTCCAGCGGCACGCGGATCGTCAGCTCGGTTTGCTGGGCGTCGAAGCGATAGACCGACGCCGCGGTGGCCATGCCCGTCGCGCACTTCACTTCGCCGCTGCGGTGCGGGTGCTGATGGCCGTCGGGCGTCGCGTCCTCGGTCGCCGTGCCCGTGAGCCAACTGAACACGTCGCCGGTGGCGTAGTCGGACGTGTAGATCGCGTCGGCGGGGCGATCGATCTCGACGCGCGTGCGGCCGTTCACCAGCCAGGCGTCGCGCGCTTCGCTCGCCGCGATCGAGTCGATGAACTGCACGCCCTCGGGGTTGTACGGCCGAATGGCAACGACCAGGCGGCCGCCGTGCGGGCTGGCGGCGCGCACGGCAAGCTCGACGACAGGCGGCCCGCCATCGGCCACCACGCGGGCGATCTGGTCCAGCCGTAGCGCGCCCGCGCTGACGGTCGTCGCCACCGCGAGATCATCCTCGATGACGAGCCGCTGCCGGGCATGCGGTTCGCGAATCCGGCTCGGCAGGCAAGCGTTCCCCGCGTGGTCCAGCAGCCAGCAGTCGATCGACCAGCCGTCCGTAATCGGCGTCACCAGCCCGCGGGGGTCGACGATCGGATAGAGCGGTAGATCGGGCAGCCCGATGGCCGTCCAATTGCGGTGCGTGAGGTTCACATGGCTGAACGAAAACGCCCGCGGGATGAACGATACATCGCCCGGATCGAATTGCCGCTCGACCCAATAGGGCCACACCCAGTCGAGATTATGCTGAATCGCCTTGACGTTCACGAGGCCGCGGGCGTGGAACAGAATCCCAGCGCGCAGAAGTTCGATCGGCTCCTGCACCTCTGAAGGCTGCGCAAACTGGCGCACGCGAGCAAGCCAGAGCGCAGGATCGAGGATCCCGTACGCCCGGGCTGCCCGGCGGACGATGAATTTCCAGGGTAGAAAGCGGAGCATCCCGGCAGAGAGTGCAATCTGCGTGCCGACAAGCTCCGCGCTTTAACTAGAATTAGTCGCTTGCCTAGGGCGGCGAAACTGGAGACGCATCACGCGGACTATTACCACGACCTGAAAGGCGATGAACAACGCACGGAATGCGTTGCCGTGGTCGGAACGCTTTGCCTCGGTGTAGGCGTATAGCGTGAAACCAACCGTCATCGTCAGGAGCAGTATCGTGCGATAGCGAATAAGCCAGAGGCGCCGGCGCCTGAATTCACTTTGCGTGGTAACTTGTCTGGGCATCGGTCGTGCCAGCCAGAGAATGTCGGCAATCATTGCCGTCGTCAGTACCGCGATCGTTGTGTTGAGTGCGACGGTCATTCCAGGAGCCGAAAACTGCTTGCCTAGGCAACTTACGGTTACTCCGCGTGTGATCCGGGCAATCTATGCCCCAAGCTCCTTCACCGCCGCTAGCACCTGCTGGTCGTGCCCGTCGACCTGTACTCGCTTCCATACGCGGGCGACGCGGCCGTCGGCGTCGATAAGGTACGTGCTCCGCTGCACGCCCATCGACTTCTTGCCGTACATGTTCTTCTCGCGCCAGGCGCCGTACTTCTCG